>DATHCE010000125.1:0-16839 GCA_035319685.1 Bryobacteraceae bacterium | reverse complement strand
TCGGCGCCCGACATCGCCGGAAAAGGCATCGCGAATCCGACCGCGATGATGCTGTCGGGCGTCATGATGCTGACGCATCTGAAGGAGCAGACCGCCGCGAATCGTCTGCAATCGGCCGTCGAAAAAGTGTACGCGGAGCGCAAACATCTGACGCGCGACGTCGGCGGCACAGCGTCGACGGATGAGTTCACCCGCGCCGTCATCGCTGCGATGTGATCCTACGGCCGCATCGAACGAACCCTCGGCCCCAGTTCGGAGGGGAGCAGCGAATAGGCCTGCTCCACCCATTCGCACAACAGCGGACGCGTATCGCGCGGATCGATGATCTCTTCCACCCCGAACGCTTCCGCCGTCCGCAACGGCGACCGGAATTGATTCAGCGCATTCTCGATGTCGCGCCGCCGCGCATCCGGATCGGGCGACGCCTCGATATCGCGCCGGTACGCCGCCTGCACGCCGCCTTCGATCGGCAGCGATCCCCAATCGCCCGACGGCCACGCGTAGCGAAGATTCAATCCCTGCGCGTTTCCGTGGCCCGCGCCCGCCACTCCGTAGCATCTCCGGATCAGGATCGAGATCCACGGCGTCGCCGCCTGATACACCGCGACCAAGGCCCGCGCACCCGCGCGAACCGTGCCCGCGCGCTCGGCCGCCGTGCCGATCAGAAATCCGGGATTGTCGACGAAATTCACCACCGGAAGATGGAACGTGTCGCACAAATCCACCAGCCGGATCATCTTGTCGCACGCCGCCGCGTTCGGCGCGCCGCCGCCCTGCCGCGGATCGTTCGCGAGGAAACCCACCGGATATCCGCTCAATCGCGCGAGCCCCGCCACTACCGGACGCCCATAAAAATAGCCCATCTCGAACAACGAATCCTGATCGAAGACCAGTTGTAAAATCCGCCGCGCGTCATAACTGCGCCGCCGGTCGCGCGGGATGATCGCGATCAACTCCTGGTCGCGGCGCTGCGCGCCGTCGCTAGAAACCTGGCGCGGCGGCGCCTGCCACACGTTCGACGGAAGATAGGAAAGAAACCGCCGGATCTGCGCGAACGCCTCGTCTTCGCTATCGACCTCGTTATCCACCGCGCCGCTTCCGCGAGCGTGAATTTCGTGCCCGCCGAGCTGCTCTTTCGAAACCCTTTCGCCGACGCCCCGCTCCACCACCGGCGGGCCCGCGACAAACAGCTGGCTCGATTCGCGAACCATCACCGAAAAATGGGAAGTAACCACGCGCACCGCGCCCAATCCCGCCACCGGCCCCAGGCACGCGCCGGCCACCGGCACCTCGCCGAGCATCGCCGTGATCGTGTCCCACGCCGGATTCGCCGGCACGTAGGTCCGTCCGATCTGCTCGATGGTTTTGACGCTGCCTCCGCCGCCGGTTCCATCCACCAGCCGCACCATGGGCAGGCGCAAGCCGCGCGCGAGCTTTTCGGCATGGCCCATTTTGTTGCCGATCGAGGCGTCCGCAGCTCCGCCGCGCACCGTAAAATCGTCGCCGCCCACCACCACCGGCCGCCCGTCGATGCGCCCTGTTCCCGCCACAAAATTCGACGGCAGGAAGGAGATCAGGTGGCCTTGCGCATCGTATTTGGCCTGCCCGGCCAGCGCGCCCGATTCGTGAAACGATCCGGCGTCGAGCAGGCGCTCGATTCGTTCCCGAACCGTCAGCCGGCCGGCCGCGTGCTGCCGGTCCACGTTGGCCGCGCCGCCCATCTCCCGCGCCAGCGCTTCGCGCCGCCGGATTTCGTCGATCTCTTCTTGCCAGCTCATTCGATGCGGAGGTTCGCGCCGGAGCTGGATGCCCCGCCCACCGTCACCACCACCGGCTGCACGCCCGAGGCGACACTCCTGGGAATCGTGAAATTGATCTGCGTCACTCCCACCAAGCCCGGCGCGATTCCCGCAAACGTGATCGCCGCCTTCGCTCCGCCGACCGTGATCGACACCGGCTGAAGCGGCGCCGGCAGATTCTTCACCGCGGTTCCCGATGCCGGCGTATTCCCGGTCGCCAGGAACGGCGCAACGTCACCCTCGCCGGTCATGTAAGCGAAAATCGTATCGCCCGCGTGCGCGCTCGGGGTCGGGATCAGGAATCCTTGCGGCGAGATGAACAGTTCGGGCGCCGAAACATTTATGGGCAAAATGTAGGACGCGATCTGCCCGTTGTTGTTCACGGCCAGCACCGCCAAACCCGCGCTGGTCTCATACGGGATCTGAAGATTGATCTGTCCGGGCGAGACAAAATCCAGCGGAGCCGAGATTCCGTTCACCGTCGCCGAAACGCCGCCCAGGTTGAAGGACAGCGGCACATGATTCGCCAAAAACTCTGACGGAGCAAGGTTCGACCCGTACACGCTCGCGAGCATTCCCGGCGCAAACACGACGCTCGGCGCGGCCGCGCTCGACACGCCATCGATGATCGTCGTATTCGATCCGCCCACGACGAACACGACCCGCACGCTAATGGCCTGGGGCAGCACATCGCTCGATTGAATGGTCAACGTGGCGTCGTAAGCGCCGCTCGAAAGCCCCGCCGCCGCCTGAAGGGTCAATTGGGCGTTGCCGGCGCCTGAAACCGGCGACACGCTCAGCCACGGAGCATGCCCCGCGATCGACACGCTCCATTGCGGCGAGCGGCCGTCGAAATGGAGGTTCACGATTCCGGTTCCAACCTGCGAAAGCGGATCGGCCAGCATCTCCACCACGGCGGGCGATACCGACATGGCCGCGGGATGCACGGCCGGCGCGGCGTTCATGGTTTCAACCGCCGCCGACACCTGCGAGCCGATCTCGCTCGCGCCGCTGATCGCCAATATTTGCGACGTCCCCTGCGCGCCCGGCAAACACAGCGTTCCGCGCAGCGTCCCGTAGGGAGCCAGGCGCGTGGTACCGAAGATCGCCTGAATCTGATCGCTGAGGTCCGTGGTGGTGTTGCCGAAGCCTTGCGCCTGCGCGTGAAAGCTCGAGAGCAGCTCGAGAAATCCGCTGGTTTCCTGGAGCGTCAATTGTTGCGCCCACTGGCACGACGTTTCGGCATTCGGATTCTGCTGCACCTCGGCCGGCGCGGCGGTGAGCGTCATCGACGGAATGAACGCCGGTCCGGGAGGTCCCGCAAACGGAACCGTGATCGATTGCGACCACGCGCGCCCGCTCGCATCCACGCCCGAAAACTGGAAGGTGAGGTTCACCGGCGGCGTGAGCCCGGCCTCGTAAACATTGGCTGAAATGCTGCCCTTGGCCGGAATCGCAGTCGACGCAAAAACGCCCAGAGACTGGCTCACCCCGTTTTCGAGAATCTGGGTCAACCGGGTCGCGACGCCGGCCTTTTCGGTGAGCGTGATCGTGAACGGCCAGATGTTCGCGCTTTGCGAGACGACGGTCGGCGTGATCGACGGCACCACCAGCGATCCGGTTGAGGGAAGATTCAGCGTAACCGCCGCCGTTGCGCCCGAAGCGTTGTACACGCCGTCGCCGCTATAGAGCGCGCTGACCGTTCCGTTTCCGCCCGCGATCAGAAGGCCGGGCGCGCCCAGCGTCGCCGACGCCGCGCCATTCACCGGCGCCAGCGTGGCCGTGCCGAGCGAATTGTCGTTGGCCAGAAACGTCACCGTTCCGGTGGGGGCCGCACTGCCGCCGCCCGCGACCGTTGCCGTCAACTGCACCGTATCGGAGAGCCCGTAATTTGACGGATTGGCCGTCAGCGTGGTCGTGCTGGACGTGCCGGTCGTCCACTCATGCACCAGGTGAGAAGCATCCACGGACCCGAGCCCCGTCGCCCGATCGTAGGCCGGGCCGGCCGCGAATCCGAGCAGTCTGTTGACGCAGCTTGCGGTCCCCTGCTCGCACGGAACGTCATTGCTGCCGTTGGTCACGTCGTGAAAAACATCCGTGGTCGACTGCGCCAGCCGGTACAGCATCGGATTCACATTGCCCAGCCCCGCCTGCGTCGCGATATTTTTCGACACCAGATACTGATTCAGCAGCGTGGCGATGCCCGCAAACGCAGGCGTGCCCCCCGACGTTCCGCCCACCACGTAGAGTTGCCCGCTGCTGACGAACAGGTAGGGGTCGTGATTGGGCGACGCCGTAAAGGACAGGTCCGGAATGTCGCGCGCGTTATCGCTGGGCACGCCCGGGCCGGCCTGCCAGGATGGTTTCGGGAATACCGCGCTCGGCCCGCCGCCCGAAGCCTCCAATCCGTCTCCAAAATCCACCGCGTCGTCCCAGGCCTTTTCCGGAATATACGACAGAGCCGAGCCGCCGTTCGGGCCATTGCCCGGCGCCCAATAGTTGCCCGTTCCCTCCACCAGCGTCGTTCCGCCGATCGCCGTCACTTCGGGAAAACTCGCCGGCGATCCGACGCTCACGCCCTTCGAGGCCTGCTGTGTCGGCGAAGATGCGTCGCACGTCGCCGCGCCCCAGTCGCCCGAAGCCGCGATCATCGTGATGCCTTCCGCATTGGCCTGCTGCGCAAGCGCACGCAGCGCGGGCGAATTGTCCAGCTCGCAGCCGATGAAGCTCATGCTGAGCACCGGCGCCAGGCGCTGGTCGATCGCATACTGCGCCGAAAGGTTCACGTCTTTCGAATACACGTACACGATGCCGGCGTTGCGGGCGATCGCTCCGGACCATTCCAGATCGAGATCGGCCTCCGTCTCAGCGCCTGCGACGGTTCCCGGATCCGGACCGTACAGCACCAGTTGCGGATCCTTCACCGCCAGATTGAATTTCTGGCGAAAGGTCCGGATATCGCCCAGATTGATGTCGCTTTGCCCCACCACCGCCAGTTTCTGCCCGGTGCCGTCGATTCCCGCTGCGTACAACGGAGCCACGTCATAGATGGTGGCGAAATCGTCGGGCGCGATATAGTGCGACGAGCCGCTGTTGTAATCGGGCAACGCCACCGGTTGAACGATCGCGGGTTGGAGACCGAAATCGGTCAGCCCCTCGATCGAGGCCACCACGCCCGCCAGCGCCGCCGGGATCGACGGATTGGCGGTGTTCGCAAAATGCAGCTCGCCGTTGACCCGGTAATGATGAAATTCGGTCGAGAGCGCGCGGCCCACCGTTTGCGCCGTGCCGCTGAAGGTGATCCAGTTCCTTCCTCTTGCGACGTCGTTCACCGTCAGCCCTTGCGACTGGAGCCAGCCCGTCACTTTCGCGACGTCGTTCGCCGACAGGCCGAAGCTGCTCCCGAATTGTTCCGGCGTCAACCAGCGATGATAGTCCGCCGAAGACGGGTTCTGCTGATCGGCGAGCAGCGTGTCGAGGCCCGGCGCCGGCGTCATCAGCAGGGTCGCATATTGGATCGGCATGGACGGATCGACCGGACCCTGATCGTATTGCGGCTGCGCGCCGCGCGGCACCCGGCCGGCCAGCCTGGTGGTTCGATTGGGATCCACCGGAGCGGTGATCCGATCGGCGGCGGCCATGGCGGTAGTCGCGGAAATGATGGCTAAAATCCCGCAAAATGGAAGGCGCATGAAGACAAGGCTGATTGTATAACAACGGCGCCGAGTGACGTTTTCGACGGGGATTTACAAAGTGGACGCCGCGAACCGCGCCAGTTCGAGCGCCGTCCGGCTGGATTGGTCGGTAACGATCAGCGCGGTCAGCCGATCGGTCTGGAGAAACGCGACGTGTTCATGCCCGCGATCGGCGGTGTAAAGAGGCCGGCCGTTGGCGCTGTCTTTGGCCGCTCCGGGCGGTAATTCCGCGCCGCGATGCCGCAAAAACAGCGAAAATTCCTGCGCGCCGTTGGAATAAACCAGGTGCAAATAGACCTGCCCTTCGAGACGGCACAACCGGCCCCGGTCCAGATGATATCCGGGCGGCGCCGACAACGGCACGCTGACGCCGGGCCGTTCGGCGAGCACTTGAATTTCCGGCGTCGTGGTTCGCCAGGCCCGATGCTCGCCGCGGACCACTTCCGCGCGATGATCGTCGGCGGCGGCGTTGCACAACGGCGAAGAGGGCCGCATCAACAGGACCTGCGACCCGATCACTCCCATCACCACCACCGCCGCCATCGCGGCCGCGGCCGCCATCCACATCATCATGCGCGGCCTTCGCCCGGCGGCGATGCCGAGGCGCACGCGATGTTCGAGCGGCACGCTCTCGATCTGGTCCGCCTGGACGCCGTCGCGCAAAGCCCGGTCGATCTCCGCCGTCCGCTCTATCTCGCGCGCGCACGATTCGCACGTGGCCAGATGAACGCGGAACGCGGAATAGCGCGCGGGGTTCATCTCCCGCTCCAATTCTCCCGAAAGGTACAGCGGCTGCAAATCGGCGACGTCCTTGCAAGTCATTTCAACCATCCGTTTTCGCGCATTTCAGTTCGGCCGGCTTCGGCTCCAGGCGCGGCTTCGGCTCCAGGCGATGGCGCAAAGCCTCGCGGGCGCGGCTGAGCCGCGACATCACGGTCCCGAGCGGCACCGAAAGAATCTGCGCGATCTCCCCGCATGTGAACCCCTCCACCACCCCCAATAACAGCACCGTGCGATGCTCCTCGCTCAGCGTATCGAGCGCCCGGGCCGCATCCGTAGCCTCCAGCGACGGCGCCGGAGCCCAAAGCCCTTTTTGCCCGCGCTCGCCGCCCGGAGCGTTCGCCGGCGCGTCCAGCGGCACCATCGCCGGCGCAGAACGCATCCTTCGCCCATGCCCGTAAAATGCGTTCATGAGGATGCGAAACAGCCACGGCCGCGCGCTCGATCCCTCGCGAAGCTGAGCGAAGTTTCGCCAGGCGAGCAGCATGGTTTCCTGCACCAGGTCTTCGGCCGCAGCCGGATCAGAAGTCATGCGCCGGGCCACACGAAGCAAGCTTCGCGTATGCGGCATCGCGAGGGCCTCGAATTCGTCCTGCCGTGTCGCCACTCTTGCCTATAGATGCCGGAGGCGGCTATTCTTCTGCACTTTTTTTCAACCCGTCGCCTTTTTCGAGAGCATCCAGATCCGCCAGCACGTCCCGGCTGTGCGGATTCGGGTTCACCTTCTCATATACCTTGCGAATCACGCCCTGGGGATCGATCAGAAATGTATTTCGCGCGGCCAGCGTCATGCCCGCCATCTCCGTCAGCGACCCGTACGCCGCCGTCACCTGATGGCTCGCGTCTGAGAGCAGCCGGAAGGTCAGGCTTTCCTTGGTGCAGAACTGCACGTGAGAGTCCACGGAATCGACGCTGACGCCCAAAATCACCGCGTCTTTTTGCTGATATTGCGCCAGGTCGCGCTGGAAATTGTGCGCCTCTATGGTGCAGCCCTGCGTCATGTCTTTGGGATAGAAATACAGGACCACCCATTTGCCGCGAAACTCGCGCAGGCTTACCGGTTTGCCTTCCTGCGAGTTCAGCGTGAAATCGGGGGCTTTCGAGCCCACCTGCGGCATCTCACCGGCGGTGAGCAGCGCCGAGGCGGCCATCAGGACGGGAAGCGGTTTCATATCTCGAAATCATCTCCTTTCGCCTCTTCTCGAAGCTAGTAGATGCGCCGCCCCGCCCGATTCATCCCTGGCCGCTCCGATCGAGCAGAATGTAGGTCACCAGCGCCGCGCCCACCTCGCGTTTATGTTCGTCGGTCAGATCGACGCGAACGACGCACAAGGTCCGGCCGGCGCGCAGCACCCGCCCGCGCGCAAACACGCGTCCCTGCGTCACCGCCCGCAGATAATTGATCTTCAGCTCCACCGTCGCGATGGGCCGCTTGCCTTCGAAATAGCGCTGAAGGGACATCCCCGCCGCCGCATCGGCCATGGTAGCGAACACGCCGCCGTGCAGCGCTCCGGCCAGGTTGAGCAAATCGTCGCGAACCTTACATTCCACCGTCACGCCGTCCCGGTGGACGCGCGTAATTTTCATCCCCACCAATTGGTTGAAGGGTAATTTCGGGAGCAAATCCCGCAATTGGCGGGCGGTTAATTTCGGATGAGTCATCTCACGTTAGAATCGCAGATACCGATGCTTCCGCCCAATTTCGAAAATCTGCGCGTGCCCGCCGTCGCCGCGCCTATGTTTCTGGTTTCCGGCCCCGACCTGGTCGTCGAGACCTGCCGCTCGGGCGTGGCGGGAACATTTCCCGCGCTCAACCAGCGATCGAGCGCCGGCTACGAAGCCTGGCTCGACCAGATCGAACAGCGATTATCGGCATTCGACAATCCCGCGCCGTTCGGCGTGAACCTGATCGTGCATCGCACCAATCCGCGTCTCGAAGCCGACCTCGAAATCACGGTTCGCCATCGCGTGCCGCTGGTGATCACCTCGCTTGGAGCCGTGCGCGGCGTGGTCGACGCGGTGCACTCTTACGGAGGCGTCGTGTTTCACGACGTGATCCATCTGCACCATGCGCGCAAAGCCGCCGATGCCGGAGTCGACGGCTTGATCGCGGTCAGCGCCGGCGCGGGAGGCCACGCCGGTACGCTCAGCCCGATTGCGTTTCTGGACGAAATCCGGGGATTTTTCGACAAAACGGTGATCCTTTCGGGATCGATCAACAACGGCCGGCAGATCGCCGCCGCCGAGCTGCTCGGCGCGGATCTCGCCTATCTCGGCACGCGCTTCATCGCGACCAAAGAAAGCCTTGCGCCCGATGCGTACAAGCAGATGATCGTCGATTCGGCCGCGAAAGATATTTTGTACACCGCATCGATCAGCGGCGTGAACGCGAATTTTCTGCGCCCGAGCCTCGAGCGCGCCGGTCTCGACCCCGAAAATCTTCCTCCGGCGGGGAAACTCAACATCGAAGGCGAGCGGGCGTGGAAAGACATCTGGTCGGCCGGACAAGGCGTCGGCGGCATCCATGATATTCCCTCGGCGCACGAATTATGCGAGCGATTGATTCGCGAATATCATGAGGCGGCGAGGAAACTCGCCGAATCGGCGTCGAGAAAAACCGTCGCGTGAGGATGCGATTGCAGGATCGAGGCCGGATGCATCGGCGAAACTTCTCCCGTGAAGCAATTGCTCACGGCTTCCGCCTTGCGCCGCTCCGGGGCGATGCATAAAATTTCCCGGGATTTCATGATCTGGCGGATCGACATCGAAAGAGCCCTGAGCGGGACGTCATCCATGCTCGCGAACCATCCTTCGCCGACTTGTTGCCGGCGGCAGCGCTGATCGAGCCAAACGCAGATATAGGGATCTTCGATTTGAAAATCCGCCGGCGGATCGTTGAACGCCAGATGCCCGTTCTCGCCGATGCCGGTGAAGGCGGCGTCGATTATCGGCAATTTGGGAACGCCATCTTCGAGCAGGTGCACTTCGCCCGGCTCGACACGGCTCAACAAATGAGTGCGAATAAACTCGGCGAGGCTGGCGGGATGTCGCCGCGGCAATCCGAGATACTCGTCGAGCTGATAGACCGCGATTTTCGACCAGTCGACCGGCGTGCGCACGAGCACGTCCAGAAATTCGATCTGCGATTTTCCGGTCGCGACGACCAGCGATGCGCGTTCGCGCTGTTCGATCGCGCGGCTCAAAATTTCAGCAGCGGCGCCGGCCGCGGCCTCAGCCAATTGGCGCGGCGTTTCAAAAACGCAGATATTCATTCCTCGATGTTGTTCAGGCGAAAATGCTCAAAGCCTGATTCGCGAGCGCGAAGATGTCAGCGAAGTCGTAGCGCCGGAATTTAGGCGTCCAATAGCGGCCGTGTGCCAGCCAGTGGCGGAAGTCGAAAGCGCCCTTCAGGTCGCTAATGGTGGAGCGTGCTCCGGAAACGTTTTCGATCCATACCTGGAAAATTTCGTCCTCCAGAGAGGGGCGGTCGCGCTTTTTTTTATGAATCTCGCGGAAAGCCCGTGAGACCGGATCCTTCCGCTTCTGGTAACAGCGTTGCAAATAATCAATACGAAAGGCCGCTTCAACTGCCGTCAAAGTCGTCAACGATGAGGTCCGATCCACCTCCTCAATCAGGTCCTCCAGTTCTGCGGCTACCTCAGCGGCCTTGCGTCCGGCGAAGCGTTCGACGTAAGTAGGCGACGCAGGGCTGAAATAGAGCCGTAGCGAGGCCTCCAAGTCCTTATGCTGAACGCCGATCTGGGAAAGCTTGGGATGGAGCCCGGAAAAGCTTACCCGCTTACCCATTCACTACTTCCAGCAGCATCCTGGAAAATTCTTCCTTCGTCAACTCGATGTATTGGATCCCCGGGGGGCTCGTCGCGATTTTCCATGACCATTTTATGTTGCGCGGCAGAGCGTTCGCGGCCGGCGCCTCGGCCTGACCTCTTCTTACCGTCACCTTAATGGCCGGACCAGACGCGTCGCGATCGACCAAAACAAGGCGGCTCCGGCCGGCTGGGCCTGCTATATCCACGCGGCCCTTGGCTCCAATGAGCAATGTCCCGGCGGGCGTAAGCGTAATCTCCTTGCCGCCGATCCTGATGATCATTTGGGGCGCAGTGTAGGAACCGATATTTTCTTCGTTCAACGGGAAGTCGCGACAGTCGATTTTGATTCCTCCACTCCGGACGTATTCGTCGAGAAAGGATCGTATCTGCGCGTAAAGCTCGCTCAGATAAGCTAGAAAATCGTCGCGCTCCTTTATCCAATCTTCGGATCGTGTTTGTGCGGACGCAGTTTGCTCGCGCTTAACGAATTCGCCAAAGTCTACGATTGGATCGCGCTCGGCGTGACGCTGTTCCATGTTAAACAGTATAAGGCCGCTGAAACCCGTCAATCGACCAGCGCTTCGTAAGCCATGCGCTTGAAGTCGTCGCCGGCCAGGCGGCCCGCCGCGATATGGCCGCGCATCACGGCGTCGATGCGATTCAGCCGATCTCTGGAGAACCCTGCTTGTTCGGGGGCGGCCGTTGGCGGCTCGAGCTGCGAATACGGCCGCCATTGCGGGGCCGAATAGAAGAACGAATTTCGGAAGGCGATTCATCCTGACGGTTCGACTCATTTTTGTCCCGAACTTTGTTCTGCGCTATATCGTATGATTGTTGATTGCTGGGGTCCGTTCGAATGGCGAATCCGGCTAAATCCTGACATTTCCTTACCTTCGCGGGATTGACCGCGCTCGGCGCCATTAGGCATACTGGACTAAAGAGAAGTGGAGGTTTGACCTTGAACATCCGGGTTGCGCTCATTTTTGTTGCTGCCGCGTGCGCTGGCGCCGCGCAGACGCCGACTTTTACCAAGGACGTTGCGCCGATTCTCGATAAGAATTGCGTGACGTGTCACCGTCCGGGCGAGATCGCGCCGATGTCATTGATGTCGTATGAAGAAGCGCGGCCGTGGGCGAAGTCGATCAAGTCGGCGGTTGCGCTGGGGAAGATGCCGCCGTGGCATTCCGAAGATCCTCGCGGCACGTTCTCGAACGACCGGCGACTGACCGATCAGGAAAAGCAAACGCTGATCGCCTGGGTGGATCAGGGCGCCAAGCAGGGCGACCCAAAGGACCTGCCTCCGGTTCCGAAGTTCACCGAAGGGTGGGAGATCGGGAAGCCGGACGTGGTGCTGAGCATGCAGAAGCCGTTCGCGGTTCCGGCGTCGGGAACCATCAATTATCAATATTTCAAGATCCCGACCAATTTCAAGGAAGACACCTGGGTGCAGGCGATTGAAGTGCGCCCCGGCGCTCGCAGCGTGGTGCATCACATCCTGGTTTTCTGCAACGAACCTACCGGCACGGTGGTGCCTCCTCCATTTGCTTCCGTGATTCCGAAGATGGGACCGGCCTTTGCACAGGGCGGACCAGGGAGTCCGGGCGTTTTGATCGCAACTACGGCTCCGGGCACCAACGCGATGACGTTTCCGGAAGGAACGGCGCTGCTGATCAAGGCGGGCTCCGTGCTGACGTTCCAGATGCACTACTCGGCGACCGGCAAGGCCGCCGAAGATGTTTCGAGCGTCGGCCTGATTCTGGCCAAGCATCCTCCGCAGCAGGAAATGCGCACCACCGCGTTCATGAATCCGCTGTTGACGCTGCCGCCGGGCGATCCGGACAGGGAAGTCGATACGGCGATCCAGTTCACCGAAGACACGCATCTTTACGCGATCTTCCCGCACACGCATCTGCGCGGAAAATCCTGGTCGTATCAGTTGGTCTATCCGGATGGCCACAGGCAAGAACTGCTGTCGGTCCCGCATTACGATTTCAACTGGCAGACCTATTACGTCTTCGCGAAACCGCTGGCGGTGCCGAAGGGTGCGCTGCTTGAGGCCGTGGCCCACTACGACAATTCGGTCAACAATGCTTCGAATCCCGATCCGAAGATCACGGTGCATTGGGGCGAGCAGACCTGGCAGGAGATGCAGTACACCGGCCTGACGTTCACGGTCGACGAAAAGGGCGCCGGCAAGGGCGCAGCCGCAACCTCGGGCGAGAACGGTAAATCAGTTGGGGCCAGGCCAAGCCGCAACAATGGGAAGTCCCGTCGCAGACAACGCGGAACGGCGGCGATTCGAACGGCGTGGTGGAGTCGATCGAGCGGGACTTGCACAGCGAATAGCGCCTTAACTTCCGTTCATTGTCCGAGCGGCGCGTTTACGGTATCCTAGGCGGTTCCATGCCGCTGTACGCCGCCACCATTTTCCTGAGCGCGTTCCTTCTGTTCCAGGTGCAGCCGCTGATCGCGAAATTCATTCTGCCGTGGTTCGGAGGATCGGCGGCGGTGTGGAGCGCGGCGCTGCTGTTTTTTCAACTGGTGCTGCTCGCGGGATATTTTTACGCGCATTGCCTGATCCGGTACGTTCGCGCCAAAGCGCAGGTCGGGATTCACGCGGCGCTGCTCGGGGCGAGCTTCGCGACGCTGCCGATCGTTCCCGCCGCGCATTGGAAACCCGCGGGCGGCGGCGATCCGACGCTGCGCATCCTGGTTTTATTGGGCGCAACGGTCGGGTTGCCGTACCTGCTGCTTTCGGCGACCAGCCCGCTGCTGCAAGCCTGGTATCTGCGCACGCACGCGGGCGCGATTCCGTATCGCCTGTTCGCGCTTTCGAATTTCGGATCGATGCTCGCGCTGCTGAGTTATCCGGTGCTGGTCGAGCCCCGGTTCGCGCTCGGCAGCCAAGCGGTGGCGTGGTCGATCGGGTACGCGGTGTTCGCGGCGGTCTGCGCGCTGGCGGGATGGAAGAGCCGCGCGGGCGTCGATCCGATTCAGACCGCGCCGGATGCCGAGGCTCCCGCTCCGGGCGCCAGCGCAATTCTGTTGTGGATCGGACTGGCGGCGTGCGCCTCGACGCTGCTGCTGGCGGTGACCAGCCATATGACGCAGAACGTTGCGCCGATTCCGCTGTTGTGGATCGCCCCGTTGAGCCTGTATCTCGCCAGCTTCATTCTGTGCTTCGAGAGCGATCGAATTTATAATCGAATCGTTTTTCTGCCGCTGCTGGCCGTATCGCTGGGGTTGTTCGCCTGGGGCGATTACATGTTTGAGAACAACATCGACGTGAAGCGCATGATTCCGGCGCTGTGCGCGGCGTTGTTTGTCGCCTGCATGGTTTGCCACGGCGAACTGGCGCGAAGGAAGCCGCATCCGCGCTATCTGACCGAGTTCTACCTGATGGTTTCGACCGGCGGCGCGGCGGGCGGATTGTTCGTCGCGCTGATCGCGCCGCGAATTTTTCACAGCTACACCGAATTGCCGGTCGCGATCGCGGCGTGCGCCATTTTGACGGCCTGCGTTTTGTGGAATCGGGCGCCGGGCGTGCCGCGTCCGCTGTGGATGCGGACTGCGTTGATGCTGGCGGCGGGATTGTTCGCGGGTTACCTGGCGCGCGCGGAGGCGCAGAAAAATTCGGGATACGTTTTGTCGGTGAGAAATTTCTACGGCGTGCTGCGGGTGCGCGACGATCCGGAGACGAGCACCGACGTCGCCACGCGCACGCTGATCCACGGGACCATCAATCATGGAACGGAGATTTTGAAGCCCGGCGCCGAACGCATCGCGACGTCGTATTTCGGGCGCGGGTCGGGAATCTCGCGAGCCATCAGCGCTTTGGGGGAAGCGGGTCCCATTCGCATCGGAATTCTGGGGCTCGGCGCGGGCGTGACGGCGACGCTCGCGCGCGAGGGCGATACGCTGCATTATTACGAGATCAATCCGCTGGTGTTCGAGATCGCGAAAACGCAATTCGGATTTTTCAACGCGTGTCCCGCCGATAAACAATTGTTTCTGGGCGATGGACGGCTGGTGCTTGAAAGAATGCCGGATGAGAATCTCGATTTCTTGGCGATGGATGCATTTTCGAGCGACGCGGTGCCGGTCCATCTGTTGACCAAAGAAGCCTGGACAACGTATCAGCGCCATTTGAAGCCGGCAGGCGTGCTGGCGATCAACATTACCAACCGGTATCTGGACCTGGCGCCGGTGATCGCGCAGACCGCGGCCGATCTGGGCTGGCAGGGCGTGGTGGTGGACGACGAAAATCTGGAGGAATCCTTTTATACGGTATCGGTGTGGGCGCTGATGTCGCGCGATGCGCGGATTTTCGATCACCCCAATTTTCGAGACGAAGAGGTGGTTCCGTTGAAGGCGTCTCCCGGTTTCCGTCCCTGGACCGATGATTACAGCAACATCATTCAAATTCTCAAATAACCATTCGAAACGATGACCCTATACGCCGTCACAATTTTTTTGAGCGCGTTCCTGCTGTTTCAGGTCCAGCCGCTGATCGCGAAAATTATTTTGCCGTGGTTCGGCGGATCGGCCGCGGTATGGAGCGCGGCGATGCTGTTTTTCCAGCTCCTGCTGCTGGGCGGATACGCGTACGCGCATTTCGTGATCCGGCGATTGCGGCCGAAAGGGCAGTTGGGCGTGCATGCCGCGCTGCTGGCGGCGAGCTGCGCGCTGCTGCCGATTCTTCCGTCGCCCGCCTGGAAGCCCGCTCAGACCGGCGATCCGACGCTGCGCATCCTGCTGCTGCTGGGCGCAACGATCGGGCTGCCGTATTTTTTGCTATCGTCCACCAGCCCGCTGCTGCAAGCCTGGTACGTGCGGCGGAGCGGGAGCAACATGCCGTACCGGCTGTTCGCGCTTTCCAATTTCGGATCGATGCTCGCGCTTCTGAGCTTTCCGTTTCTGGTAGAACCGCGGCTCACCTCGCGCCAGCAGGCCTACACGTGGAGCGGGACATATGTTTTATTCGCGGCGCTGTGCGCGTGGGCGGCATGGACGTCACGGCACGGGAAAAACATCGACATGGAGGCGCGCGCGGAGGATGCCGTCTCGTCCGATCCGGTGCGGCCGGCGAATGACGGGCGCCCGCCGTGGCTCGAATTGGTCCTGTGGGTCGCGCTGGCGGCGTGCGCGTCCACGCTATTGGTCGCGGTGACGAATCATTTGAGCATGAATGTCGCGCCGATCCCGCTGTTGTGGGTGGTTCCGCTGGCGCTGTATCTGCTGACGTTCATCCTGGCGTTTGAAAGCGACCGCATTTATCAGCGCTGGATTTTTCTGCCGCTGCTGGTTCCCGCGCTGGGCGGCATGGCGTACATGATATGGGCGGGCGATGGAAATCTGCACATCAAATATTCGATCCCCGGATTCGCGCTGGGGCTGTTCCTGTGCTGCATGATGTGCCACGGCGAGCTGGCGCGGCGCAAACCGGCGCCGCGTTATCTCACCCTGTTTTACCTGATGGTGTCGTTGGGAGGCGCGGCGGGAGGGATCTTTGTCGCGCTGGCCGCGCCGCGCATCTTTAAAGATTATCTGGAACTGCAAACGGGCCTGATCGCGTGCGCGGTGCTGGCGGCCATCGTTCTATGGAACGCGAAAATTCCGAAGCTCGGCGCGTGGCCGGTGCGCACCGCGATGGTGCTGTGCGTGGGCGCGCTCGCCGGATACATGGCGCGCACCGAGCGCGAGGCCACCAAGGGCTACGTGATGATGGTCCGCAATTTTTACGGCGTGCTGCACGTGCGCAACGAGGACGATCCGATCAAAGAGCGGGTGCTGCTGCACGGGACCATCAATCACGGCGAGGAAGTGCTCGACGAGAAATTGCGCTATATTCCGACCTCGTATTACGGGCCGGATTCGGGCGTGGGCCGGGCGATTCGCGCGATCGAGGACCGCGGGCCGATCCGGTTGGGAGTGATCGGGCTCGGCGCGGGCGTGCTGACGACGTACGGGCGCGCGGGCGATGTGGTGCGGGTGTATGAGATCAATCCGCTGGTCGAGAAAATCGCGCAGACGGAATTTTATTTTTATCCGCACACGGCCGCCGACAAGCGCATCCTGATGGGCGATGCGCGGTTGACGCTCGAAAAGCAGGAGAGCCAGCAGTTCGACCTGCTGGCGGTAGACGCGTTTTCAAGCGACGCCATTCCGGTGCATCTTCTGACGCGGGAGGCGCTGAAGCTGTACTTCCGTCACTTGAAGCCGGATGGAATCCTGGCGCTACACATTTCCAACCGCTATCTGGACCTGGAGCCGGTGTGCGCGACCGGCGCCGGGGAGCTGAACAAAACGGCGATGACGGTGGACGATAACGGCGACGAAGCGGAGTACATGTCGGCGTCCACCTGGGTGCTGTTGACGTCGCAGGCGGACTGGTTTCAAGCGCGCAGCTTTCACGACGCGGACATGGAAAAGGCCAAAGCGCCGCCCCATTTCCGCGCGTGGACCGACGACTATAGCAACGTGTTTCACATTCTCAAGTTCGATTAGGTGCACGGATCGAGCCGGACGACGGGGCGGTTTCGGGCGGCGCGGCGGATGGCTCGCAACGCGCGATTCACGCCGCGATCCCAATTCTCAAGTTCGATCAGGTGCACGGATCGAGCCGGGCGACGGGGCGGTTTCGGGCGGCGCGGCGGATGGCTCGCAACGCGCGATTCACTCCGCGATCCCAATCCGGAAACAGGTCGACGTATTGAACCTGATCGAAGATAGGGC
>DATHCE010000124.1:0-5273 GCA_035319685.1 Bryobacteraceae bacterium | reverse complement strand
GCAACTTGTGCCAGCGGCCGTGGTGCTGGTATTACCGCAATGGATTCAAATGCTACAAAGCGGGCGGCAACACGTGTTTTTCAGCGACCGGTGAAAATCAGTTTCACGCCATCTTCGGAGGCGGGCCAAGCTTCATCGTGCATCCGTCGGACACCGCACCGGCGCTGGTCGCGCTCGATGCGAGGTTCCGGATCGAGGGTCCTTCCGGCGCTCACACGATACCGGCTGCCGAATTTTTTACCTTGCCCAACCGTGACGCCGCGCGGGAGAACGCACTCGGACCCGGCCAGGTGCTGGGCGCAATCCAACTGCCGGCGGCGAGAGCCGGCACGCGCAGCAGATATTACAAGATATTCGATCGCGAAGCATTTACGCACGCGGTCGTCAGCGCCGCGATCGTGCTCCAGATGGATCAGGAAACCTGCCAGCATGCGCGAATCGTGTTGGGTGGGGTTGCGCCGATCCCATGGCGCGTTCCTGAAGCTGAACGGGTGCTGATGGGCAAACGGATCACGCCGGAGTTGGCGAGGCAGGCAGCCGAAGCCGCGGTTGCCGGGGCAAAGCCGCTCGCCCATAACGGCTACAAAATTCCGCTGACCAAAGCGGTCGTGCAGCGCGAAGTTCTGGCATTGGCGGCCCGGAAATAAGGACCCGGAGAGAATCTCCGCGCGTCTCTCGAACACCATCCCTTACGAGTCTGTGTGGAAACAGCGATTTTTACCCCCGGCATGACTGCCGGGGCTTGCTCGGCCCTTGCCGCTCAACGACATCGTCAAGCCCTGCCTGTGAACAGTTTCGGCGATGCGGCAACGCCGCCTCGTCCACGCGTGGCGGGTCTCGCGCATGGCAGGCGCAGAACGAATCTCGAAACATGGTGGACGCGCGACCTCGAAGCGCGGTTCACGGGAAGAATCGTGCCGGCGGACTTGGGCGTAGCGGAGCGCTGGAGCTCGATCGCAGCCGAAGCGGAGCGAAAAGGAATCGCGCTTCCGCTGATCGACGGCTTGATCGCTGCGACCGCGCTTCAGCGCATCCTGACGATCGTTTCCCACAACGCGCCCGATTTTTCGGCGACACACGCGTCGGTCTTAAATCTTTGGGAAGTGTGCGCGGGAGGCGTGAAGGCTTCAGATAGGATAAACTGCCCGACGGAGGTCTTGCCATGAACCATAGACCCACGCGCCGAACGGTGCTCGCCTCGGCGGCCATCGTGCCGCTGACATCTCTCAGCCTGAAGGCTCAACCCGCGCCGGTTTTTTCCACGGCGCAACTCGCCATTCTCGAAGCCTTCGCGGATCGCCTGGCGCCGGCCGATGAAACCGGGCCCGGCGCGCGCGAATGCGGCGCGGTGAATTATATCGCCAACACGCTCTCCGATTTCGCCGCCGCCGAAAAACCGCAGTTCCTTGCGGGACTCGCCTCGCTGGACGATCTCGCGCGCAAATCGCACGATCGCGGTTTCGCCGATCTCGCGCCGGCCGAGCAGGACGAGGTGCTGGCGGCTTTCGAAAACGATTCGCGGCCGTTCTTCAATCGAGTGCGCCAGCTTACCCTCGAAGGCATGTTCGGCGATCCGTTTTACGGCGGCAATCGCGAATTTCGCGGATGGGATCTGATCCGTTATCCCGGCCCTCGCCTGGCCGTTTCCGGGAACGAGCAAAAGCTGCGCGATCCGATCAAGCCGCTGCGCTCGTCCTCGTACGGAGGCAAACGATATGGAGACGAACATGGCCATTAATCTCAAACCTGTCGACGTGATCGTGATCGGGCTCGGAGCCGCAGGAGGCGTTGCGGTTCTGCCGCTCGCGCGCGCGGGATTGAAAGTCGCCGGCATCGAAGCGGGCACCTGGATGGACCCGAAAGATTTTCGTCCCGACGAAATTCACAACAACATTCGCGGACTATTGACGTCGGTGCCGAAGGCGAATCGCGAAGTGCCGACCGTGCGCGAAAACCCGTCGTCGCCGGCGCGGCGCGGCGCCATTCATCCGATGATGAACGCGATCGGCGGAACCTCGATTCACTATTGGGCGCAAAGCTGGCGATTGAAGCCGTGGGATTTTAAAACCAAAAGCGAAGTAATCAAGCGATACGGCGCGGGCGCGATTCCCAAGGGATCGACTTTAGAAGACTGGCCGGTCGATTACGACGAACTGGAGCCCTTTTACGACACCGTCGAGCACGAAGTCGGCGTTTCGGGCAAGGCCGGGAATATTCAAGGCCGCATCGATCCCGCCGGCAACGTCCACGAAGGGCCGCGGCGGCGCGAATATCCGATGCCTCCGCTGCGCGGCTCCGGATTCACCGATCTGATGATGGATACGGCGCGCACGCTCGGCTGGAAACCGTTTCGACCGCCGGCGGCGATCAATTCCGAGGAATATCAGGGCCGGCCGGGCTGTGCGTTTCATGGCTATTGCAATCGCGGAGGGTGCCACATCAGCGCAAAAAATTCGACCGCGGTCACCACCATCCCCGCGGCGATGAAGACGAAAAACCTGACCATTTTCGATCGCGCGCAGGTGACGCGCGTCGTCGCGAATGACACTCGCGCGACCGGCGTTACGTATCTTCGCGACGGCAAGGAATATTTTCAACCCGCGCGAGTAGTGCTGGTCGCCTCCTACACGTACGAAAATTCGCGGCTGTTGCTGCTGTCGAAATCGAAAGCGTTTCCCAACGGACTGGCGAACAATCACGGCCAGGTCGGCAAACATTATTTCGGGCATTGGCAGAACGGCGTGACGGCGCTGTTTCCGTTTGACATCAACGTGTGGTACGGAACGCCCGCGCAGGCCGCCGCGGTGGACGATTGGGCCGACGACGCCTACGATCATTCCGGGCTCGGCTTCATCGGCGGAACGTCGCTTCAGCCGCACACCGAAATGCACCCGATCGAGGCCGCGAACATGAACACCTTCGGCCGGGCGCCGGCGTGGGGATCGAAATGGAAGGCGTTCATCCGCGAAAATGCCGCGCGCTGGACCTCGGCGTATCTTCAGACCTCGGCATTCCCTTACGAGGAAACTTTTCTCGACCTCGACCCCTCCGTCAGCGATCCGTTGGGCGATCCGGTTTGCCGCGTTACGACCGGGCCGAAGGAAAACGAATCGCGCGCGGTGCGGTTCGCACAAAAGAAAATGGAAGAGTGGTTCCGGGCCGCGGGCGCGATCGAGGTTCGGTCGGGCGGAGCGTTTCCTCCGGGCGTGACCACTCATGCCTACGGCGGAACGCGGATGGGCGACAATCCCGAGACCAATGTATTGAATCGATGGGGTTTATCGCACGAGGTTCCGAATCTCGGCGTCCTGGGCGCATCCGTGATGGGAACCAGCGGCGCCCGGAATCCGACGCTGACGGCGCAGGCTTTGTCGTGGAGAACGGCGGATTACATTACGAAGAATTGGAAATCCATCGTTTCCTGACAAATCTTTGCAATTTAAGTCACATTTTGGCCGTTGAAATCATCATCTTGACTGTCAAGTAGCATATACAAGGTCAAGGCGGATCAGGTATCTTAATACGAGAGGAGCAGTTCATGATCAAGACTCGGCTCTCCGTGTATCGACGCCTCGCATTGGGCGTGCTCGCCATTGGCGCTGCCATGGCGCTGCCCAACCGGACGCTCGGCGCGGAGACTCCCAAACCGGTGTTCACAAAGGACATCGCCCCCATTTTTCAGGAAAAATGCAACGATTGCCATCGCAAAGGCTCGATGGCCCCGATGTCGCTTGAAACCTACCAGGACGCGCGTCCGTGGGCGAAGGCCATCAAGGATCGCGTAGCGACGCGGCAGATGCCGCCGTGGCATATCGATAAGACCGTCGGCATCCAGCATTTCGCCAATGACCGTTCGTTGAACGACCAGCAGATCGCGACGATCGTGAAATGGGTGGACTCGGGTTCGCCGATGGGCGACGCAAAGGACATGCCGCCGCCGAAGAAGTACGACGACGATAACGGCGGATGGCTGCTCGCCAAGCAATTCGGCCAGCCGGATCTGGTTCTCGAGTCGGACCCGTACACGGTTCCGGCGCACGGGCAGGATGCGTGGTTCAAGCCGATGACGCCGGTGCCGGTCACCGAGCCTCGCTGGGTGCGGGCGGTCGAGATGCGTCCGGCGTCCCTTGCGGGCCGCAGAGTCACCCATCACGCCTTGGCTTACCTGATTCAGGATGAATCGGGCAAGGGCGACGGGGGCGGATCGGGCGCGGCTTCGGCCAACGCCGGTTTGTTGATGGAATGGGCGATCGGCAAGAACTACGACATCTATCGTCCCAACACCGGGAAGCTCCTGGTGCCCGGCGCGCGCATCTCCTGGGAGATGCATTATCACGCGGTCGGCGAAGAGATTCGCGATCACGTCCAGCTCGCCGTGTTCCTGTATCCCAAGGGCGAAGTGCCGAAGTACCGGACGCGGCTGCATGCGATCTGGGCGCTGCCCGCCGGCAACCTGATCGACATTCCGCCAAACTCGCTGGCCGAGACTTCGAATTATTTCGTGATGCCTTCGGCCGGGCGCCTCGAAAATTTCCAGCCGCACATGCACCTGCGCGGCAAGGCGATGGCGCTCGAAGCCGTGCTGCCCGACGGCACGACGCAGATGATCAGCTACGTCGATCATTTCAACTTCAACTGGATGAACAATTACATTTACGCGGACGACGCCGCGCCGGTGCTCCCGAAAGGGACCATCATCCACGTGACGGCGTGGTACGACAACACTGCGAACAATCCGAATAATCCGGACCCGAATCAATGGGTCGGCTTCGGCGACCGCACGGTCGACGAGATGGGCCACGCGTGGGTGAACATCACCTACATCAGCGACGAAGATTATAAGGAATGGGCCGCGCAGCACAAACCGAAGCGCGGCATGGATCGCGCGTCGCAGCAGTAATCCCCGCAAGCTGAGGATCGCCTGAATGACGGGCGATCCTCAAATCACATCAGACTTCACTCAGCTTCCGCGATTCGGCTTTTTTGGGCTTCCCGTTGCAGAAAGCAATTGAAGCTGTGATCGGGTCCTTGCAACCCCGCTATTTACGGGCCCGGCTTTCACGATATCCAGAGCCCCGCCATCACGAGTCTGGGTGAAATCAGCGATTTTTACCGCCGGCATGACTGCCGGGGCTTGCTCGCCCATGTTTCCGGCCGTACAGGCCCTCGCCGCTCAACGACATCGTCAAGCCCCGCCAGTGAGAGTTTGTGTGAAAGCAGCGATTTTTACCCCCGGCATGACTGCCGGGGCTTGCTCGGCCCTTGCCGCTCAA
>DATHCE010000123.1:0-34975 GCA_035319685.1 Bryobacteraceae bacterium | reverse complement strand
CGGTGGCGCAGGTTCCGAAGCGCTCTTCAACGCATCTTTAAAGCCGCGGATGCCTTCGCCGAGACCTTTGCCCAGCTCGGGAATTTTCTTCGGTCCGAAGACCAAAACTCCCACGGCCAGGATGATCAGCAAATGCATCGGTTGGAACAAGCCTTCAAACATATCGGTCCTCTTCAGTGCCTCACATCAAGTATACGCTTTTCCGAGCGGTGAGGGTTACCCCCTCCGCAGGCGAAAACGGAGAAAAATGCTTCCGCCGACGGGCCGGTTGCCGTAATAGGGTTTGATCGCGTCCGGGAGCGAATAAATGGTGAAATTCGCGCCGATGCCGGTCTCGACGTTACGGAACAGGATATTGTTGAACAGATCGAGGTCGCGCGTGTAGCCGAGGGTGTACTCGCCGATGCGGAAGGTGCTGCCGTACATCGCATCGAGTTGCGCTGCGATGAGCGGCTGGCCGGCGAAAAGCTCGTCCTTGTCGACCATCTCGGCGCGTCCCGTGATGAAATTTTTTCGTTTGACGGGCAGCACCGATTCGACCAGATAGGAATTGAGGTCGCGATGCGTGAACGTATCATGATTGCGGCCCCAGATCAAACTCGACGACCACGCTCCGCCGGGCGTAGGGCGCGAATAAGAAAGCGATGCCGTCGCACGAACCTGATCGCCGGGCTCGAGCGCCTCGGGGTGCGTGAGGCGTCCCATCGAAACCTGCGCGGCCCAATCGGCCGACGGAAAATACCACAAACGGCCCGACCAGGAATCGATCGCGCCGTACTGAATGTTCCAGCGATTCTCATTCGGCTCGGCGCCGTGAAATCCGCTGGCTTCGAGGCGAATTTTCCGGTGCGAAATTCCCGCCGTGATCACGTCGTCGGCGATGTGCGTCGAATCCTGCCAGTGATGCGAGATGGGCGCATCGGGCAATTCGGCGGCAGAGGCTCGATGCGGAAACGCAACCGGGCCAAGCGCCGGATCGCCGACGAGCGCGAAGTAAATATCGGCGGTGGTGCGTTCGGCAACCTCGCGGACGTAATGGAAGCCGAGCGCCATGATGAAATTGTGCGGGTGCTGGGCGTCGGTGATGGGAAGACCAAAGGCGGTTTCTCCGGTTTGAAACAATTCCGGATAGCGGCGATCGGTAACCGTGGCGGGTTCGAGACTCAGCATCAGGTCAACCCGAAACGTCGCCTTCGGGCCGAGGCGGTGCTGCGCCGCAGCCATGAACCAATTGGTCGAATAAAACTTGTCGCCGCCGCGCGGACCGGATTGCTGCGTGTCGGCGACAAACGCCGTTCCCATGAACATCGTGTCCCAGGAGCCGAGGCTCGACATAATCATCGGCATCGCCGACGACTCCGGATTCGCAGAAGTTCCCGAGGCTAAATTCATCAAAGACATTCCCGCATTATTCATCCCTTGCGCGCCGGCAAAGGCGGCGGTAAGCAGAAAAATAGCGGATAATTGTCTAAAATACATACAGTTCTCCTGTTTGATTTAATTTCAAATAAATCGCGCGGAAGAACTCAGATCCGGAGGGTGAAAAGAGGCGGCGGAGTGGTTTGACGCGGAGCGGCGAGCGATGAATTTAAGGCGACGGCGGCGAAGGTAACGAAATCTGCGACCGCGGGGACGGGCGCCGGGGAAACGATGGTCGGCGTTTTGGCGGCCGGGATCTCACGCGCGCACTTGAGTTGTTTCGAGGAATCGTGTTGATGGCAGGGCTGCGATTTTGCGCCGCAATCGTCCCCGGCACAGGATGCGGCGCACTGCACGGTGCTCATGGCGAACGCGATCGCGAGTAGGATTACCAGCCGCATCAGGTTCGATCGTAACACAGTAGAGTCCCCTGGCCCAAGAGCCATTGGGGATCGAAGCGGCGCTTGACGTCGCGCATCGCGGCGATCTCTTCCGGCGAATATTGAATCGCGAGCAGGTGCGCTTTGCGCTTTCCGAGACCGTGCTCGGCGCCCACGGTTCCTCCGAGGCCGACCGCGGCCGCGGCCAGTTCGTTCATCAGGGATTTGGCGTGCTCGAACTCGCCGGGCGAATCGCAAAAGGTGTTGATGTGCAGGTGCGCGTCGCCGATATGACCGAAAATGACGTTGGGAAGGTCGAGTGTTTTGCGATAAATCGCGAGCATTTCACGGCTTCGGTCAAGCGGAACGGCATAATCGGTGCTTAATTTCATGAATCCGCTGCGGCGAATGCGATCATTTACGCGTTCGGGAAGCGAATGGCGGAACTGGCGGAAACGTTCGCGATCGGAGGCGGAAATGGCGAACCAGGAATCGTTCTCGAGTGCGCCGGTGAGGTCGAGATCGGCGCCGCCCTCCTGTTCGATCATGAGAGCGGCCCCGTGGGGAACGTCGAGCATCTGGAGCGAAGACCGATCGAGATATTCGATCATGCGGAGGCTCGGTTCGGAGCGCCAGCGATCGACGGCATCGAGCGCGGCTTGCTCGGACGGGAAAAAAACCACTCCGCCCAGCAATTCGCCGGGCGCTGGAAGCAGTTTCAACTCGGCTTGGGTGATGACGCCGAGGGTGCCTTCCGATCCGACGAACAGGTCGACCAGGTCCATGTGCGGAGCGAGGCGATAGCCGGCGGAAAACTTGGTGGTGTGGGGGATACGGATGGAGGGGACGGGGAAATCGACGGGCTGGCCGCGGCGAATGTCGAGAATTTCACCATTGATCAGAGCGACGCGGAGTGCGATGACGTGATCGCGGGTTGCGCCGAACCGATAGCTGCGCGATCCGCTGGCGTTGGCGGCGATGTTGCCCCCGAGCGACGAAGTATTTTCGGTGGGGTCGGGCGCATAAAACCGATTCGATCGCGCGGCGGCGGATTGCAGATCGCGAAGCAGCACGCCGGGGCCAACGATCGCGCAGTCATTTTCGATTTGAAGATGATTGAGGCGGGCGAGCGAGACGGCCCATCCGGATTGGGGAACGGCGGCGCCGGTGAGGCCGGTGAGCGCGCCCATAAAGGTGACCGGGATCGATTGGCGTGAGGCGCGCGAAAGAATTTCGAGGAGCCCGGCTTCCGAGGAAGGCGAGAAAATTTCATCGGCGCGGCCGGGATAAAGAGATGCGTCGGTGATGTCGGGCATTCACCTAATTATGGCGTGACATTTTTGAATCGCGCACAACCGCAGACGACAAAATACGATCGTCGCGCCACCGCGCCCGATGGACCCTTCGAATGAAGGCAGGCCACGAATGGCCTGCCCCACATTCCAGAAAGGCAGGGCAGGAACCCTACTAATTCAGTCGGAGACGTCTCCTACCGCAGTTTTAACGCTCGCGGCGTTGGCGGCCACACTATCGTCAGTGACACTCGACCATCGATTCTTAACGTTGCGGCAGCGTTGCCATGGCACTACCACGCGGTGGACGAGAGGCTGATGACCGCGCCCGTCTCTCTGATCACAAAATAAACGGGAAGAAAAAAAGGAGGGCGCGGTGAAAGCGGTATCGGGGTGATTCGCGGGCAGAAACAAATTTCCGATTGAGCGTCAATGGGGTTTCACCGCATCGAGCGTGGGTCGAATGCGACGGGGACGGAGGGGCCGAACATTTCGTCCCCGGGATGGAAACACGCGGGCTGTCCCCGGTTTTCAGTTCAAGTTGGGATGGAAAAAACATGCGGGCTGTCCCCGGTTTTCCCAGTTTTCGAGTTTGCAGTTTGAAAAGTGGGCAAACAGAGGAACACGGCATACACTGCAAGTACTTCCGTAACCCAATAGATTGGGTAACGGTACCGGACCGACGCTTCATGCAGGTAGTAGATCAGCGGATAGGCCGCTAACACGCACGCGAACATCCAGCCTGCCACGTATCGCCGCCGTAACATGGCTGCGAGGCCCACGAACCCAAGTAGCGTGAGCATCCAATAGTACCCAGTGAATATCTGCGCAAGCCGCCGTTCATGGCTGGTGTCGAAATCCACGAACCAAAACCGCAGTGCGTGCCCCACCGTGAGGCTCAGGAAGCGTTGTGGATGTGCGTTAATCCATTCCATCGCCTGGCTGAATTTCTCGCGGTTATATTCAATCTCCCCTCGTTGCCGGATCTCAAGCAGCTCCTGGGCGTTGCCGTTCGGATGGCGCGAATAAAAGCAGCCAGTTTGCATGTTCTGGAGCACCGTTGGGGAGGCACAGTCGTCATACGACATATGCAAGTCGAGCCCGAAATTGTCGCGGCTCCAGACGGCAGAACCAAGGCGTATATAGTTGCGCACCGTCCACGGCACTGCGATCAGAACGACCATCGACGACACCACGGCCGCGCTCCACAGGTATTGCTTCACACTTTTTTCAGGCTTGGCCCGCGAAAAGAATCCATAGCAAATCCAAAACACAAGTACCGGCAGCAGCGACGGTGAAAGCTGAACCGCCAGGCCCCAACCGAGCCCGGTCACAATACCCGTCGCGGTCCGTCGTGTTCCGCCGCGAAGCCAGGCGGCCGTCAGCAGCGTGAGACCGATCAAGACACACGCGGCCAATGTATTCTCGAAGTGGCCGTGCAACTCGGGTTCCAGTTGGAATGGCGTGACCGCTCCCAGAAGAGCCGCCCCTACGCAAACTCGCCGCGGGATCTCGAGCTGCGCCGGCAGGAAGATCAGCAGAGGGTATTGGAGCGAGCTCAGAACGCAAGTTAGAAGCGATACTGCCAGAGAGCCTGCTACACCAGAGCCAAAAAGCCAGATTAGAACGCTGAGGAAGAACGGATACAGAGGCGATACGGCGGCGGATGGACCGGTGGGTTCGTTATACGGGTCGGCGAACTGCCCGCGCTCGGCGAGCGAGACGGCAACCTTAACCGCCTCCGGCTGGAAGTTCAACTTGTAGTCCGGCTTGCCGAAGACAAGCGCGCCTCGAATTATCAGGCCTAAACAAAAAATAATCCAGAAGAGCCGCACGGTTGACCAGTTACGCCGGTCTTCTAAGTGCGAACAGCGTGATTCGATCGTCATGGTCTCAACACTGGCACGCTCGTTAGTCTAACAGGTGGGATGAGTTCTGCATTGCGGGGTTGCCCCCACGACGCACGATGAAAACACGCTCGACCCTGGGATAAGCTGTGCTTGCCGTGTGGCCCAGTGGTCGTCAGCCTTAATGGTGCCGAGGGACAAGCCCGCGGATGAGTTTGACCCGGACGCTTTCAGGCGCAACGCACTGTTGCCCTTTTGCGGGAGGAGCACGCGAGGGAGAATCTCGCTCATGCAGCGTTCTTGGCCACACGGCAAGGAGTGTCCCATAGAAGTGCTTTACCCCGGTGTTGTGGCTTGGATGTGTACAAGCCGTCAGTTACGGCCTGTGCTTTATTGTGGGAGCAAGGTCGGGAAACCTGGGGACAGCCCGCGTGTTTACTTGAAGAATTCAGACCCCTCCGGCAACCGCGGTAACGCGCCGAGGATGGCCGGAGCAGTGCTCCTTGAAGTGCCCCATCCCGAAAAAATCGCAGGTGACACTCGCGTCAGGGGTTGAGGGATCTTACTGAAACGCCTAGCGCGTCTTCCATTGCTGCGCCGATTTTTAGGAGGGTGTCTTCGGCGCGGGGCGGGCCGAGGATTTGAAGGCCTAGGGGCAGGCCGTATTTTGAGAAGCCGCAGGGGATGGCGAGCGACGGGATGCCGAGGACGTTGATGGCTCGCATGAATCGCGTTGAGGCGAGGCGGACGTCCTCGGTGGCGGAGCCAATCTCGATGGTGGTCTGGCCGATTTTGGGCGCGGGGGTGGGAGTGGACGGCGTGAAAATGCAATCGACTTGAGCCCAGAGTTTCGAAAATTCGCGGATATAAATGCGGCGAAGGCGCTGCGCGCCGGCGTAATCGATGGCGGGAATCAGGCGGCCTTGATCGAGAAGGGTGAGGACATCGGCGCCGAAATCGGCGCGGCGCGACAGGTGCGGGCGGAGATTCGCTGCCGCTTCGACCAGGAGCAGGACGCGGCCGACGGTGTTGATGGCGTCGATATCGGGAACGCGGATGCCGACCATGCGCGCGCCCAATGCGGCGGCGGTTTGAATCGCGTTGCGGACGGCGCCGGCGACTTCGAGGTCGAGACGATCGAAATAGTAATTTTCGGGCACGCCGATGCGCATGGCGCGAATGCCGACGCCGGCGGGAGGGACGTAACTGCTGGCGCCTTCGCACATTGCGTGAAACGAAACCGCAGCGTCGCGGACACTCTTGGTAATGGGTCCGATGTGATCGAGGGTCAGGCCGAGAGGTATCACGCCGCGGCGGCTGACGCGATCATAGGTTGGCTTCAATCCGACCGTTCCGCAGAACGACGACGGGATGCGGATCGATCCGCCGGTGTCAGTGCCGGTAGCCATGAAGACGAGACCGGCGGCGACGGCGGCGGCCGAGCCTCCGCTCGATCCGCCGGGGATGCGTTCGAGATCATGAGGATTGTGCACGGCGCCGAAGTGGGGGTTGTTCGAGGTGATGCCGTAGGCGAGTTCGTGCAGGCCGGTTTTGCCGATCATGATGGAGCCGGCGTCATTCAGTTTCGCGACTACGGTGGAGTCGTGATCGGGGATGAAGGCGGAGAAAATTTTCGAGCCGGCGGTGGTGCGGACGCCGCGCGTCATCATGAGATCTTTGTGCGCGATCGGGATGCCGTGGAGCGGTCCGCGATCGATCGCGCGCGCGAGTTCGTCATCCATGTGAGCGGCGCGGGCGCGCGCGGAATCGGCGGTGACGGTGAGGAATGCGTTGAGCTTCGGGTTCGCGGCTTCAATGCGGCGAAGCGATTCATCCGTCAACTCGCGCGAAGAAATTTTTCTTGCGCGGAGGGCGGCGGCGGCTTCAAGGAGGGTCACAGGGCGTCCTCGGGCCCGGTCCAGAAATCTTCTCCGTCGGGGATGGTCGCGACCAGCGGGCGGAATGCGGCTTCGAGCGCTTCGAGCACGGGCACGGCCTTTTCGATGTCTTCGGCGGGAATCGGCGGGTCGGCGGCGGAGGCTAGTATTTTCCAGTCAGTCATTTTTTTCGCGGGTTTCGCAGGCGACAGGAAACCACCGCCTGCGCTATCGTTGCGTGGCACCAAGTGTTGCGATTGAATGTGATGTTCAGAGTATACAATTGGAGTGATGATCGCCACCGAAAAACGGACCATTCCGGCTCCGCTCACGCGGTTGACCGACGAGGAATCGATGTTCCAGGCCACGGTGCGCAAGTTCGCTCGCGAACGGATCGCGCCTTACGTGCGCGAGATGGACGAGGCGGGGGTTTTCCGGAAGGAAATCCTCAAAGAATTTTTCGAGCTGGGGCTGATGGCGATCGACGTTCCAGAGGAATACGGCGGGCAGGGCGGATATTTTTTCCAGTCGATTTTGGCGATCGAGGAACTGGCGAAGGTGGACCCGTCGGCGGCGGTGATTGTCGACGTGCAGAACACGCTGTTCAACAACGCGATCACCCGCTGGGCGAGCGAGGAACAGAAGAAAAAATATTTTCCGAGGCTCGCGACGGATACGATCGCGAGCTACGCGCTGTCTGAGGCCGGGTCGGGGTCGGATGCGTTTGCGCTCGCGACGCGCGCCGTAGATGCGGGCGATCACTATAGTCTGACCGGGCGCAAATTGTGGATCACGAATGCGAAAGAGGCCGGGTTGTTTTTGCTGTTCGCGAACGCGAATCCGGAGGCGGGCTACCGGGGCATCACGGCGTTTCTGGTGGAGCGCGAATTTCCGGGATTCGAAGTCGGCAAGAAAGAAGACAAGCTGGGGATTCGCGCGTCGTCCACTTGCGAGCTGATCCTGGACGATTGCCGCGTGCCGAAGGCGAACGTGATCGGCGAGGTGGGCAAGGGATACAAGATCGCGATCGAGACGCTGAACGAAGGGCGCATCGGGATCGGCGCGCAGATGGTGGGGCTGGCGCAGGGGGCGCTCGATCACGCGCTTCAGTATGCGCGGCAGCGCAAGCAATTCGGAAAATTGATCTCGGAATTTCAAGGCGTGCAGTTCGACCTGGCGGAAATGGCGGTCGAAGTGGAGGCCGCGCGATTGATGGTGTACAACGCGGCGCGGCTGAGGGATGCGGGATTGCCGTTTGTGACCGAAGCGGCGATGTGCAAGTATTTCGGGTCGCAAGTGGCGGAGCGGACGGCGTCGCGCGCGGTGGAAGTGTTGGGAGGGGTCGGGTTCACGAAGGATTATCCGGTCGAGAAGTTGTACCGCGACGCGAAGATCGGCCGGATTTATGAAGGCACCAGCAACATGCAGCGGGTGACGATCGCGAAACAGATGTTAGGAAATCGCGGGTAATTTGTCGAAGGAGTATGGTATGCGCGCACTGAGAATCGCAGCATCCTTTTTGATCGGGACATCTCTCATCCCAAGACCGGCGCTGGCCGCCGACGCCAACCAGAACCTGAGCCAATCGCAGATCGACGATATCATCGCTAAGTTCGCCGCGCATGAGGCCGATTTCTCCAAGGCGCGTGACAACTACACGTATCGCCAGACGGCGCGAATTCAGGAACTGGACGACGCGGGCGGTACGACGGGCAAATGGGAGATGGTGTCCGACATCATCTTTAACAGCGACGGGCAGCGGACGGAACACGTGGTACGCTCGCCGGTGCCCAGCCTGCACAACATTCTTCTGACGCCGGAAGACATGGAGGATCTGCGCAGCGTCCAGCCGTTCGTGCTGACCACGAGCGAGGTTCCGAATTATTGGATCCGCTACCTGGGTCATCAGCAGGTGGACGAGATCGGCTGTTACGTGTTCGCCGTGAAGCCGAAGAAATTCGAAAACGGGAAACGCTACTTTTCGGGCGAAGTCTGGGTGGACGATCGCGATCTGCAGGTGGTGAAGACGTACGGCCGAGGGGTGGGCGTGAAGAAGCGCGGGTCGGATGAGGCGTACCCGAAATTCGAGACCTATCGCGAGCAGATCGACGGAAAATACTGGTTCCCGACCTACACCATCGCCAACGACACGTTGCATTTCAAGGACCAGGACGTGCGCATCAAGCAGACGGTCCGGTACGAGGATTACAAGCAGTTCAAGTCGGATGTAAAGATCACCTTCGGCGACGCGGTGGAAGAGAAGAAGGACGACAAGAAAAAGCAATAGCGTCCGCTCAGCCCCGCCATTGCCGGGGGCTTGAATTTTCAAACACCGGCATCTAGCCCGGCCATTACTGGCGCGGCCTGATTTTTCAAACACCGGCATTTAACCCCGCCATTTACTGGCGCGGCTTGGTGGGAAGCCTTACGCTATCTACGAGAACCGGTCTAGTCGGGGACTCGGACAAACGCCCTAAACTTCGCGGTGCCATCGGCCGATGGACAAGAGAGTCCGGTGCATGTCCATGAATACCGCGCCCGTGAGGGAGATTCCGCCGTCTAAGGTGGTCCCCGGCGACGAACTCGACCGCTTGAAGGGGCTGTTCCTCGCCAGCCTGAACCATGAAATCCGGACGCCGCTGAGCGGCATCCTGGGGATGGCGGACCTGCTGCTCGAAACCAATCTCGATGAGGAGCAGCGCGACTACGTGAACGCGGCGCGGCTGTGCGCGGAGTCCCTGTTGGAAATTCTGAACGCGACGCTCGAATATTCGTCGCTCGAAGCCGGGCAGTTCTCGCTCGATGAAAGCGAATTCAATTTGCGCGAGCTGCTGGAATCGGCGGTGGGTCAGCAGGCGTCGAGGGCCGAGGCCAAGGGATTGCGTCTGGCGGCGGCGCTGGCGCCGGACTTGCCGGAGACGCTGGTAGGCGATGCGCCGCGGATCCGCCAGTTGCTGGGTCATCTGCTGGCGAACGCGGTGAAGTTCACGCACAAGGGAGGCGTGGAACTGCGCGTTTGGGTGGACGGACCACCGCCGGGGCGGTGGCTGGTGATGGCCGTGCACGATACCGGAATCGGAATTCCGAAGGATCAGCTCGAAACCATTTTCGAATCGTTCCGGCAGGGCGAAGCGGGGTTTGCGCGCAATTATCCGGGGCTGGGGCTCGGGCTGGCGCTGGCTCGCAAGCTGGCGCTGCTGATGAACGGATCGATTGCAGTGGAGAGCGCGCCCGATCAGGGCTCGGTGTTCACGCTGCGTCTTCCGCTCAAGAGGCCGGCGGAGACGGCGCCGGCGGACGCGGCGACGGTCACGCGGCGAAACGCGGGCCCTGCGATTCTGGCGGTAGAAGATAATCCGATCGGGTTGACCATTCTGCGGCGGGCGCTGGAACGGAAGGGCGTGGAGGTCGATTGCGCGACGTCGGGCCGGACGGCGCTGGAGGCTGCGTCGAAACGGCGCTATGCGGTGGTGCTGATGGATCTGGAAATGCCGGAGATGGATGGACTGACGGCGACTTCAGAGATGCGGCGGATTCCGGGATACGAAAAAGTTCCGATTCTGGCGCTGACGGCCAACTTCGGCGACGACGTGCGCGAGCTTTGCCGGAAGGCGGGGATGCAGGCGTTCTTGTCGAAACCGGTGGAGCCGGGCGAACTTTGGTCGGCGGTCGCGAAGTTTCTTTGAAAATATTTCTATCATGAAATGTTTCGGGTCAAAAGACATAAAATAATCTGGTGATCCGCTTCCTCTGCTGGCTGACGCTTGCGGCGGCGCTATTTCTTGTGCAAACGGCTGCGCCGGTGTTCGCTCAAACGGCTGCTCCGTTTGAAGTGGAAGAGGCCACCATCGCGACGGTCCACCAGGCGATGCGGGCGGGGCGTCTCACCTGCCGCGCGCTCGTCGATCAATACCTGCGGCGCATCGAGGCTTACGACAAGAACGGACCGGCGATCAACGCGATCGTGACCGTCAATCCCGACGCCCAACGACAAGCCGACGAACTGGACCGGCGGTTTGCGCAATCGGGCATCACGCGGCCGCTCGACTGCGTGCCGATGATCGTCAAGGATAATTTCGAAACCCAAGGATTGCAGACCACGAACGGCGCGCTGGCGCTCCAGGGCTACATTCCGGCGCAAGACGCGTTTCTGGTGAAGCGGGCGAAGGAGGCGGGCGCGATCGTGCTTGCCAAGTCCAATATGGCGGAATGGGCGTTCAGCCAGTATGAAACGGTGAGCTCGATACTGCCGGGGTACACGAAGAATCCGTACGCTCTCGATCGGGTGACGGCGGGTTCGAGCGGAGGGACGGCGGCGGCGATCGCCGCGAGTTTTGGCCTGGTGGGATTGGGCAGCGATACGGGTGCCTCGATTCGAGGACCGTCCTCGCATCAGGCGCTGGTGGGGATCCGCTCGACCATGGGGCTGACCAGCCGCGCGGGGGTTCTGCCGGTGATTTCGCGGGCCGACATCGCCGGTCCGATGGCGCGGACGGTGGAAGACGCGGTTGCGGTGTTCCAGGTGATCGTGGGCGCCGATCCGAACGATCCGGTGACCAGCGCGGCGACAGCGCATGTTCCGCAGAATTACGCGGCGTCGCTCGATCGCGACGGGCTGCGCGGCGCCGCGATCGGCATCCTTCGCCAGGCGTATGAGCGCGAGAGCGCCGATCCCGAGGTGGTCCGCGTTTTTATGTCGGCCGTCGACGACTTGCGGCGCGCGGGCGCGACGATCGTCGATCCTGTGACGGTGGACACCGTGGAGCGACCGCGGGGCGCGGGGCCATGCATGGGGTTCAAGTACGAGTTCAACCGGTACCTGGCCGCGCATAGCGATCGCGTGCCGGTGAAGACGCTCGCCGAAATTATCAAGTCGGGGCGCTTTCATCCTTCGGTCCAGCGGCGGCTCGAGATGTCGGAACAAGGCCCGGAGAATGGCCCGGAATCGGCAGCGTGCCAAGCCGACAGCGCGTATCGCGAGAAGGTGCGCGAGGCGGTCGACAGAGCGATGGACAGGTTCAAGCTGGATGCGTTTGTGTATCCGACCTGGAGCAATCCGCCGCGCCTGATCGGGGACTTGAACACGCCGGCAGGCGACAACAGCCAGTTTTATTCACCGGTGACGGGCTTCCCGGCGATGAATGTGCCGATGGGGTTCACGCGCGGAGACAGGCTGCCGGCGGGCATGACGATTTACGGCCGCGCGTGGTCCGAGCCGGAGCTGTTGAAGCTCGCTTATGCTTACGAGCAGGCGACGCACCATCGGCGCGCGCCGTCCACGACGCCGCCGCTGCGCTGATTCACGTCAAAGAAAAGGAAATTTCCGGTGACGGCATTTTTTGCCGGTCTGCGCTGTTAAATTGTGAGGTGTTTTTTACTCATGGAGACGCGCCGCGCGGAGCTTCAAATGGGTATCCTGAAAGTTGTCAAACGCCGGACCGGGAGAGATCACGCTACTGCTCGGGCGCTGGGAGCAAGGCGAGCCGGGCGCGGTGGAGTCGCTCGCGCCGCTGGTTTATGATCAGCTCCGCGCGATTGCGGAGGCATTTCTGCGCAAAGAGCGGCTGGATCATACGCTGCAACCGACGGCGGTGGTCAACGAAGTGTTCCTGGATCTGTTGCGCGCGCGGCGCCTGGCGATGAACGATCGAGGGCACTTTTTTGCGTTTGCGGCGCAACTGACGCGGCGCGTTCTGATCGATTCGGCGCGAAAGGCCAAGGCGAAAAAGCGAGGCCTGGGGTGGACCCGGATTCCGCTCGACGCGGAGCTGGCGTGGCTGTCGAATGAAAGCGCGGAATCGCTGGATCTGTCGGGTGCGCTCGGCGAGTTGGCCGAGTTCGACGCGGCGAAAACGCGCGCAATCGAACTGCATTATTTTTTGGGCTGTACGCTCGAGGAGACGGCGGATATTTTGCAGGTTTCCAAGAGCACCGTTGAGCGGAGCCTGCGTTTTTCACTCGCCTGGCTGCACCGGCGCCTGCATCGGAAATGAAAGGCTCGTCTGCTGTGAAAAAGAGGACACGGTACGTGCGTTCCGCAGACCGCTCTCGCCACGCCGAACCCTCTCGAACCAATCAACGATTTCGGATCCGGAGACAGACTAGTCGGCAAGAATATAGTTGACACACCCATCGTTTTCTGGCATACTTTTCATTATGGAAAGCCCCAAGCCAGCAACTTTGATGGACGCGATCCGGCATTATGCCGATCCCGACGCCGCGCTCGCCGAAGTCGCGGACAGCCGTTGGCCGAGGGGCGTCACCTGCCAGCATTGCGGAGCCGAAAAACCGATGTTTCTCAAGACTCGCCGCATCTGGAAATGTTCGAAGTGCCGGAAGCAGTTCTCCGTCAAGACCAAGAGCGTTTTTGAGGATTCCCCGATCCCGCTGGACAAGTGGCTCGCCGTTGTGTGGATGCTGGCGAACTGCAAGAACGGGATCAGCAGCTATGAAGTCGGGCGCGATCTGGGCGTCACGCAAAAAACCGCATGGTTCATGCTCCACCGCGTCCGGCTCGCCATGATTGACGATGACGGAAACAAACTGTCGGGCGAAGTCGAAGCCGATGAAACTTTCGTCGGCGGAAAGATCGCCCACATGCACCGCAAATCTCGGCGCTTCGAGCGCGCGAAGTCGGCGGGAACCAACTGGAACAAGACTATCGTCATGGGGCTGCTTCAGCGCGAGGGGAATGTCCGCGCTGCTGTTGCTCCAAGCCGGATGAAGCATCACGTCGAGCCGTACCTGCAAGGCAACGTCGAAGCCGGATCGAAGCTCTACACCGACGAATTGCCTGTATACGGCCATGTCGCGCCAGAACTCAAGCGCGAGTTCGTGAACCACTTGGAAGGCTACGTCAATGGGCGCGTTCACACTAACGGTCTTGAAAATTTCTGGAGTTTGCTCAAGCGCGGATTGAAAGGGACTTACGTTTCGGTCGATCCTGCGCACCTTCAGGCCTACGTGGACGAGCATGTGTTTCGCTTCAACAATCGCGAGGACGCGACCGATTTCGACCGCTTCAAACTCGTTCTTTCTCAGATCGTCGGGCGACGTATCACCTACGACCAACTGATCGGGAAGAAGGAGGGAGAAACGGAAACCGCCAGTACCTAGACGGACTGGGCGCGGGAAGCGCGTTTCCGCCGCTTCGGTTTCGGCCCGGGTTTGCTCGGATTGAGGTCCGCTCTTCGCTTGTATTCGGCTTCGCGAGCGGCAATTACATCGTGAGGCACGGCCATCACGCGGTTGAGTAGCGTCTTGAACGCTTCGTATTCGCTTGACGTACCCGGTTGTTTCATTGGTTTGATAGTAACTCATTTGGGCATCCATGTTGCCAGCCGGATCAAGTCCTTCTCGCCGCTGAAAACCTTGACCTTGTCCTTGAATGCAGCTAACGAATCATCCTCCGTTACCTGAGGTTCGCCGGGGATTTTGTCAAGAATAAACCACACCGGTGTTAGATTGTCGCGGCCAAATGATCCGTGACGCATTCCGCGCTCTTCCATTTTGCGTATCGGGTCGAACAGCTCATACGCGAGTAAGTCCGCTGCTTGGAGAGGAACTGCGCCGGGTATTACGAATCCGGTCTTGCGATCCAACTGATCATAAGCTGGCGCGAAATCCACGTCGTGAAACCCATCCTTACGTAACCGCTGCTCTAGTTGGTTTCGTCCTGCGTCGCCTGTTGCAAAGACCAATCTTGGAACGCTCCTAAGGTGTTCCTTCTTCGCCCATATACGAACGTGCGCCGCGCAAGCTCTACCAGCGTAGCTGTATGCGTCCAAGTGAACTGCGGCGAGCTCCTTCTTCGATACACTACGATGCAGTTCCCTGACGCGGACAATCATTCCAAATTTCCGCATCGAGTGTTCTTTAGCGATGTTCGCGAGATCCTCCAGTAGGCCTGAGTGTCGCTTGAGATCAAGTTCCTTTCGATGAAAGTACGGTAGCCCAGACTTCAGCAATCGCGCCTGCCACACCTCTCGGAAGTTTTCCCATGTTTCCGCAGTTGACATCAGGCCGCCCACAGCAATGGCAAACTGATCGTGCTGTGTACCGCTGGCGTCGAAATAGCAGGTGAATGCCGCCAAGACTACCTTTCTCCAGTCGCTTCCCGCGATCTGAGACAGGTGCTTAATGAAGCTGTAGTCGCCGTCGAGAGGTACACTACCCATTGTGTACCTCGGGGACAGGGTGTGTCAACGATATTAGTGCCGACTAGTCTGTCCCCTTTTTCAACATGAACCCGGACCAGATGGAACGATTCCGAAGGGTCGAGGCGGCCTTCGATGGCGCGCTCGAATTTGCGCCGGGAGCGGATCGGGAGGCGTGGCTTCAGAAGCAGTGCGCGAACGATGCGGAAATGCTCGAAGAAGTTTGCCAACTGCTGGAAGGCCATGAATGGGTGCGGGCGGCGGCGCCGGCGGCGGCGGAAGAGCTTCCGCGGTTCGGACCGTGGCAGGCGATCCGGCTGCTGGGCCGTGGAGGAATGGGCACGGTGTACCTGGCGGAGCGCGCGGACGGCGCGTTTCAGATGGCCGCGGCGGTGAAAGTGGCGCCGCTCGCGCTCGCGTCACAGGAGATCGAGGAGCGTTTTCGGCGCGAACGGCAGTTTTTGGCCAGCCTGGACCATCCGAAAGTGGCGCGCCTGATCGACGGAGGGGTCACGGGGTCGGGACTTCCGTACCTGGTGATGGAATTTGTCGACGGGCTCTCCATCGACCGGTTTTGCGACACGCACGAACTGGACGCGCGCGCGAGGATCGGGATGATGCGGCAGGTGCTGGAAGCGCTGATATACGTACACGGCCGCCAGGTGATTCATCGCGACCTGAAGCCGTCGAACATTCTGGTAGACGCGGGCGGCAATGCGAAGCTGCTGGATTTCGGGACGGCGCGGCTGGTGGATGCAACCGGCGACGCAGCCCTGACCAAGACGGGAATGTACGCGTTCACGCCGGACTTCGCGAGCCCGGAGCAGGCGCAGGGGAAAGCGCTGACGTTCGCCTCCGATATCTACTCGGCGGGTGTGCTGCTGTACCGTTTGCTGACGGGAAGGCCACCTTACGTGATGAAGGATTACTCGGCGGTTGGGGTCGCGGATACGATCAGCCATGCGGAGCCGGCGCCGTCGGGTCTGGACGGGCCGCTCGACGCGATTGTTTCGACGGCGCTGCGCAAGAATCCCGAAGAACGCTACGGGTCGGCGGCGGAGATGGATGCCGATCTCAAGCGGTATCTGGAAGGCGAACCGGTGCGGGCGCGGCGGCCGAGGAAATTCGCGAGGATGGCAATGGCTGGCGCGGCCGTGCTGGCGTGCGTTGCAGCGGCATGGCTGGTTTTCCATCGCAGCGCGGCGCCAGGCGAAGCTTCGATCGCCGTGCTTCCGTTCGCAAACCTGAGCGCGGAGCCATCCAGCAAGTATCTGAGCAGCGGCTTCGCGGACGAACTTACCGAGACACTATCGCGGTTGAAGGCGCTGCGGGTGATCGCGCCTTCCTCGGTGGCGAGGTTTGAGGGCGGCGAAGCGGACATTCGCGAAGCGGGGCGGCTGCTGCACGTCGCGAACGTGCTCGAAGGGAGCGTCGCGGCCGAGGGCGATCGCGTCAAAATCGCCGCGAAGCTCGAAAGGGTAAGCGACGGGAGGGTGTTGTGGTCGGAAACCTACGAACGCCAGGCGTCGGAGTTGGTTGCGGTGCAGTCGGAACTGGCGGCGGGGATCGCGCGAAGCCTGAAGGTAGCGGGGGCGCGGGGCGCCAAGCATGTTCCGAAGCCGGAAGCGCACGATTACGTGATGAAGGCGCGATATGAGGAGCAACAGTTGACCTCGGACGCGGCCGCGCAGGCGCGGGCGGATCTGGAACGCGCGATCGCGCTGGACCCGGAATATCCGGCGGCGTACTTCGACCTGGGCGTCGAGAGGTTCAACGAAGCCGTCGCGCGGGGATCGACCTATCAGACCGAGGAAGAGCGCAGGAGCGCGGAACAGTTGATCCACAGGGCGCTCGCCCTCGATCCGGAGTTACCGGCGGCGCATGCGATGCTGGCGGAACTGGCGATGCAATACGACTGGGATTGGAATCGGGCCGAGCGGGAACTGCGGCTGGCGGAGGCCGAAGCGCCGAACTCGTCTGCCGAGCAATATTTCGGCTTTCTGCTGATTTTTCGCGGGCGTTTCGCGGAAGCGGACGAGCACATCCGGCGGTTTCAGGATCTGGATCCGTTCTCGACTCCGTCGATGTTGAACCTGGCGACGATGCGAAATCTGGAGGGACGGTTTGCGGAAGCTCGTGAGAGCGCGGAGAAACTGCACGCGATCTTTCCGAAACAACTGGCAGCGCAGGAGATGATCGGCGCGACGTACATCGAGGAAGGGCGGACGGATCTGGCCCTTGAGGAATTACGGGGTTTGAAACAGGTTTTTCCTCCGGCGCAGATGTACGAAGCGATGGCGGAGGCGCGGGCGGGCCGAAGGGAAGACGCGCTGCGGCTGATGCGTCCGTTCGAGGAGAAATATCCGAATCCGGGGTGCGCGATGCAATGGTTTGCGCTGGTCTACGCGTTGATGGGAGACCAAGCGAACACGGTGAAATGGCTGGAACGGTCGGCCGATCGGCACGAATTCCAGGTGCTGAACGTGGCGGTGCACCCGGTTTACGCGGCGATGCGGAATTCCGCCGGATTCCGGGCGCTGGAGAAACGGATCGGGCTGATTCCGTAGGGCTGCTTATTCCTCCTTGAGGGCCAGGACCGGGTCTACCCGGGACGCTCTCCGTGCGGGAGCCCAGCAGGCGACGATCATCACGACGGTCAGGATCGCGGCGACAGCAAGCAGCGTCGCGGGATCGCGCGGGCTTGCGCCGACGGCGAAAGTCTGCATGAAGCGGCCGGTGGAGATGGCGATGGCGGCACCGATGAGGACGCCGATCGCAGTGAAGATCAAGCCCTGGCCGAGCACCATTCGCAGCATGTCGCCGGGGCGCGCGCCGATCGCCATCCGGATGCCGATCTCACGCGTCCTGCGGCTGACGGCGTAGGCCACCACGCCGTAGAGACCGACCACGGCGAGCAACAGGCCGATGAGGCCGATGCCGCTGACGATCTGGGCCAGAAGGCGTGGGCCGAGCATGAAGCGGTCGTGATAAAAGGCCGCCATGGTGCTGGTTCTGACGACGGGCATGTCGGGGTCGAGCTCGCGAACCTGGCTTCGCGCGGCCGCGGCCATGGCCGCCGGGTCGCCTGCCGTGCGCACTTCGAAAATCAAATGCGATTCGTAGTTTTGCGAGACGGGAACCCACAAGGCCATTTGCGGCGGTTCGGCCCAATATCCATATTTCGCGGCCTTGGCGACGCCGATGACTTGCGCCTCCGGCGCACCCGGATGATCGAGGCGCAGACGTTGGCCGATGGAGTCGCGACCGGGCCACATGCGCGAGGCCAGGGTTTCATTCACAATGACGACGCGCGGCGAGGCCGCAGTATCGCGCGAATCGAAGTTGCGCCCGCGCAGGATCGGCGTCTCCATCAGCGGGAAAAAATGCTCGTCCACCGTGTTGGACCACGCGGCGGGATACTCTTCGCCGGCTTTGGCCTGATAGCCGTCGACGATCAAGCGGCGCTGCGACTGCTGGCTGGGGTCGAAGGGGAGGGTCCAGGACACGGAGACGTCTTGGATGCCGGGCTGCTCGCGGAGGCGATCCTCCAACTTGCGGAAAAAGTCGCGAGCCTTAGGTTCCTCGTAGCGCACCATGGCCGCGTCGAGTGAGAAGAACAACGTGTGATCGACGCGGAAGCCGGGATCCATAGTGCTGGCGGCGGCGAATCCGCGGACGAAAAATGCGGAAAGAATCAGCAGGACCACGGAAAATGTGAGCTGCGCGACGACCAGCAGATTCCGCCCGGCGAGACGGCTGCGCCATAGCGTGGATTTCTGCGGGCCCTGATCGCTCGACTTGATGGTCGAGGAAAGATCGGCGCTGGTGACGCGGAGCGCGGGCACCAGGCCGAAGATGAGGCCGGTGGCGATGGTCGCGGCCAAGCTGAACAGGAGCAGGCGCGTGTCCATGCGCACGCCCAGCGCGATGGGAAAATCCGACGGCAGAGGAATCGCGAGCAAAAGCTGCACGCCCGCGTATGCCACCGCCATCCCCACGGCGCCGCCGATCAGGGCGAGCAAGAGACTCTCGGTTAAAAGCTGGCGCACCAATTGCCAGCGACTTCCGCCGACGGCCATGCGGATCGCGATCTCCTTCACGCGCGCCGCTCCACGACCCAGCACCAGGTTGGCGACGTTGGCGCAGGCGATCAACAAGACGAGCCCGGTGATCGCCATCATCATCAGCGAGAGGGTCGCGTCGATGGTGTCCTGTTCAAACCGGGCGCGCATATAGCTCATGACGGCGACGCCGCGGTCGCGATTGGTGTCCGGATACTGAGCGGCGAGCCGTTGCGCAACGGTGGCCAGCTCGGCCTGCGCCTGCTGTTCGCTGACGCCGGGCTTGAGGCGGGCGTACAGGGTAAAAGCGCGGTTCCCGCGCGCTGTGAGAAAATCTCTGCTACTGTTCGGAATCGTCTGCGGATAAGAATTCAGCGGGACGTAAACATCCGGCATGATGAATGCCTGCGGACCGCTGAATTCCGCGGGTGCGACGCCGATGATGGTGAACTCGGCTCCGTTCAGGCGCAGCGTTCGCCCGGCAATATTGGGATCGGAGGCGAACATGCGTTGCCACAGGGAATGGCTGATGACGGCGACCAGGTCGCGGCCCGGGATCGAATCCTCGTCAGGCCGAAAGCCGCGTCCGATGGGGATCTGGATGCCTAGCCCGGAGAAAAAATTGCCGCTGGCGATGACTCCCAGCGTCTTTTGCGCGACCGCTTCGCGGCTGGCGCTGATGCCCATGGGCGTCAGTTCGTAGCAGGTGACAGAGGAGAGCGTACGGGTGTGGTCGCGCAGATCGGCGTAATCGGGATAGGACATCCCGCCGATGCGCGTGCCGGGAGTGGTGGATGCGACTTCGACGATGCGGCCGGGGTCGGGTGCGGGCAACGGGCGCAGGAGGAGCGCATCGACGTAACTGAACATTGCGGCGTTCAACCCGACGCCGAGCGCGACCGAAAGGATGGAAATCAGGGCGAATCCGGGGTTGTGAACGAGGCTACGGCAGGCGTAACGCAGGTCGGCTAGGAAGCGCATACAACAGCTACGCCCCGCGCCGGCAAAACGTTCCTTTATTTTCCGGTGAAGATCAGGCCGAGGCTCCGATCGGGGCGACTTTTTGAAGGACGACGTCGAACCCCGCGCGACTCAGGCGCCGCCGCTTCAGATGCCTTTGACGGAGGCGACAATCAGCGCGGCGAGGTTCCAGGCGACCACCACCGCGAACAAAATATTGATGCGCGACAGCAACTTGTCGCGGCCGCCCTTCCAGCAATAAACTCCCAGCGCGACCGCCGCGAGCTTGATCACGAGCAAGCCGCCGAGCGGGTGCGGCGAGAACTGGATCGCCAGGCGAACCAGCGGGTTTCCTTCACGCACTCCATGCAACAGGAACGCGATGGTCGTCATGAAGTCCAAAACCTGGAGGTATGAGTACTGAAGCAGTAGCTGATTCACGTTGTTCGTCCCAGCAATTATCTTACCCAATCTAATCTGAATGCCTTAGCGGGTAAATAGGTCATTGGCCCCGGTACCCGCACGGCGCTGGTTCCCGGTACTAAGTTCATACACCGCATTACCTACCGGTGACGTCGCGTATGACACGCAAATAATTCTCTCCAAGGATTTTCTTGATGTCTCGATCGGAGTAACCGCGCTTCAGCAACGCCGCGACCAGGTACGGCATTTTCGAAATATTTTCGAGCCCCTGTGGAGGCGCCGTGATGCCGTCGAAGTCGCTGCCGATGCCGACGTGATCGATGCCGGCGATCTTGACGACGTGATCGATGTGAGTGACGACGTCGTCGATGGTCGCGAAGGGTTTGTGCTGGCCCGCGATCTGATCGCGGTACTCTTTGGCTGCGTATTCGTCGAGCCCGGCGCCGGTGAGATTTTCGGGGCCGGAAGACAGGCTCGAAATGGCCGAGTTCAGGGCCTCGGCGTCCTTGTGGTTGATAAATCCTTCGCCGAAGTTGATGCCCATGACGCCGCCGTTTTTCGCGAGCGCGCGCAGCATGTCGTCGGTCACGTTTCGCGGGATATCGGAAATCGCGCGCGAAGAAGAGTGTGACAGGATCACCGGCTTGGTGCTGGTCGAGATCGCGTCGTAAAACGTTTTGTCGGAGACGTGCGACACGTCGACGATCATGCCGAGCCGGTTCATTTCGCGGACCACATCCTTACCGAACGGCGTGAGGCCATTGTGGCGCGGCGTGTCGGTAGAGGAATCGGCCCAGTTATTGTTCTTGAAATGCGTCAGCGTCATGGCGCGGATGCCGAGCTGGTAGTAGGCGCGCAGCACGGCGAGGTCGTCATCGATCTGATGGCCGCCCTCGATCGTGAGAAACGCCGCGATTTTTCCGGATTTGACGATGCGCTGAATGTCGGACGCGGTGGTGGCGAGCTCGATCTGATCCTTGTGCTGATCGAGCATACGCTGCATGGCATCGCGCAGGTCGAGCGTGCGGCGTACGGCTTCCGCGGCGGGATAAAACACCGGAACCCAGAGCGCGAAAAAGGGCGCCTTCATCCCGCCTTCGCGCAATTTCGGAAAATCGGCGTGCGCGTACGGCAGGTTCTGCGCGAGGTCGGCATTCGCGACGAGCACGTGTTGAATCGTATCGATGTGGCTGTCGATCCCGATCGCTTCGGCGCTGAGTTTGCGGGCATGCGCCAGCAGATCGTCCTGGGCGAAGGCGAGCGGCAGCGTCAGGATGATCGCCAAGAAGGTCTTAATAGGTGTCTTTAAAAGCATTGGCGTTATTGTGACACTTTACGACCAGGCATAGAACTTGCGCGCAGGTCGTACGGCATAAAGCCGCGAGCGATTCGCGCCGATAAAACAATGGTGGTGGACTCCTATCTCGAAGTGCGCCTGAACGCGTTGCGCCGCGCCCAGAATCCGGACGGAGGCTGGGGTTATTTCCCTGGCAAGCAATCCTGGATCGAGCCGACGGGGTGGGCTGCGCTCGCGCTGCACGGCGATCCCGCGGCGGATCGCGCATGGGCGCTGCTCCAATCGTGGCAGACGGCGAAGGGAAGCTGGCGTCCGGCTCAAGACGTGCAAATCGAGAGCTGGGCCACGGCATTGTGTGTGAACCTTGCGTCGGTGCGCGGAGAATTCGGCGAGCCGTGGCGCAACGGCGTCGAATGGCTGCTCGGTTCGGCGGGCGTCGAATCGAACTGGATGAGCCGCGCGGCATCGCGGCTGGGCTTGTTCGACCCGGAACGCGACTTGAGCCTTACGGGATGGCCGTGGAAACCGGGAACATCGTCCTGGGTGGAACCGACGGCGCACACGCTGGTCGCATTGAAGCGGGCGTCGGCGAAATTTCAGAACCGCGCTTTGCGGGATCGCGTCAGGGTCGGCGAAGCGCAGCTTCTGGACGTGCGGTCGAAGGACGGCGGATGGAATTACGGGAGCCCGGCGGCGCTCGGCGTCGATTTGCCCGCGTACGCGGAGACGACGGCGCTTGCGCTCCTTGGGTTGCAGGGTAACGCGGGCGCGGCGAAATCGCTGAGTGTCGCGAGAGAGATGGCGGCGGATACCCGCTCGCCGCTCGCTCGCGCGTGGCTGACCGTCGCGCTGCGGCTGCACGGGATGGAGGCGCCGGCTCCACTCGATCCGTTGCTGCCGGACGATATTTACATAACCGCCATTGAAGCGCTCGGCGCCGAGGGCGGGAATTTTCAATTTTTGAAGACCGGAGGGAACGCTTGAAGATCACGCGGCGCGATTTTATTCCTCTGGCCGGAGTCGGCCTGCTGGCCGGATACGCGGGCATGGAAAGCGGGAGAAACAAGCCGCGGCGGATTGCGGGCAGCTCGCCGGTGGCGGTCATCAAGGCGGCGTCTTATTCCGACGATCTTGAATCGCGAATGATCCGGGGAATTCGCGAATGCGGCCTGGATGTTCGCGGCCGGCGCGTGCTGCTGAAACCGAACCTGGTGGAGTTCGACCCGGCCACCTGCATCAACACCAACGTCGCGATGATCGCGGCGGCGCTCGAAGTATTCAAGGGATTGGGCGCGGCGGACGTGCGGATCGGCGAAGGACCGGGGCATCGCCGCGACACTTATGCGCTGGCAGAGCTGGCGCGGTATCGCTCCGAGATTCCGAAATTCGATTCGATCTTCGTGGACCTGAACCGCGACGACGTGAGCCCGGTCGAACGCTTCGGCGATCGTGCGGAAATTTATTTGCCGAACACGGCGCTGCGCGCGGACCTGATCGTTTCCCTCGCGAAAATGAAGACGCATCATTGGGCGGGCGCGACGCTCTCGATGAAAAATTTCTTCGGCCTGGTTCCGGGATGCGTGTATGGATGGCCCAAAAACGAGCTGCATCACGTGGGCATCGACACGTCGATCGTGGAGCTGTCGCGCATCTTCCGGCGCAGCTTCGCGATGGTCGACGGAATCGTCGGCATGGAAGGCAACGGGCCGATCCAAGGGACGCCGAAGCCGGTCGGCGTGATGGTGATGGGCTCGGATCTGCCGGCAGTGGACGCCACCTGCTGCCGAATCATGGGCATCGATCCGGCGCGGATCGAATATTTGAAGCGGGCCTCGGACACGCTGGGCATCACCGAAGAGAGCCGCATCGAACAGCGCGGCGAAAATATCCGCTCGGTCCGGACGAATTTCGATCTGATCAAGCAGTTTCAGCAGTGCCGGCTCGCCTAGACCGGTTTCGTGGGGCATCGATAGAAGCCATAGGAACCGGTCTGCGCAAAATCAAGAAATAGGCGCAGACATCGCGGGGCGAAGTGCATCTATATCGAGCAGACGCGCTCCGCCGCTTTCGGCCGTGCCCCAGCCGAGCGCCGACATACGCTTCGGGTTCGCACTGAACACGATTTGGAAACTCGACGGATCGTCGGGCGCCGAAGGCGGTTTTCCCCGTCGCGGGGTCACCAGCGCGAGGTATTTCAGCACCATATAAATGTCGGCTTCATCGGGCACGCGGAGATCGACTTCCTGGGTCTCGAAGCGCAGGCTCGCGCCGCGCTCGGCGAGGCGAAAGGCGAGAAACGCGGCGCAATCGACGGCGGTTTCAAACCACGGTTCATTTTCGGGCGAGACATCGATGTCGAAATAGATCAACACGCGATCGTCCTGCTCGCGCGCAAATTCGCGGACTTGCAAGTCGCCCGTGTGCGCGGTCGCTTTCCAATCCACATGACGCGCGCTTTCGAGCGCCTCATACGGGCGGATACGATAAAAATCGTGGCCGCGGCCCCGTTGCAGGGCTTCCATTTCCCCGCGCACCGAGGCGAGCAAGCCTTCAAACCCCGGCTGCGGATCGAGGCAGGGATACACGATCACGTCGTGGCGCGCGGTGACCAACTCGCGGCGCTCGGCGAATCCGAACGGGAATCGCGTGGAGAATTGAAAACTGCGCTGGGAGTGCGCGCCGCGGCGGGGAAAATACAGCTCCACCGATTCCTCGACGATCGCGCCGCCCGGAACGACGGGGAAATACAGGATCGAATCGAAGCCGCTTCCGGGCGCGCCGGCCAGATGAATGCTGAAGGACGGAATCCATGCTTTCAGATTCTTGAGGCGGATGCCGGCGCGCACTTTGCGGCGCGCGGAAATATGTTCAGGAAGGACCAGATCGAGCTCGAGCCCGGCTATACCCAGCCGGCTGATGAATCCGGAAATCAGCAGCGTCGACAACATCGCCGCGAGAATCAGGAACAGAAGATTATTCGCCGATAAAAACGCGGCGAGAGTGATGATGGCGAGCGTCGCCATGTAAGCGAGTCCGGCGCGCGTCACCTGCTGCCGCAGGCCCTGCGACCAAGCCGATCGGACGCGTTGCCACCATCCACGAAGAGCGGGGGTCACAATTCAAGGCTAGCATCGGGGAAGGAGTCAGGAGACAGGAACCAGAATACATTCCTGGCAGACATCGGGTACCTCATTTTTTGTTATTTACACGGCCGATGGCGTTCACCAATTTTCGATACGGAATTTTTTCAAGCGATTCGAATGCGATCCATTCGCCGTCGCGCCAGCTTGATCCCTGCCATCGCATCAGGATCGCGAGATGTTCCATTACAGGGGCGTGTTCTACGCGCAGGGCCGAGGTCATTTCGCGCAGGCGATGATCCATTGACTGGCCCGCTCCCGCGGTCTCGGATAACGACCACGGGAGCGCGCCCTGCCAGCATCCGCCGAGCATGAACCACAACGTGACCTCGTCGGCATCATGGGACGGCGTGACGGCGACGCCGTGCAAACGGTCGAGCGATCGAGCCAGGTCGCCGGCGAGCGCCTGCACTTCGCCGATCTTCTCGACACGCTCATGCAAGCGCTCGGCTTGTTCGAACTGCATCTCGGCGCTCGCGCGATCGCGCGCGGCTTCGGCGGTTTCGACGAGCGATGCTCCGTTGGTTTTTAAAAATTGCTCAACGCGCGCGACCTCGCTACGATATTCCTCGATCGAGACCGCCTGCTGGCACGGGCGCAGGCAGCGATTCATCTCGCCGTAAATGCAGCCCGGATGGTCTGGCGACGGCGCGAGATTTTCCTCGCAGCGGCGGATCTGAAACAGGTCGAGGAGGGCTCCTTCGAACCGCTCGGCCGCGGCGCGGCTCGCGAAAGGCCCGTAATACATGCCTTTGCCGAGCTTGGTCGTGATCATGGTGCGGGGAAAAGGATTGTCGAGCGTCAATCGCACCAATGCCGGAGGACGGAGGCGCGTGATCCGCGGCCAGTCTCGCGGAAAATATTTCTGCGCGAGCGCGAGGTGAACCAGCGACGTTTCGATTTGCGAGCCGGTGGGCCAATACTCGATGCGTTCGATGACGCCGCGCAGATTGAGGACGCGGGAGATGCGATCGCGCTCGGAAAGAAGCCGGCGCAATCGCCGCCGGAGCAGCGCGGTGCGCGCCAGATAGGGATCTCCTTCGTTTGCCCAGAGGAGAAATACGGCCGGACGATCGGGAACGGAATCGAGGGCGGAGGGAAGCGCGGTGATGGGGTCCCGCATCGATTCCGATTCTAGCTTCTTGATCGCGCGTCCGGGGCTCCGCGATACTGTACCCAATGAAGCAGCCGAGGAAACATCGGAGAGAACCGGAGCGGCCCACACCACACATTCGGGTCCTGGCCGACCGCAAATCCGGCTGGTCGAATCGCGCGGCTATGGCGGTGCTCGCCATCGGGTTGGCGTTTGGTCTCGGCGTCATTTATGAATGGGAGCCGTTGAACGGCTTGGCGAGCCTGACTCATTGGGAGTGGCCGTGGCAGGATCTGGGGACGTTCCAGATGGGGCTCGCGCTGCTGCCGCCTTTCCTGCTGATCGCTTGGGTTCTATGGAGCATCGAGAAGGACGTTTCGCGATCGCGAGCCGCTCTGCTGGCGGGAATTGTGGCGGCGGCAAATTTCGCGGGTCAAATTCTCAGCGTGGCGGCTGATCCTCGTGGGCTTTCACGAATCCGACAAATCGTGGCTTCTCCGGACGCCACAAGTTACTTCAACGAAGCGATGAGCCTACACGGCCTTGACGGGTGGATGAGCCATTTTCATCAGGCCGCGCTGAACGGGCACGCGTCCACGCATCCCGCCGGGCCGATTCTTTTTTACTACACGTTCCTCAAGCTGTTCGGACCCGGCATGGGCGCATCCCTGGGCGGATATTCGGTGGGTTTGGCCGGTAGCGCGGGCGTTCTGATCATGTACCGGTTCGCCGGATTGTGGACTGCCGATCGCCGGGTGAGAATACTCGCGAGCGCGTTCTACGCGCTGATCCCGGCGCTGACGGTATTTTTCCCGGAACTCGACCAGGTGTACCCGATTCTCTCGATGCTGTTGATTCTCACGTGGGCGGGGGCGTTGGACGGATCGCGGGCGAGCTCCATTTTCGTCGGCGTGGTTCTGTTTGTGGCGAGCTTTTTTGCCTACAATCTGCTGGCTACCGGCGCCTTTCTCCTGTATTACGGTCTCTACTGGCTGTGGCGGCAAGGCAGAACGCGAGCCGCGTGGATGAGCGTCGTGCACAGCGCAGGGATCGCCGTGGGAATCTGGGCAGGCCTTTACCTGGCGCTGTGGGCCGCGACCGGCTACAACGCCCCGGCGTCGATGGCTCACGCGATGAGGAACCAGGCCAGGATCGCGGCGGGATTGAATCGCCCGTACCTCACATTCGTCGTGTCGGATCTGTACGACTTCTGTCTGGGCGCTGGAATCCTCGCCTTTCCGATCCTTTTTCTTCATCTGCGAGGGATGCTCAGGGAGTTCACGGCGGAGCGAACTGACCTGGCGCTCACCTTAGTTGGTCTGGCGACGATACTCACCGTGGATGTTTCCGGACTCTTGCGCGGAGAAGCTGCCAGGGTGTGGTTATTTCTTCAGCCACTGCTGGTTGTGCCGGTGGCCGTGGAGCTTTCCCGTCAGCGACGGTCCTGGAGGATCTCTATTTTTGCCATGCAATGGTGGATTCTCGTGTGCATGAAGGCCAAGATGTCGTTCATAGAACCTTAAGCCGGCAAATTCAGCCACGCGAGCGCTTCCTGCACATCATGAAAGACTCGGATTGCATCACCGCCTCCGCTCACTTCCCGATAGATCGCGAACATGCGGGAGACCCTGGTCCACCGTTCTACTCGCGATTAACGCGCGCCGTGACGTTGGCCCGAAAAGATGGGCGAAAGCGAGCTCCCGAACTCCACCGGCAGTCAAGTCCGTACTGGTGATGGCGGTGCGGCCGATCAACTGCGAGAACGCCGGATCGAAGCCGGGGTCCGCCGCCAATCGGAGATGATGGGCGCGCATTTGATCCATCGTCACGTTGCCGGAAAGGTCGTGCGGACCAACCCGAGGGTCGAATCGATGACGTAGTCAGCCGCCATCCGCGTACTCCAATCATCATCGCCGATTCCGGCTGGCGAGCGGATCAAGTTCGCGCGGATGGTAGTGCTCGGCTGACCGAGCACTACCGCGCGGATACGGCGAAACCCGAACGTTTGAGATACTGTACCGATGAAGTCGCGCGTGCGGCGGGCTCAAGGCCAGCCCCTTGCGAGTCCAGCATCGGCGAAACCGGGCTATTTCGCGCGTGTCGAAGCGTTACTGGCGCGGTACGCCACCCGGCTGACGATTGCATTGGTCCTGTTCGCGACCGCGCGGATCGTCGCCACCTACAATACGCTCAGCTATGTTTTCGACGAGCCGGCTCACATCGCCTGCGGGATGCAGTGGCTGGACCAACGTAGCTACACTTATGAAACGCAGCATCCTCCGCTGGCGCGCGTAATGGCCGCGCTGTTGCCGCGCCTTTCGGGAGCGCATTCATGGAAGAAGGCGTCAGAGTGGGATGAAGGACTGGCGATCCTTTCCGGCCAGGGCGACATGGATCGCACGCTGGCGCTGGCGCGGGCTGGTGTGTTGCCGTTCTTCTGGCTGCTGTGTTGGGTGACGTACTCGTGCGCCCGGTGGATCTGCGGGACCTCCGGGATGGCGGGCGCGGCGGCGGTGCTCAGCGTGTTCCTTCTCACGATGACGCCGACGATCCTGGCGCATGCCGGCGTCGCCTCCACCGACATGGCCTTGACAGCCACTTTTCTTCTCGCCATCTATACAGGTTGGCGATGGCTGGAGGAGCCGTCGGCGCGACGCAGCGTGATCTTCGGCGCATCCATCGGCCTGGCTACCCTTTCGAAATTTTCGACGCTCGCATTTTTCCCCGCGGTGGCCGTGGCCGCGCTTGCGTTCTGGTGGATTGCCGAACGCCCGGCGTGGTCCAAGCTGGCAGCTCGGGTTCGCGTTCACGCGCTGCCGGCGCTGATGGCGGCGTTCGTTGCGGCCGCCGTGATTTGGGCAGGCTATCGTTTCTCGTTCGGACCTACGCCGTCCTTCTCTTTTCCCGTTCCGGCACCGGAATTGTTCAGCGGTGTACAGGAAGTGCGCCACCACAATGCCACCGGTCATCTGACCTATCTGCTGGGCGCCGCAAATACGGTGGGCTGGCCGTATTTTTACGTCGTGGCCTTGGGAGTGAAGACGCCGCTGGCGATCCTGGGTCTGGGTATTCCGGGACTGGTGCTGCTGTGCTCCCGAAAGCAGTTTGGGACGCGCGGCTGGATGATGCCCAGCGTGGTCGTGGGCATCCTGACGGTGGCGTCTTTTTTTTCACAGATCAAGATCGGCACACGGCACGTCATGCCGGTGTTCGCGGCGTTCGCGATCGCCGGCGGATGTGCCGCAGTCTGGTGGTTGCAGCGCGCCGGGACTCACAGGCTGGCGCAAATCGCGATCGTTATTCTTCTCGCGTGGGTGCCGGTCACGTCACTGGCGGCGCACCCCGATTACCTGGCCTACTTCAACGCCATCGCCGGCTCCAAGCCGGAGGATTTCCTGGTGGATTCCGATCTTGACTGGAGCCAGGACGTGAAACGCCTGGCCCAGCGGTTAAAGGAGGTCGGAGCGACGGAGGTGTATTTCAATCAGTACGCCCCCGGCGATCTTGGGAAGCTTTTCGGTTTTCCACCGATCCACCCTCTGGATGTCAACGGGCCGGGGCCCGGGTGGAACGCCATCAGCATCACGCCGATGAAATACGGCATGTTCGGAGGCGACCGTTACATTTATGATCGCGGGTTTCACTTCTGGCCGGAACAGGTGCAACCGATCGAGAGGGTCGGCAGCGGCATTCTCCTGTATTACAACGCCGCGGGCGCCAAGCCGGCGCGTTAAAACACCGCGTCGACGAGGCTGCTTGCCCGCCTGCTGCGCGGACGTTTCTTTTAGAGTTGTTCGCGCGCTGCCCGCGCCGCCAGCTCATCGGCGCGATTATTATCGTCGTGGTTGGCGTGGCCCTTGGTCCAGGTCCAGCGCAGTTTGTGCTCGGAAACGAGCTCATCGAGCTCGATCCACAGGTCCTGATTCACCACCGGCTTTTTCGCGCTCGTCTTCCAGCCGTTGCGTTTCCATCCCTGAATCCATTTGGTGATGCCGTTTTTCACATATTCCGAGTCGGTGACGACCTCGACATCGCAGGGTTCCTTCAAGGCGCGCAGCCCTTCAATCGCCGCGGTGAGTTCCATTCGATTATTGGTGGTTTGCGGGGAGGATCCGTACAGCTCGCGCTTGAAATTTCCGTACCGGAGGATCGACGCCCATCCGCCGGGGCCGGGATTCCCGAGGCAGGCGCCATCGGTGATCAATTGCACCTTTTTCATCTTCATCTATCATAAGTATTGAGTGGAGGAGCCTCCCAAAAACCTTCCCGGCGAATCGCCGCAGCCGGAAGCGGGTGCGAATGCCGGCGCGCCTCTGGTTCTGATTCCCGTCACGGCGGAAGACGTATCGCGGCGCAAACGGCGCATCGTGCTGGCGTGCTGGACGGCCGTGCTGCTGGCTGCGGGCGCCGCGTACTGGATCTACCGGCACAACATGGATCCCATCCACGCGCAACAATCCTACGACAGCGGCGTGCGTCTATTCACCAGCGCGCGTTACCAGCAGGCGATCCTGTCTTTCGATCGCACGATTAAGCTGCAGCCGAATTTCGCCGGCGCGTACCTGATGCGTGGCCGCGCCCTCGTCGCCGATTCGAAGCCGGAGCGCGCCATCGAGGATTTCAATAAACTGATTGCGCTTCGCCCCTCCGACCCGCAGGGTTTCATCGATCGCGGCACGGCTTATCTCGGCATGAAAGAGTATCCGTCCGTCATTGCGGACGCCAATCAGGTCATTCAATTGGATCCGAAGCTGGCCGCCGGCTACGACCTGCGCGGGCTTGGCGTGCGCGGCCTGGGCGATCCGCGCAAAGCGCTGGAGGATTTCAACCGGGCCGTGGAGCTGTCGCCGCGTCCGGAAAATTACTATGACCGCGGCGTGACCTATCAGGCGCTGGGCGAACACGAGCTGGCGATCGCGGATTTCACCCAAGTCATCGAGTTCCATCCCGACCTCGCGTCCGGATATTTCGCGCGGGCCGAAAGCCGCCGCGCCATCGGGGACACGAAAGGCGCCGCACAGGACCATTTGCAGGGGCGCATTCTGGACGGCCGCTAGTCTTTTTTCGCGACCGGCGATTGGCGTCGTGTTCCGCCCGCCTATTGCCGTGGGTACCGGCCGCTTGCCACAATAGGGCCCATGCAGGTTCGCGTACTTGCCTTCGTCCTTGCCGGAGGAAAGGGCACCCGGCTGTACCCGCTCACCAAGGAGCGCGCCAAACCCGCGGTTCCCTTTGGCGGCCGATATCGCATCGTCGATTTCGTGTTGAGCAACCTGATCAACTCGGGGATCTATTCGATCTACGTCTTAATCCAGTTCAAGAGCCAGAGCCTGCTCCAGCACCTGCGCGACGGCTGGGAAGTGAGCAGCCTGTTGAAGCAGCATTTCATCATTCCCGTGCCCGCGCAAATGCGCTCGCCCGGCGAGGATTGGTATCGCGGCACCGCCGACGCGATTTATCAGAACATCAACCTGATCGAGCAGGCCGATCCGCACTTCGTCATTATTTTCGGCGCCGATCACATCTACCGTATGAACATGCGCGAGATGCTCGAGTTTCATATGCACAAGCGCGCGCAGGCGACTGTCGCCGCCATCCCGGTTCATCGCGAGCAGGCGGCGGAATTCGGCGTTATCGAGACCGCGCCCGACGGCACCGTCATCGCGTTTCACGAGAAGCGTTTCGACGCGCCCACCATGCCCGACGATCCGGATCGCGTCTATGCGTCGATGGGCAACTATATTTTTTCCACCAGCCTGCTGTTGCGCGAGCTGTACGCGGATGCGCAGAACGAAGCCAGCTCGCACGATTTCGGCCGCGATATTCTGCCGTCGCTGGTGGGCCGCACGGAGCTCTACGCCTACGATTTTCAGACCAACCGGATTCCCGGCGACCCGGCGACACAAGAGCCCTATTGGCGCGACGTGGGCACCATCGATGCCTATTACGACGCCAATATGGATCTGCGCGCGGTGACGCCGGCGCTGAATCTCTATAACCGGCAATGGCCGCTGCGCACCGCGGGATACTCCGACGCGCCGGCGAAGTTCATTTTTGACGAAGAGGGCCGCCGCGGACAGGCCGTGGATTCGATCGTCGCCGGGTCGACGATTCTTTCGGGAGGCACGGTGCGCAATTCCGTGCTCGGACGCGGCGTGCGGGTGCATTCGGGAGCCATGGTGGAGGATTCGATCCTGTTCGACAATGTCGATGTCGGACGCCGCGCGCGTGTGCGGCGCGCGATTCTCGACAAGAATGTCCGGGTGCCTGAGGATGAGACCATCGGCTACGATCTGGATCGTGATCGCGGGCTGTATCACGTCACCGAAAGCGGACTGGTGGTGGTGGAGGGGCACCGCTCGACGGTGGAAGTCGCGACGATGCTGGTGTGATCGGGCTGGTGTGATCGGGCTGGTGTGATCGGGGCTCCTGCGATCGTACGGGGACGGCGACGGGGCCTGCCCGATTCGAGTTTCATAACTTCAAGTGCGGGGCTAAGTATCGAGCCGGGAGCGCGACCATCCGGCCGTCGCCGGGCGAACTCGTTTAATGTGCCGGTTAATTCCTGGATACTACACGAGCGAAAGCAACTCAAGCGGATGAATCCTATGTATTCTGAGCTTTATGCCGAGCCGCCGCGAAATTCTGCAATTGGGCGCTGCATTCATCGTGCGAGCCGCCGCGCAGTCCGACGACAATCTGGAGGAGGCCACCATCGCGCAGCTTCAGGAAGCGCTCACGCTCTCCAGATTCACTTCGGTTCAACTGGTGGAAAGATACCTCGCCAGGATTCAGCAGATCGACAAGACCGGGCCGCGCATCAACGCGGTCATTGAACTGAATCCGGAAGCCGAGGCGATCGCCGCCGCGCTCGATCGCGAGCGAAAGGCGAGCGGCCCGCGCGGGCCGATGCACGGAATCCCGGTGCTAATCAAGGACAACATCGAAACCGGCGACAAGATGATGACGTCTGCCGGCTCGCTCGCGCTGGCCGCCTCAGCCGCGAAAGATGCGGCGCTGGTGACGCGCCTGCGCGCGAGCGGCGCGATCCTGCTCGGCAAGACGAATTTGAGCGAGTGGGCGAACTTCCGCTCCAGCCATTCGACCAGCGGATGGAGCGGACGCGGCGGGCAAACCAGAAATCCCTACGCGCTCGATCGCGATCCTTCCGGATCGAGCTCGGGATCAGGCGCTTCGGTTTCCGCGAGCCTGTGCGCGGTTGCCATCGGCACCGAAACGGACGGCTCGGTGGTCTCGCCATCGTCGATCAATGGCGTCGTCGGCATCAAACCGACGGTTGGATTGATTCCGGGAACCGGCATCGTGCCGATTTCCCATCGCCAGGACACTGCGGGACCGATGACGCGGACGGTCGCGGACGCGGCGATTCTGCTCGGCGTGCTGGCCGGCGCGACGTACGGACAGGCGCTCGATCCCAATGGGCTGAAAGGCGCGCGCATCGGCGTCGCACGCCAGGTGTTCGGTTTCAACGACGCGGTCGATCGCATCATGGCATCGGCCATCGACACGTTGAAGGGACTGGGCGCACAGATCGTCGATCCGGCGATGATTCCCAGCTATTCGAAATTGAGCGAACCGGAAAACGAAGCGCTGCTGTGGGAATTTAAGAACGATTTGAACGAGTACCTGGAAGCGCGCGGCGCGGCGGTGCGAAGCCTGAAGGACGTGATCGAGTTCAACGAAAAAAATCGCGATCGCGAGATGCCGTATTTCGGCCAGGACTTGATGATCAAAGCCGAAGCGAAAGGCCCGCTCGGCAGCAAGGCGTATCGCGACGTCGAAACGCGGCTGAATCGCATGGCCAAGCAGGAGGGCATCGACGCGACGATGATCAAGCTTGGGCTCGATGCGTTGATCGCGCCGACGGGCGGCCCGGCGTGGCCCATCGATTACGTGGACGGCGATCATTTCACCGGAGGCTGTTCGACGCCGGCCGCGGTCGCGGGCTATCCGCACATCACCGTCCCGGCGGGGCAGGTCGACGGGTTGCCGGTCGGATTGTCGTTCTTCGGATCGCCGCGCACCGAAGTGAAGCTGATCAAATACGCCTACGCGTTCGAACAGGCGACGCACGCGCGCAAAGCTCCCCGGTACCTCGCATCGGTCAAAGTGTGACGAGTGATGTGCCGTCCGCATTCGAAATCAGGGTAAAATTTTTGAGCAGATGATGCGTTTTTTCGAGCGCCGCGCCAGGGGCGCCCTCGGGTATCTCGAGAAGGCCGTGATGGAGATTCTCTGGTCCGGTGGGAATGCCTGCGTTCGCGATGTTGCCGAGAAGCTCGAGCGTCCTCTCGCATACACGACGGTGATGACCACGCTCGACCGGCTCTATAAAAAAGGATTGCTCGACCGGCGCAAATTCGAGCGGGCGTTCCGCTATTCGCCGCGATTGTCGCGCGACCAATGGGAGCGCGAACGCGCGGGCGAGCTGGTCTCCGGTTTTCTTGCCGGCCAATCGAGCGGCCTGCTGATTTCGTGCCTGGTGGAAGCGGTGGGCGATCTCGATCAGGCGCTGCTGGACGAATTGGAACGAAAAGTCTGCGAAAAACGGCGGGAACTGGAGCGAAGAAAGTGATGACGTCCTCCTACGCGCTTCGTCTGTTGTGCTTATCGCTGGCGGTGCTGTTTCTGGTGCATCTATCGGTGGCGCTGGCGGTGACGATGTGCGCTCCCGCGATGGTGCGGCGCGCGGAGCGATGGCGCGCGGCCGCGGCGGCGCGGATGATGCTCGCGCTGAGATTGCTCCCCGCGGCGAGCGCGTTGTTCGTCGTGCTCGCGATCTGCATCCCCAGCTACTTGCGCCTGGAGCCGGAAGGGATGGAGGAAGAAATCGGCATCGGGTGCCTGGCCTTGGCCGCGATGGGAGCGGCGGCATGGGGATTTTCCCTGGCGCGCACCGCGCGTGTGATGCTCCGATCGATGCGTTGCGTGCGGGCGTGGCGCAGCCGCCGAAGCGAGGCCGTCATCGCGGGATCGCGCTTGTGGATCATCGATGGAGCAGGCGACGGA
>DATHCE010000122.1:0-3041 GCA_035319685.1 Bryobacteraceae bacterium | reverse complement strand
TTCCGCCGACGATTTCGGCATCAATTCGGCCGGCATCATGATCACCGAAACCACCATCAGCCAGTTCAACGGATTCGATCCGAACGGTGTCGCGGAATTTGTGCGCGCGCGCAAAGCCATGCAGTATTCCGCCTCCATCGACGATTTCGCGCGCATCATGAAGGACGCCAACAACGGCGGCTACGCCAATGACTGGCTGATCGCCGATCGCAAAACCAACGAAATCGCGAGCCTGGAACTGGGCCTGAAGCACGTGAACCTCTGGCGCACCAGGGACGGATATTTCGCCGGCTCGAATTACCCCATCGATAAAGCGCTCGCGCGCGATGAAACGGATTTCAATCTGAACGATCCGTCGAACAGCGCCAACGCGCGCCACATCCGCTGGGATCAGTTGATGGCGGAGAACAAGGGACGCATCGATGTCGCGCTCGGCGAGAGATTTCTGGCCGATCATTACGATACTTACGACAAGAAAATCGAACCCGACGAGCGCACCTTGTGCGGCCACATCGAATTATCCCCGCGCGGATCGAAGCCGTGGCAGCCTCCTTACGGAACCGCCGGCGCGGTGCAGAACAAAGTCGCCGACGCGGCGATGGCGCAGCAGATGTCGCTCGCCGCGGCGATGGGCCACGCCGAGGGCATCGACTTCAAAGCCTCAAAGCACCTCAAAGCGCACCCCCAGTTCGCGTGGGAAAAAGACGAGCTGCGCAACCTCGATTCGCACCCGTGGACGACGTTCAGGATCGCACCATAGCTATTGCTCGACCCGAAACTCGATCCTCGATCCGTCCTCGCCGCCGAAATACACGCGCTCGGTCGCCTTTTGGAAATCCGTCGATAACGCCTTCGGAATATCGATGAATTTTTGCGGGTTCCGATCCACCAGCGGGAACCACGAACTCTGAATCTGCACCATGATCCGGTGCCCTTCGCGCCACGTGTGATCGATATCGGGCAAACGGAACGTGATCATGTCCGGTTTTCCGGGCTCGAACGGCGCGGGTTTTTCAAAGCTTTTTCGGAATTTCCCGCGAAAAGGTTCGCCGCGGATCAGTTCTTCATATCCGCCCATCTTCACAGCGTTCGCCGGACCCTGCGCGGCGGGGTTCGGAGCCGCTCCGGGCTGCGCAGCCGGTGCCTGGGGAGCATTGTAATCCGGATAATCGCCCGGAAAAACGTCGATCACCTTCACCACGAAATCGGAATCGGTGCCGCTGGTCGAGACCTTCAGGTTTACCGAGATCGGCCCGAGTCCGGTGACGTCGTGCGCGAGCCGGTCGGTCTGGAACACCAGAACGTCGGGCCGCTCGGCCGCGAAGCGCTGGTCTTCCGTCATATAACTGTTGAGCACGCCATCGTGAATGAACCCGATATAGGGAACCGGCTTGGCCGGATCGGAGAGATATTCGTCAAAGCCCGATTTCGACGGCGGCTGCGAGCTCAGCTTGCCCGGATCGTCCAAATACAGCGTCAGCGATCCAGCGCCGCGCGGCGGCCAGCTATCGAACTTGCGCCAATCATTGACGCCGGTCTGAAACAGATACGCCTTGGGAAATTTGCCGTCGCCTTTCCTTTTCAAATGATACATAAAGAAAGGAAATTCGATATTCTGCCGGTAATATAATCCGGTTTTCGAGCCGAAATTGATATTTCCCAACCGATCCCCGTCGCCGCGCGAAAATCCGCCGTGATTCCACGGACCCATCACCAGCATCAGGTCCTTCGGCGGTTGGTTCTCCTCCATGAAATCGAACTGCTTCAGCAACCCTTGAGGATCTTCCGTGTCGTACCATCCGCCTACCAGCATCACCGCCGGCTTGATGCCTTTCAAATGCCGCCAGATGGCGCGCGATTGCCACACGTCGTCGTAGGTGGTGTGGTCGATATTCAACTCCCACAGCGCGTGCAGATGCTTGAAATATTTTTCGTCGGCGTTGGCGAGCGGTCCCATGCTCAGGAAAAAATCGTACCCGTCCGGAGTCCCGTAATCGAAACGCTGCGCCGTCGCGGGCGGAGGCTCGGGACCTCCCGGGCGCAACTTGAATCCCTGATAAAACCCGAACCGGTGCGCCAGCATGAACGCGCCGTTGTGATACACGTCGTCGCCCATGTAGTAATCGGTCACCGGGGCCTGCGGCGCGACCGCGACCAGCGCCGGATGCGCGTCGATCATTCCCGCGGTCACATAAAATCCCGGCTGCGAAATGCCGTACATCCCGACTTTACCGTTGTTGCCCGGCAGGTTTTTTACCAGCCAGTCGACCGTGTCGTAGGTGTCGCTGCTTTCATCGACATCCTGAGGGCCTCTTTTATCCGGATTGTGCGGGCGCAGCAGGCTGTAGACGCCTTCGCTCATGAAACGGCCGCGAATATCCTGATAGACGAAAATGAATTTCTCGCGCGCGAAAAATTCCGACGGCCCCAGATTGGCGCGATATTGGTCCGGTCCATAAGGCCGCACGTTGTAGGGCGTCCGCTGGAGCATGATCGGATAGGTTTTCCCGTCCGAAAAAACGTCCTTGGGAATATACACCGAGGTGAACAGTTTGACTCCGTCGCGCATCGCGATGCGGTATTCGAACTTCGAATAATTTTCGCGAACGAACGCGGCGTTCACCGGCTCCGCCGCGCCTCTGCGCCCGGCGGCATCCTGCGCGAGAGCGGCCGAAATACAAGCGAGGAACACAGCCCAACATAAACGCATGCGAGTCATTCTAACGCACGTGCCGCGCCGCGCGGAGCGCTACTAAGTCAGGCGCGCGGAGCGCTACTAAGTCAGCCGGGCGGAGCGCTACTAACTCGAAAGACGCGCTGGTATTCTGAAGACGTATGCGCAAGCGGGTCTTGGCCGGCAACTGGAAGATGCACAAGACGGCCGGGGAAACCTCGGAATTTTTGCGCAAATTCGGGCCCATGGTGACGGGAGCCGCGCACGTCGAGATCGTGATCTGCCCGGCCTTCGTCAACCTCCAGGCCGCGCTGGACGCCTCGCTGTCGACGCCGGTTGAAATCGGCGCGCAGGATGTTTTCTGGCT
>DATHCE010000121.1:0-2899 GCA_035319685.1 Bryobacteraceae bacterium | reverse complement strand
ACTCGCATCCGGAAAGCGACTTGCATCCGGAACACGATAAACGCGTGCGCGTCGAAATCGGAACCTGCGCGTCTGCCCTAGCCTGGCTCGATCACGATCGAGCACCACCGAGCGCTCCCGCCATCGCGAATTTGGGCGATCGAAAAATTCCATCGAGGGAAACGCTCGCCGCCGGCGCCGTTCTCGGCACGCTGAACTTTGGCTTGGATCTCGCCGCCGCGACCATCAGCGCGCCGCTCGATCCGATGACGCACGGCGTTGCGCAGCCCGCGGTACTGCTGGCGCTCGCCAACCGGATTTTCGTGGAAAATTATCAGCTCGGTCCGTGGATTCACGTCGCGAGCGAAGTGCGGAAGTTCCATACGGTGCGCCATGGCGACCAGCTTCGCGTGTTCGGCTCTATCGAGAATCGATGGGAACGCAAAGGCCACGAGTTCGTCACGCTCGACGTCGACATCTTCGGCCCGAATGGTCCCGTCGAACATATCCGCCAGACCGCGATCTGGCAGCCCAAGGCAGCACGATCATGACCGGGAGCTTGCGCTTCACCTGCCAGCGCGGGTGCGTGAATTGCTGTAATCAGCAGGGTTTCGTGTATCTCACTGAGGACGATGTGCGGCGCGCCGCGAAATTCGTAGGCCTGAGGAAATCCGTGTTTGAAGCGAGATTCATTTATCGGACCCGCCATCAGCGGCGTTTCCGCAAGCCTCGCGATAAACAATGCCCGTTCCTTCTGGATCACGGTTGCAGTATTCATCCCGCCAAGCCGACCCAATGCCGGATGTTTCCGTTCTGGCCGGAAATCGTGGAGGATCGCGACGAATGGAAGCGCACCGCAAAGTTTTGTCCGGGGATCGGCAAGGGTCCGCTGATCCAGATCGGCACCGCGATGGAGCTGGCCGACCAGCAGCGCCGCGCGTATCCGGAAATGTACCAATGACGGAGGCCGTATGCGCATTCGAATTCGATGGCTGATCGGGGTTGCGCTGCTGGTGGCGATTATCGTCGCGGGAGCATGGTTCGCAGATCCGGCTTTGTCCGCTTATGTGCGGTCTCAGGTGATCGAAGCGATTCGAAAATCCGGAAATTTCGACGTGAAACAAGTGCAGGTGAGCGTGTTTCCGTCGATCCATATCACCATCGATGGAATCGCATTTCATCCGCCGGATCGCACCCCGCGCCGCACCCCGGACCGCACCAATGTTCCGCCGCTGTTCACCATCGATCAGGCTATCGTCGACACCAATTGGGTCGCGGTGCGTTCCAAACACGTGAGCGAGGTTCGTCTGCGGGGCCTGCGCATTCAGGTTCTCCCGCGCAAGGCGACGAGCGCGGGCGGCGGCGGACTTTCCACGCCCGAGCAGGCCAGGCAATCGGACTTCATGGTGGACCGGATCATCGCCGACGGCGCGACGCTTCAGATCATGCCCAAGGATCTGCGGCGCGAGCCGCTCGAATGGGACATGAAGCAGCTCGCGCTTCATCATATCGCGACCAGCGCTGCGCTACAGTTCCAAACGATTCTCGAAAACGCGAAACCTCCCGGAGAGATTCACAGCGCGGGCGCGTTCGGCCCCTGGCGATTCGACGATCCGGCGCTGACGCCGGTATCCGGCACGTACACGTTTCGCGACGCCAATCTCGGCGTGTTCAATGGAATTTCCGGAACGCTTTCCTCGGATGGAAAATACTCGGGCGTCCTCGACCGGATCAACGTCGAAGGCACCACCGATACGCCCGACTTCGCGTCGAGCGTCAGCGGGCTGCCGGTTCACCTGAAGACGACGTTCCAGGCGGTGGTGGATGGCTCGAACGGCAACACGTATCTGGAACCGGTGGACGCGCAGTTCGGGCGTTCCTCGTTCACGGTGCGCGGCACGGTGGAAGCGAAGCCCGGAGTGAAGGGGAAAACCGTTTCGCTCGACCTCAAAGTGAATCAAGGGCGCCTGGAAGACATGCTGCGCCTCGCCGTGAAATCCAAGCAGCCGCCGATGACCGGCGCGGTGAGTTTCCATGCCCGGATGGTGATCCCGCCCGGCGACATCGACCTTGCACGGAAGCTTCAGCTCGACGGCACGTTTCAGGTGAATCAGACCCAGTTTTCCGAGCTCAGCGTGCAAGAAAAAGTTGACGAGCTGAGCCATCGCGCCAGCGGGAATCCCAAAGCGTCGCCCGATGAACGCGTCGCCTCGAATTTTCAAGGCCGGTTCCAAGTGAACAACGGCCAGGCGCGTTTCGCAAATCTCACCTTCACGGTCCCCGGCGCCGACGTCGCGTTGAACGGCACCTACGGACTGATCGACCAGAATCTGGATTTTCACGGGACCGCCACCATGGCCGCGAAGATCTCGCAGATGACCACCGGCATCAAATCGTTCCTGCTGAAAGCCGTCGATCCGTTTTTCGAAAAGAACCATGCCGGCGCGGTGCTCCCGATCAAGATCGAAGGCACGCGCGATGCTCCGAAATTCGGCCTGGAGTTTCGGCGCAAGAAGTAATTAAGCAATGATTATCGCTTCGGAACCGAAATGGTGATGTTGCGATATTTCATTCCGCCGGTGTGGTCGCCCTGGATGTAAATCGGACCGGGATCGCCTTCCTTACTGTCGATAGCGCCGCCAGTGATGCCGGGAATTTGTTGATTATCGATGGTCTTCACTCCATCGCGAATCACCGTAACGTGCCGGCCGACCAGCGTAATATCGTACGATTCCCACTCACCCGGACGCTTCGGAAGACCCACGGCGGGTGCGATAAATCCGTAGACCGATCCCATGGCGTGGAATTTGTCGTTCGCCTCCGGCGGTTCGTATTCGACCTGCACCTCGTAACGGCCGCGCAGATACACGCCGCTGTTGCCTTTATCGGGGCAGTTGTATTCGATGTGCAGTTTGAAGTC
>DATHCE010000120.1:0-6283 GCA_035319685.1 Bryobacteraceae bacterium | reverse complement strand
GGAAATTTTATCGAACCGGACTTCGCCTTCCATCGATCGCTTCAGCTCGCGTTCGAGTTGGTCGTTCAACGCGCCGGCTCCAGAATGTTTCCGAGCCCTTCGCGCAGCCGGGCGAGCCCTCGCGACAGATTTTCGCCGCCGCTTGCGAACGAAACCCGCAGCGTTCCTTCGCCGCCCGCTCCATACGCCGACCCGTGCACCACCACCACGCCATGCTCATGCAGCAGCCGTTGGCGAATCTCGTTTGACGGAATCTTCCACTGGCGGCAATCCACCATGGTGAAAAATCCGCCCTCCGGAGCGATCACCGGAGCCGCCCCGCCCAGCGCTTCCAGCACCCGCGCCCGCCGCCGCGAATATTCTTCGAGCATCGACGCGACGCAATCCTGCGGACCCTCCAGTGCTTCCGCCGCCGCGTCTTGGACAAACGTCGCCGGCCCTCTGCTCGATTGGGCCAGCACCAGAAACATCGCCTCGATCAGAGGCACCGAACCGGCGCAGTATCCTACGCGCCAGCCCGTCATCGAATACGTCTTCGAAAGACTGTTCACCATCACGCATCGATCGCGCAGCCGTGGCGCGACCTCCAGCGGAGAAACATGTACGGCGCCTCCGTAGGTGATCGCTTCGTAAACCTCGTCGCTGATCAGAAACAAATTCCGCCGCTCGCAAAACGACGTGATCGTTTCGAGTTCCGCGCGCGTCATCACCATCCCCACCGGATTCCACGGCGTATTCAGGATCATCGCCTTCACCGCCGGCGACCACGCCCGCTCCAGCGCCTCTTCGGTGATCACGAATCGCCCGTTTCGAATCTCCGACGCAACCGTTCTCGCCCGCCCCCCGGCGAGCCGTATCGGCGAATGATACGCATCGTACACCGGATCGGGCGTCAGCACTTCGTCGCCCTCGTTGATCATCGCCATCAGCGCCGCGTACACGCCCATCGTCGCGCCCGTCGTGGCCAGCAATTCGTTCGTCGGATCGAATCGCAGCCGGTTGTTGCGTTCGAGTTTCCGCGCGACCGCTTCCCGAAAATTCTTCTCTCCGCGATTGTCCGGATACGAGGTGCGCCCGTTGCGCAGCGCGCGTATCGAAGCTTCCACGATGTGCTCCGGCGTCGGGAAATCCGGCTCTCCGCGCATCAGCGAAACCAGCGATTTTCCCTGCGCCTGGCACACCCGCACCTCGGCCAGAATCGCGTTCACCGCCGTCGGTTGAAGCTCGGAAATCCGCGTTGCGCCGGAATCGATCGGAACAGGATGGAACACGAGAATATCATAATGGATCGGTGCTCCATAAGAATCAGATCCCCACTCCCGCCTTGCTTGTCGATCTGGATCTGCTCGAATCCAATGTGGCGCGCATGGCGCAGCGCGTGAAAAAATCCGGCAAGCAGCTTCGACCGCATGCGAAAGCGCACAAGTGCGTGGAGATCGCGCGCCGCCAGATCGAACACGGCGCCGCGGGGATCTCGGTCGCCACCGTTCCCGAAGCCGAGCTGATGGCGAAACACAAAATTCCCGGCATCCTGCTTACTTCCCCGCTCGCCGATCCCGCGAAAATCGCGCGCGTCGCCCGCACCGGTGCGATGGCCGTCGTCGATCATATCCGTCAAGTGACTTGGTACGATCTCGCCGCGACTCAGCCCATCGACCTCCTGATCGACCTCGACATCGGCGATCATCGCACCGGCGCTCGCGGCCCCGAACAAGCCCTCGAAATCGCCCGCGCCATCTCCAAGTCCAAAAATCTCCGCCTGCGCGGCCTCCAGGCTTACTCGGTCGCTGGATCTCACGGCATCGACCTCGCCACGCGAAGACAAATCTCTGCCGATGCGTTTCAAACAGCCGCAGCCACTCGTGATTTGCTCGCCCGCGAAGGATTCCCCGCCGGAATCCTCACCGGAGGCAGCACCGGAACCTGGGACGTCGATCTCGAAATCCCAGCCCTCACGGAACTGCAAGCCGGATCGTACGTCCTGATGGATCTGGCCTATGGTCGTTTGGGCATCGATTTTCAACCCGCCATGACCATTCTCGCGACCGTCGTCAGCGCCAATCACGACGCCTTCGTCACCGTCGACGCCGGATTCAAAGCCTTCGCGACCGATCGCGGCTACGGTCCCGAACCGGTCCACCTCGACGCGGCCTACCGCTGGGCCGGCGATGAGTTCGGCTTCCTCGACATCAAACTCGGTCTCGGCGATCGCGTCGAATTCATCGCTCCCCATGTCGATCCCACGGTCAATCTCTACGATCGCATCTACGCCTGCCGCGGCGAACGCGTCGAAGCCGTCTGGCCCGTTGCCGATCGTTTTGGCGTGACGGAGCGTTCTTAAGTGCCCACGCGCCCGACCCGCGTCCGCTACGTGGTCCTCGCCTTCACCGTCGCGGTTTACATGATCACCTACATGGATCGCGTCGTGATCTCCAACGCCGCGCCCGTCATACAGAAGGAATTCGCGTTCTCCCTTGTCACCATGGGATGGATTCTCGCGAGCTTCCGCTGGGCCTACGCGCTGTTTCAAATTCCCGGCGGATGGCTCGGCGACCGCATCGGCCCGCGCCGCGCGCTCACCCTCATCGTTACCTGGTGGAGCGTCTTCACCTCGCTCACCGCCGGGGCTTGGAGCGCCGCCTCGATGATCGTCGTGCGCTTTCTGTTCGGCATCGGGGAAGCCGGCGCATTCCCCATCGCCACGCGATCGCTCTCGCGCTGGATGCTCCCCGGCGAGCGCGGCTTCGCGCAAGGAATCACCCACGCCGGATCCCGGCTCGGCGCGGCGATGACGCCTCCGCTCGTCGTCTGGATCATCACCCGCTACAATTGGCGAGCCGCCTTCGTCGCCTTCGGCATCGTGGGCCTCGTCTGGTCCGTCGCATGGCTTTTCTATTACCGCAACCTGCCCGACGAGCATCCGCGCACCAATCCCGCCGAGCGCGATCTCATCCGCGCCGCGACCGGAGGCGCGCAGCGCCACGTCGGGGCCGCTGTTCCGTGGCGAAAAATTCTGTCGAACTCGGGCCTCTGGTATCTCGCCGCCATGTATTTCTGCTACAACTACTGCCTCTCCACCTACCTCGATTGGTTCCCGACGTATCTTCATCAATATCGCGGCTACGACCTCAGGCGCATGGGATTTTACGCGAGCCTTCCGCTGCTCGCCGGCACCGTCGGCGATCTCGCCGGCGGATGGCTTTCCGACGTCATGCTGCGCTTGACGCAAAATTTGAAACGATCGCGCCGCTTCGTCGCCGTCGCCGGATTCCTCCTCGCCGCCATCGGCATTGTTCCCGCCGCGCTCACCCGCGACCCTCAAACCTGCGTTCTGTGGAGCTGCATCGCCTTCTTCGGCCTCGAAATCACCGTCGGCGTCTCCTGGGCCATCCCCCTCGACATCGGCGGCGATTGCGCCGGTTCCGTCTCCTCCGTCATGAATATGTGCGGTAATATAGGAGGCGCAATTTCGCCGGCCGCGCTCGCGTATCTGGTCAAAGCGTACGGCTGGAACGTGCCGTTTCTGGTCGCTTCGTCGCTGTGCGCAATCGGCGCGATGTTCTACGGCAAAATCGACGCGAGCCGCCGCATCGCGCTCGAATAGGCGAGCCCGTGAGGGCGGTGGCGGGAATGTCATGAAGATCAACCCCGAAAAATGCGTCGCCTGCGGCAACTGCACCTATGTCTGTCCCATGGGTGCGATCTATATCGACCGGAAAACCCATCGCGCCACGATCAACCGCGACGAGTGCGTCGAATGCTACGCCTGCTTAAACGGGCTGAGCCAGGAACACCTCAATCCCATCTTCGTCCGGATCATCCGCAGATTATTTCAAACATTTCGACTCCGTTTTGATCCCGAGCCCGACGTCTGCCCCACCGCCGCCTTCGAGCCCGACGAGTTGTCCTGGCCCCGCGTCGTCCGCCGCGCGTTCTCCGATCCGAGGGTTCCCCACGAATCGACCGGCGTCCACGGCCGCGGCACCGAGGAAGTCAAAACCAACGACGTCAGCGGACGGGTCCAGCTCGGCGAGGTCGGTTTCACCATCGAATTCGGCCGCCCCGGCGTGGGCGTGCGATTCCGCGACATTCAGAAAATGTGCACCGCGCTCGCCCAATCCGGCGTCGCGTTCGAAAAGAAAAATCCCGTCACGTCGCTGATGACCGACGTCGCGCGCGGCGCGATTCGCGAAGACATTCTCGACGAAAAGGTCCTCTCCGCCATCGTGGAAATCAAAGTCCCCGTCGAGCGTGCCGAGCCAATCATCCGTCTGGTCTGGGAGGTCGAAAAGCAAATTGAAACCGTGGTCGCTTTGGGCGTCGGCGCGCGCTGCGATGAGCACGGAGAGGAAACTGTCGTCGCCCCGATCCTTGAAAAGCTCGGTTATAAACTCGAGCGCGCGAAAACCAACATCGGCCTCGGCCGCATAACGAACCCGGCGGGGCAGGCGATCGATTTGAGTCGTCTGCCATCGCCTTCAGGTGCCCGATGACCAACACCCTCCACCGCTTCGGACCGGCGGAAAGTTTCCGCGACGATTACGTCGTCTTCGCCATGTGCAGCAAAGGCCGCAACGATCAGGACGCGCTGCCCAGGCTTCGCCGGTTCCTCGAGCTCGCCGTTCCCTTCAAGCCCGTCAATCTCGGCGACGCGATCCACGGGGCCGCGCTTCGTCCGTCCAAACACATGACCCCCGCCTCGCACTGGCATCGCGACACGGCTCCCGATTTCCCAGCCGTTATCCGAGGCCTGACTGGCCCCACCACCGTCGCCGCCGTGTTCGACAATCGCCCCGCCGCGGAGGATTTCGTGAAAGCCGTGAAGGACGCCGGCCTGGGACTCAGCGTCAACATCTCCACATCGATCGACGGCGCCGAACAGTGCTGCTTCGCCGCCGGCATCCCGCGCCACAGCGTCGGCTATTCGCTCGGATTCGAAGGTTCCACCGAAAAGTTGCCCAATTCCAAAGTGCTGATGCTATCCACCATGTGCGGTCACGGCATGATCAGCCATTCGCTCGCTAAAAAATTAATCGATTGGGTCCGCGAAGGCCGCCGCACGCCGGAGCAAGCCGCCGCCTGCATGACGCGCTTCTGCTCCTGCGGCGTCTTCAACCCGACGCGCGCCGCCCGCATTCTGGACCAGGTCGCCCGCGGCGAATCGCAGTGAATCATCCCGGTGAATCATCCAGTGAATCATCCCAGTGAATCACCTCGGTGAATCATCCCGCTGAATCAATGGGACCCGCGCGGCCGGCCGATCCATCGCGGAACCGATTTGCAGTAGTTCTCGTACTCAAGCCCGCGCGTCGCGCGCAGATGCGGCTCTTCGAGCAACACGACCACCAGGTGAAACGTGACGAACACTGCGACCCCATACTCGGCGATCGCTCGCGACGCGTACACGATCGCTTGTCCGAACACAGCCATCAGCACCCCCAGGTACATGGGATTGCGCGAGTAGCCATACAGCCCGCCGGCCACCAGCCGCGCTGGTTCCTCGCCGATCAAGGCTCCCAGCGGGCGCGTGAAAAAAATCGCGGGCGTCCCGCCCGCCGCAAGAAATCGAAGCAGGCATAGCCCATAGATCAACGTCCCCGCTGCGACCAGCACCCAGCCCGCGTCCCACCACCCGCCTGCTCGCCGAGCTCCCGGGTCGATCCATCGAGGCGCCCAGTATGCGACCACCCCCGGAACCAGGATCGTGAAAATCAGACCGCGCAGCCACAGCATTCGATCCCCTACGGCCGCGCCGGCGCCGCCGCCGGCGGATGCATCTCAAATTCATGCGGCGGCTCCGCGCCCAATAAATACCGCACGAAATAATCCCACCTTCGCCGGATCATATACGGCTCATTCCCGAATCCATGAGTGCGGTTCGGCAATATAATCAAATCGAAATCTTTATTCGCCCGGATCAGCGCGTCCACTACCAGCAGCGTATTGTAAGGAGGAACATTGTTGTCCATCGTCCCGTGCGCCAGCAGCAGATGCCCCTTCAGGTTGCTCGCCGCGAGCTCGTTTGCCTGATTGTCGTAATTCGTCGATCCATTCCCGTTCTCTTTGAACAGCCCCTGCCATTTCTCGCCCCAATCGTCTTCGTACTCGCGATTATCGTGATTGCCCGCCTCCGAAATCCCCACTTTGAAAAAGTCCGGATACCGGAACATCGCGTCCGCCGTGGCATACCCGCCGCCCGAATGCCCGTAAATCCCCGCGCGATCGATATCGATCCATGGGTACCGGTCCGCCAGCGGCTTCATCCCCGCCACCTGGTCCGGCA
>DATHCE010000119.1:0-3880 GCA_035319685.1 Bryobacteraceae bacterium | reverse complement strand
AAAAACTCCTGTTCAAACGGGAAAATGCACAACAGCCGGTCGATGAGTCGGCGCATCGTCTTGACGCGCCCCTGACGCCACGCCCAGGCCTGCGGAGCGATCAGATAAACGACCGGTACGCCGTGCTTCTTGAGATGCTTCGCCAGTCGAAGATGCGTGTCGGGAGCGTCGGTGAGGATGGCGAGATCCGGTTTCTCGATCGGAATAGCCCGGACCAGTTTTCGGTACTGGGTCCAAATCCGCGGAATATGCGCGACCACTTCAACCAGCCCCGCAACCGCGATCGATCGCATATCGATGATCGGCCGGACGCCGGCGGATTGCATCCTCGGTCCGGCGCATCCGAAGAATTCGGCATCAGGGTGCCGCGCGCGCAAGGTTTCGACCACGCGCGAAGCGTACAGATCGCCTGAAGGTTCGCCGGCCGAAATAAAGATCCGCACCTACGCGTAGTTTAGAGCATGCGAATCGGACTTTTAAAACGCTTTCGGCCCCGATCCCAATTGGACCGGGGCCGTTCCGTCAACACGGAGGCGATCTCTTCCATTACCGCCCAGCAAACTTGTAGTACCAGTAGTGATACGTGTAAACCGGATAAATCACCGGCGCGACCACCACCGGCCGGTAGTAAACCGGAGCCCAGTAGGTGTGGTAGAAGTACGTGTGATAATACGCGTGATAGTAGTGAACGAAGTAGTTCTCCGAGCTTCCATCACTGTTGTGCACCTTCGAGGTCGAAGCCGCCATCACCGTGCAAACCATCAAAACCAACATCACCGTCAAAACTGTTTTTTTCATAACCGCCTCCTGATTCCTACTGGCGGCACCGGGAGCGGAAAATTAGCGTGGGGCAAAAATAATCAGCCATGGGTTGACTTGGGGCCGTCGGGCCTACCGTCTGACGATCACTTCACGCAAATGGTCGCGCGTCAGGAAAAACTTCACCGATTCGAAGTCCTGAAACATTTTCTCCAGGCTCCGATTATTAAAAAACTGCGCCGGCCTTCGCCTTCCGCGCCCTTGCAGCAGGATCGTGCGATGATCCCCGATGCGGTACGAATACGTCGGAATGGTCTCCACGCGCTCCTCGGCATGAAAAAACGCCAGCATCGACGATCCCGGCCGCAGCACGCGATGCAGCTTGTTCACCACCGTCTGCAATAGCGGGTTCGCCAGAAACTGCAGCGTGTCCCAGACCAGCGCGCCGTCGAAAAGGCCGTCGCCGAAGCCCAGCGCCGTATCCAGAAATTTTCCGCTCATCAGCGGATTGGCCTGATTCGCGTAAAAATCGCCCTCGCCGAAACACTCGTCGAGCTGGTGCATGAAATCGTCGGAGAACAGGCGGTGTCCGTAGCCGGTCAGGAAACTGATGGTCGCCTGATTGGCGCCCGCCAGGTCGAGTATCGACAAGCCCGGCCGCTCCTCAAGCGAGGCGCAGAACTGGTCCAGTCCATGACTGTGACGGGCTTCAAGCCCGGCCGTTTTATGATCTGCCGCCACCCTAGCGCTTGTGATCTCCTGCTCCCGCCGCCAACGCGGGAGCTACGGCCGGCGCCGGAGCGGAGGCCACGGGTTGCGGTTTGGGCGCGGGCGCCGGCTGCGGTTTTGGCGCTTCCGCCCGTACGATATCGATATTCCCCTTGAAATATGCCCCATCCTCGATCACGATCCGCGCCGTGCGGATGTCGCCCACCAGCTTCGCTTCTTTCCGGATGTCGATTTTGTCCGTGGTCTCGACGTTGCCGTGAATGGTGCCCAGCACCACGATCTCCCGCGCCTTTACGCTCGCCGTTACCTTTCCGTTCGGCCCGACCGTCAGCCGGTGCTCCTGCAACTCCACCGTCCCTTCCACTTCCCCGTCGATGGTCAGATCCTCGCGGCTGAAAATCTGGCCCTTCACGATCACCGATTTCCCTAACACAGCTTGTCCGCGATGCGTCTCCACGTGCGATTCACTGGCGGTTCGACTCGGAAGCGTGGACATGGGAATTCCCTCCTTGGCAAGCACGGACGGAGTGGGCGGGGCCGATGCCGGCTTGAGTGCAATCTCATCTTCTTTGCGGCGGTTCCACATGGGAGCGCCTCCCTTCGCGTTAAAAAATCTCTCCCGCGCGGCCCTCCGACGCGGCTACGCGACTTCGTTCTCTATACTACTACGGCAATCTCCTGATCGGGTGCCGTAGGTCGATCTTCGATGAACATTTGGTGATGCACGTCCCGCGCTTGGCGTTACATCGTGGGGGGCTTGAAAGCGGGGCCGATCGCCGATCGGCCGGCGGGATGGCATGGCGCCTCACAATGCTACGCTCTTTCTCATGCGAGCCTTTATTTTCCTCTTAGCCGCCTCCGCCCTCTTTGCCCAGGACGCCGTCCGGCTCATGGAAGATCCCACCATCAAAGCCGCCCTCGATGCCGTCAAACGCAACGAGCCTCACTTCATCGACGAACAGATCCGCATCTGTGAGATCCCCGCGCCGCCGTTTCATGAAGAAGCGCGCGGAAGAGAGCTCGAGAGATTGTTCAAGGGCCTGGGACTCAAAGACGTCCGCATCGATAAAGCCGGCAACGTGATCGGCGTGCGTCCGGGAGCTTCGCCGCATCCCAACCTCGTGTTCCAGGGTCATCTCGACACTGTCTTTCCAGAAGGCACCGACGTCCGGGTCAAGCGCGACGGCACCGTTCTCAAAGGCCCCGGCATCGGCGACGACTGCCGTGGGCTCGTCGTCGTCCTGGGCGTGATTCAGGCGCTGAACGACGCCCACGTCCAGACGCCCGGCACCATCACCTTCGTCGCCGATACCGGCGAAGAGGGCCTTGGTGATCTGCGCGGCACCAAGAATCTGTTCAACGACAGCCTCAAAGGCCAGATCGATAAATTCATCTCCGTAGACGGAACCGGCTTGAGCATCACCAACGTCGGCGTCGGCAGCTACCGTTATCGCGTCGAATTCAAGGGCCCCGGCGGCCACAGCTTCGGCGCATTCGGCATGGCGAATCCCTTTCAAGCCATGGGCCGCGCCATCGCCAAGATCGACAACTTCGACGTTCCCAAGAATCCCAAAACCACGTTCAATGTCGGCCGCGTCGGCGGAGGAACTTCCGTAAACGCGATCCCGTTTGAATGCTGGATGGAAGTCGACATGCGTTCCTCCGATCAGGCATCGCTTGAATCCGTGAACGCGAAATTCAAAGCAGTGTCGGAAGCGGTCGAAGAAGAAAATCGCCGCTGGACTCTGCGCGGCACAGTTAACGCGAATCCAGAGCTGGTCGGCTACCGCCCGCCCGGCGTCACCAACGCCGATTCCGCCATCGTCATCACCGCTCTGGCCGTCTCGAAAATCTTCGGATTCACCGGCACCCCCGGCGAAGGCTCGACCGATTCGAACGTTCCCATGAATCTCGGTATCCCCGCCATCACCATCGGCGGCGGAGGCCGCGGAACCGGCGCCCATTCGCTCGACGAAACCTACGACACCAAAGATTCCTACCTCGGCACCCAGCGCGGCCTCTTGCTCGCGGTCGCGCTGGCGCGCTGAGGCATCCTGCCGCACGCACTCGTGCGTGCGGGTCCGCGACGCGTCGCGATACTTTTTTGAAACCATGCCCGCCGCCATCGCCCTCGACTCCGCCTCCAAACGCTACGGCCGCATCGAAGCGCTCCGCTCCGTCTCGCTCTCCATCGAACCCGGCGAAGTCTTCGGACTCCTCGGCCCCAACGGCGCCGGCAAAACCACTCTCATCCGGCTCCTTACCGGATCCACACGCGCTACATCCGGCAGCGTGCGCGTCTCCGGCGGCGATCCGAAACGCGCCCGCGGCCACATCGGCTACATGCCGCAGGCGCCCGCCCTCTACGAAGATTTATCCGCACGGGAAAATC
>DATHCE010000118.1:0-7043 GCA_035319685.1 Bryobacteraceae bacterium | reverse complement strand
AATTTTCCCTGGTCCCGGCTTGGCCGTGACGCACTAAATACAGCACGCTCAACGGATCTTCTCCGCCATTTCCGCCGTTTGGCGTGTGAGTGCGCGAACACGTTCATCGAAATGGCGAAAACGCTCGTCGGCGGTCTGGCCGCGCCAGAAGCGATAGAAAATCTGTTGCACAATGACGGCGAGCTTGAATACGCCGAGCACCTCGTGCCATGGCAACGGCGAAAGGTCGCGGCCCGTTTTTTCGGCGTAGCGCGACACCAGTTCGTCGCGCGTGTACCATCCCGGAGACGCGGTGATGGCCTGACGATCGGTGCCCGGCACTTCGGCCGAGTTCCAGTAGCACAGCGTCAGGCCGAGGTCGCACAGCGGATCGCCGACGGTGGTCATCTCCCAATCGAGCACGGCTTCGATGCGATCGGGCGAGTGCGGATCGAGCATCACGTTATCGAGCTTGAAATCGTTGTGGACCAGCGTGGGCGCGCCCGAAGGGGGAACGGTCGCGGCCAGCCATCGCATCACGGCGTCCATTTCCGGATTCGGTTCGGTTTGCGCGCGCATCCAGCGATCGGACCAGCCCTTGACCTGACGCTCGACGAATCCTTCGGGCTTGCCGAGCTTCGCCAGGCCGTGCTTTTCGATGTCGACGGCGTGCATTTCGATCAGGCAATCCGTGAAAGCCCGGCTGATGCGCCGGGCGTAATGCGAGTGCGCGGCGATTTCCGGCGGAACGCGATCCCGCAGCACGATGCCCCGCCGGCGCTGCATCAGATAGAACGGCGCACCGATCACCGCGGCGTTTTCGCACAGCAGGTAAACCTCGGGCGCGGGCGGAAAGTGCGGATGCACGGCTTCAAGAACGTGAAATTCCCGGATCATGTCGTGCGCTTTCGGGGCCACGGGGCCGAGCGGCGCGCGGCGCAACACGTACTCGCGTCCGGCGATATGCAACAAATAGGTCAGATTGGAATGGCCGCCGGGAAACTGCTCCACGCCAATCTCTTTTTCGGCGCCCGGGATTTTCCCGCGCAGAAAATCGCCCAGCGCGTCGAGATTCAGCTCTTCTCCCGGCCGCACTGCGGCCGTATCAGTCTGCATCAAGACCTAATTTAGCAGGAGGCGGGTGATCGAAAACGCCTGACTACCAGGCGGCACGTGGCTTACTGGGGAGCACTATACTGGCTCTATATGCGAACCCTCCTGCTTTCCTTGCTGATCACGTCGATTTCGTACGCGGCGGATATCGAAGCGCGCATCCGCGACGGCTACGCCGATTCGAACGGAGTGAAGATTCATTACGCGAGCCTCGGAAGCGGGCCGCTGATCATCATGATCCACGGCTTTCCGGATTACTGGTACACCTGGCGCGACCAGATGGAGGCGCTGTCGGATCAATTCCAATGCGTCGCCATCGATCAGCGCGGCTACAACCTGAGCGACAAACCGAAAGGCGTCGAGAATTACCAGGTGCGGCTGCTGGTGGGCGATGTCGCGGCAGTGATCAAATCGCTGGGGCAGGAGAAGGCGATTATCGTGGGGCACGATTGGGGCGGAATGGTCGCATGGCAGTTCGCGCTGAACCTGCCGCAGATGACGGACCGGCTGATTATTCTGAATCTTCCGCATCCGCGGGGGCTGGCGCATGCGCTCGCGACCGATCCGCAGCAGCAGAAGAACAGCCAGTATGCGCGCAACTTTCAGCAGGCCGATGCGGCCTCGCACCTTACGGCGGAAGGCCTGGCGGGCTGGGTGAAAGATCCCGAAGCGAAGAAGAAATATATCGAGGCATTTAAACGATCCGATTTCGAGGCCATGCTGAATTATTACAAGGCGAATTATCCGCGCGAACCATATAAAGAAGACACATCGCCGGTGGTGAAGACGCAGATGCCGGTGCTGGAATTCCATGGCCTGAAGGATACGGCGCTGCTTGCGGGCGCGCTCGACAATACCTGGGATTGGATGGGCAAGGATTATACGCTCGTGACCATCCCGGATGCGGGACATTTCGTGCAGCAGGACGCCAGCGATCTGGTTTCCCGCACGATGAAGGCCTGGTTGAACAGATGAGGTTGAACCGGTGAGGTTGAAACCGATGAGGTCGAACCGATGACGGCACAGGAAGCGCGCACACATGTTCGCTACTCGGGCTGGGCTTCGCGGCGGTTGCTGGACGCGGCGCTGAAGCTCCCGCCGGAACAGGCGCAGAAGGATCTTGGCTCGTCGCACAAAGGCGTGCTCGACACGTTGAATCACATCCACATGGCGGATCGCGCGTGGCTGTATCGGGTCCTTGGCGAGGCGATGGAGCCGCCGGCGGAAGCGCTCGAAATCGAGTGGCCGAAAATCCAGCAGCGATGGGAACAATGGGCGGACGCGTTGAGCGACGAGGACATGACGCGCGCCATCGCGTACAAGGACCTGAGGGGAAATTTTCACGTATCGCCGATCTGGCAGATCATCCTGCATTTGGTGAATCATGCGACGCTGCATCGCGGTCAGGTGATGGCGATGATTCGCCAATTGGGCGCCGCCCCCCCCTCCACGGATTTGATTTATTACTATCGGGAGCAAAAAATATCCTGAATTATGCGAAATTTCGCGGTTTTGCGCTGGTAGTGTGCGCGGCAATTGCCGCGGCGCAAGATAACGTCACGCACGTGAGCGTCGATGCGACGGACGCGGCGCATCATTTGATCCATTCGCATTTGACGATGCCGGTGAAGGCCGGTCCGTTGACGCTGCTGTATCCGGAGTGGATCCCGGGTGAGCACGGTCCCACGGGTCCGGTAGTCGACATGGCGGGATTGAAGATGACCGCGAACGGACAGGCGGTCGTGTGGGCGCGCGATCCGGTAAACATGTACGCGCTGCACCTGACCGTGCCGGACGGCGCGAGCACCCTGGACATCGCGTTCGATCAGATCCAGCCGCCGGAAACGGCGGGATTTTCCTCGGGTGCGTCGACTACGTCCGAGTTGGCCCTGCTGAGCTGGAATCAGTTCCTGCTGTATCCAGAAGGACCGCCGGCCAATCGACTGGAGTATCAGGCGACGCTGCGCGTGCCGCATTCCTGGCGCTTCGGAACCGCGCTGCCGATCGCGCGGGAGTCCGGAGATGAAATCGAGTTTCAGACGGTGCCGCTCGATACGCTGATCGACTCTCCGGTTTCGACGGGCGCGCATTTCCGGACCATCGACATCGGCCGGGATCTCGGAGCCGGACATTATTTGCATATCGCCGGCGATAGCGAACGGGCGATCGAGATCGGCTCGGATCAGATCGAGCACTACCGGAATCTGGTTAAGGAAACCGGCGCGCTGTTCGGCTCCCGGCATTACCGCGATTATCATTTCCTGGTGACGTTGAGCGATCATGTCGCGAGTTTCGGCCTGGAGCATCACGAATCGAGCGACGATCGGTTTCGCGAACGGGCCATGATTGAGGATTCCGGGATTCGCTACAACGCCGATACTCTGCCGCATGAGTTCGTGCATTCCTGGAACGGAAAATACCGGCGCCCGGCCGGCCTGGTTACGCCGGATTACAGCGAGCCGATGAAGGGTGGTCTGCTGTGGGTGTATGAGGGCTTGACGCAGTATCTGGGCGAGGTTCTCGCCGCGCGCACCGGCCTGCTGAGCGCGGACGATTCTCGCGACCGGCTGGCACTGGACGCCGCGGAGCTGGATCGAAGGGCGGGGCGCAAATGGCGGCCGCTGGAGGATACGGCGGACGCCGCGCAGATCCTGTACAACGCGCGAGAGGATTATTCGGGCTATCGCCGCAGCGTCGATTACTACGAAGAAGGCGCGCTGATCTGGCTCGAAGCGGATGTGCTGATCCGGGTATTGAGCAAGGGGAAAAAATCGCTGAACGATTTCTGCCGCGAATTCGAAGGCGGCGCTGGCGGCGCGCCGGCGCTGAAGCCGTACACCTTCGAGGACGTCGCCGCCGCGATGAATGCGGTGCAGCCGTACGATTGGGCGACGTTTTTTCACGACCGGGTTGATGCGATCACGCCGCACGCGCCTATGTTAGGCATCGAGAACGGCGGATGGAAGCTGGTGCTCGATTCCTCGCGCCCGGATTATTGGCGCGTGAACGAAGACGAGAACCGCTATACCGATATGACCCTATCGATCGGCTTGATGGTGAAAGATGACGGGGGCATTGTCGACGTGGTGGAAGGCGGGCCGGCGCAGAAGGCCGGCATCGCGCCCAACGATAAGCTGATCGCGGTGGACAATCGCCAGTTCACGCCGGCCGTGCTGCGCGAAGCGGTGCAGAAGACCGCACAAAACACGCAATCGATCGATCTGCTGATGAAGAATGGCGAGTATTACAGCGTGCATCGAATCGAATATCAGGGCGGCGAAAAATTTCCGCACCTGGAGCGCGACAAATCGAAGCGGGATATTCTCTCGCAGATTCTGGCGCCGCTCGTAAAAGCTAAAGCCCCATGAGATGAAACCCGGCGTCGACGAACATCACGTCGCCGGTAACGCCGCGGCCCAAATCGCTCGCCAGGAATACGGCGGCGTCGGCGACTTCGGCCGGATCTGTGTTGCGGCGCAGCGGGGAATGCGTGGCGACGACGCTCAGAATTTTCGAAAAATCCTTGATGCCGCGCGCGGACGCGGTTTTGACGGGTCCCGCGGAGATCGCGTTTACCCGAATCCGGTTCGGGCCGAGTTCACTGGCCAGATACCGGACCGATGCCTCGAGCGCAGCCTTCGCCACGCCCATCACGTTGTAGTTGGTCAGCACGCGCGTCGAACCGAGATAGGTGAGCGTGATCATCGATCCGCCTTCGCTCATCAACGGCGCGGCCGCGCGCGCCACGGCAACCATCGAGTAGGAGCTGATCTCCTGCGCGAGCAGGTAGCCCGCGCGCGAGGTTTCGAGGAATGGCCGATCCAGATCCTCGCGATTGGCGAACGCAATGCTATGCACCACGACATCCAGCCGGCCTTCGGCTCGCAACATTCCGGTCAGCTTCGTCAGGTCCTCGTCTTTGGTGACATCGCAATCGAAAACGCGAGCGGCGCAAAGTTCGGCGGCGAGTTCTTCCACCGCTTCCTGCACGCGCTCGCCCTGATAGGTCAGAATCAGCCTCGCGCCTTCGCGCCGGAACGCCTGCGCGATCGCGTAGGCAAGGCTCCACTTGTTCGCGATCCCTAAAATGAGCGCGGTTTTCCCGTCCAACAATTGAGACATGAATTGTTATCTTAACGCGGCGAGCAGCGCTTCCGGGCTTGCATTGTCGCCAAATGTCGCGCTGAGATGCGCGAACCGATCGACGTTTCCGGGACCGAATACGAAGCTCGCGCCAAGCTGGAACGGGTCCTTCCCCAATTTATGCTGCTGGTGGCCGGCGGCGCGCGCGCGATTTCGCGCCTTGAAATTTTCGCTCTTCAGCAGATGAAAAATGTTGGCGCGCTTCAACGCGGCGGCCTTATAGGCGAGGCGTTCTTCGTCGACCAGCAGGGGGAAATCGATGCCGGTATCCTGCCGAAACATTCGCGCATAATTTCGATCGCCAAGGCCGATGGCGGCGAGGTTCGCGCCGTTTTTTTGAAACTCCGCTTGGTGTTCGCGCAACTGCGCGATATGCTCACGGCAGAAAATTCAGCCATAATGGCGCAGGAACACGATGACAGCGGGACGTTGCTCCCACAATGCGCCGAGGCGCAGCGGATTTCCGTCGGTGTCCGGCAGCGTGATGTCGGCCAAAGCGTGGCTGAAGGACCCGGGCATTTGATACAAAGTATATAGCTTCTGTCTCAAATTCCTGTTTTGGACCTCACCACCCCACTGATGTATGTAAAAGGCGTTGGGCCGGCGCGCGCGGCGATGCTCGAGGCCAAGGGGCTGAAGCTCGTCGAGGACCTGCTGTTCTATGCGCCGTTCCGTTACGAGGATCGCAGCAACGTCAAAACCATCCGGCAGCTTGCGCCCGGCGAAATGGCGACGGTGCTGGCTGAGGTCCGCTCGACCAAGCTTTCCGGATTCCGCCGCCGCAATCTCGGCTTGTTTACGGCAACGTTTACCGACGCATCGCATGCCTATTTGAACGCGAAATGGTTTCACGGCGGTTATCTCGCCGACGTGTTCACGCCTGGCCAGAAGGTCGCGCTGTTCGGAAAGGTCGAGTTCGATTCCTACTCGGGCAATCTGGGGATGACCCATCCTGAATACGAAATTCTTTCAGGCGACGAGGAGGGCGACGCATCCTTGCACACCGGCCGCGTCGTGCCGATATACGAAGCCGCGGGAAAGATCACCACGCGAATGTTCCGCACGCTGCTCGATCGGATCCTGGCAGAGGTCGCGCCGCTGGACGATCCTCTGCCGTTCGAAATCCTGACGCGGTTGAAACTACCGGACCGATGGACCGCGATTCGAGCGCTGCATTTTCCGGGGGCGGATTCCGATCTGCGATTGTGGAACGCGTTCCGGTCGCCCGCGCAATTCCGGTTGATTTTCGAGGAATTTTTCTGGCTGGAATGCGGCCTGGAGTTGAAGCGGGCCAAGACGCGCTTGTATCCAGGCATCGCCTTCGGGCTGACCGATCGGGTTCGGGAACGGATCAAGCAGATGCTGCCGTTCAAGCCGACGGGCGCGCAGAAACGCGTGCTGGGAGAAATCGCGAAAGACATGTCGCGGCCGCATCCGATGTATCGATTGCTCCAGGGCGATGTGGGAAGCGGTAAGACACTGGTAGCGGCGGAGGCCGCGATCATCGCGATCGAGAACGGATACCAGACGGCCGTGCTTGCTCCGACGGAGATCCTCGCGGCGCAACATCATTTCTATTTCAAGAAGCTGTTTCAGAAACTCGATTACGTGACGGTGCTGCTGACCGGGTCGGCCAGCCAAAGAGAGAAGGCGCAGATCAAGAAGATTATCGCGGCGGGTCTGGCGCCGGTGGTGGTGGGCACGCATGCGCTGCTCGAACGGGATGTCGAGTTCGCGAAACTCGGCCTGGCGATCGTCGACGAACAACACCGCTTCGGAGTGGAGCAGCGGCAGGCGCTGATGGAAAA
>DATHCE010000117.1:0-6457 GCA_035319685.1 Bryobacteraceae bacterium | reverse complement strand
GTCCCCGGCGATGCGAACGATGCTCGCGTTGAGGTGCAGGGCAAGAAATATTCGCCGCCGGAAATTTCGGCGATGATTCTCGGCAAGCTGAAAGACGCCGCCGAAGCCTATCTCGGCGAAAAGGTGACCAAGGCCGTCATTACCGTCCCCGCGTATTTTAACGACGCTCAGCGCCAGGCGACCAAGGACGCCGGCAAGATCGCGGGTCTCGAAGTGATGCGCATCATCAATGAGCCGACCGCGGCGGCGCTCGCCTACGGTCTCGACAGAAAAAAGGATGAGACCATCGCGGTCTACGATTTCGGCGGCGGCACGTTCGATATTTCGATTCTCGAGGTGGGCGACGGCGTTGTCGAAGTGAAATCGACCAACGGCGACACCCATCTGGGAGGGGACAACATCGACCAACGCATCATCGACTGGCTGATCACCGAATTCAAGCGCGATCAAGGCATCGATGTTTCCAAAGACCAGATGGCTCTGCAACGCCTGAAGGAAGCGGCGGAAAAGGCCAAAATCGAGCTTTCGACGCTGTTCGAAACCGAAATCAATCTGCCGTTTTTGACGGCCGATGCCAGCGGTCCGAAGCACCTGGCCATTAAACTGACCCGCGCTCGTTTCGAGCAGATGGTCGCCGATATTCTGGAACGCTCGGTCGAGCCTTGCAAGAAGGCGCTGGCCGACGCCGGCGTCGACCCGTCGAAAATCGATGAGGTCGTGCTGGTGGGCGGCTCGACGCGTATCCCGAAGGTTCAGGAGATGGTGCGCAACCTGTTCGGAAAGGAGCCCAACCGCAGCGTGAACCCGGACGAAGTGGTCGCGGTGGGTGCGGCGGTGCAGGGCGGCGTGTTGGGCGGCGAAGTGAAAGACGTGCTGCTGCTCGACGTGACGCCGTTGTCGCTGGGAATCGAAACGCTGGGCGGCGTGTTCACCAAGCTCATTGACCGGAATACGACGATTCCCACTCGCAAGAGCGACGTGTTCTCGACCGCTTCCGACAATCAGACTTCGGTCGAGATCAAGGTGTATCAAGGCGAGCGCGCGATGGCGCGCGACAACCGCATGTTGGGCGTGTTCCAGTTGATCGGCATTCCGCCGGCTCCGCGCGGCATTCCGCAAGTGGAAGTGACGTTCGACATCGATGCCAACGGCATCCTGAACGTCACCGCGAAGGACAAGGCGACCAACACCGAACAGAAAATCACCATCACCTCTTCTTCGGGCTTGAGCAAGGACGAAGTGGAGAAGATGTCGAAGGACGCCGAGGCGCATGGGGCCGAGGATCAAAGGCGCAAGGATCAGATCGATGCCCGAAACCGGGCCGACTCGATGGTCTACCAGGTCGAAAAGATGTTGAAGGATCATCGCGACAAGATCAGCGACGAGGATGCGAAGAACGTCGAAGCGGCGCTCGAAGCGACGCGCAAGGTGATGACCGATGGGAGCGTGGAGGCGATCAACAAAGCCGTCGACACCCTGACCCAGGCGAGCCACAAGCTGGCCGAAGCGATGTATAAGCAAAGCACCGCGCAAGGTCCGGGGGCCGGCGGTCCGGGGCCGACGCCGGGTGCCGATGGCGCCGGCGCGAGGCCGGAGAAAAAGAAAGATGAGGTTGTCGACGCGGAGTTTGTCGACGTAGACGAAAAGAAGAAGTAAGGAGACAGGAGTCAGGAACCCATCCTGACTCCTGACTCGTGCGCCGTTATGGCTCAGGATTATTATCAAATGCTCGGTGTGGCGCGGGACGCGGGCGAAGAGGACATTCGCAAAGCGTACCGGAAACTCGCGCGCAAGCATCATCCGGATTTGAATCCGGGCGACAAGGCGGCCGAGGAACGCTTCAAGAAAGTTCAGGAAGCGTACGACATTTTGAGCGATCCGAAAAAGAAGCAGATGTACGATCAGTACGGGTTCTATTCGGAAAACGGGATGCCGGCCGGAGCGGGACCGGGTGCCGGCGCCCATCGCGGACCGAACATGGGGTTCGGCGGATTCGATTTTTCGGATGCGTTTCCGCGCGGGGCCCGGCGCTCCAGTCCCACCGAGGAATCGGCCAATTTCCAGGATATTTTCAGCCAGTGGTTCGGGCGGCAGCAGGCCGAAGAGCAGACTGCGCCGCAAAAAGGCGCCGATCTCGAATACGCCTTGAACATCGACTTCTGGCAGGCGATCAAAGGCACGCAGGTGCGTTTGAATATTACGCGGCAGGAGATTTGCCCGACGTGCGCAGGCAGCGGCGCGTCGAAATCGAATACGAATACGGTCTGCCCGGAGTGCAACGGCAGCGGCAACGTGACGCAAGCCGCGGGCGCGATGCGCTTCAGCCTCACCTGCCCGCGCTGCAACGGAACCGGACGCTTGCGAAATGCGTGCCCGACCTGTCATGGCGACGGGCGCATTGCGACCACGGAAACGGTGGACGTGCGGATTCCGCCGGGGGCGCAGCAGGGCTCGCGATTGCGGGTCGCCGGAAAAGGAAACGCGGGAACGCACGGCGCTCCGGCGGGGGATTTGTACATCACGGTTCGCGTCGAGCCGCATCCCTTCTTCCGGCGCGAGGGCGACGATATCGAAATCACGCTGCCGGTACGGATCGATGAGGCGGGCCTTGGAACCAAGATCGAAGTGCCGACCATCGACGGCCGCGCGCTGCTAAAAATTCCGCAGGGCACCAAGAACGGGCAGAAATTCCGCTTGCGCGAAAAGGGCGTGCAGAATTCGCGCACCGGGACTCGCGGCGATCAGATTGTGCAGGTGGAGATCGAAGCGCCGGTGGTCCAGGACGAACGCACCAAGGAACTGCTGCGCGAGTATGCGACGCTGCATCCGGAAGATCCGCGCCAAGCGATCTGGAGCCAGGTATGAAAAAGCGGAGCAAAGCGGCGTACATGATCTCCTCGGTCGCCGAGCAGTACCAGATTCATCCTCAGACGCTCCGGCTTTACGAGCGGGAAGGTCTGCTGAAACCCTCGCGCAGCGACGGCAACACGCGGCTGTATACCGACGACGATCTCGAACGGCTGGAAGTGATTCTGAAGCTGACTCGCGACCTGGGAGTGAATCTTGCCGGCGTCGAGATCATTTTAAACATGCGCGAAAAAATGGCCGAGATGCAGCGCCAGATCGAAACCTTCGTATCGAGCCTCAACACCGAAATCACACACCGCTCGCGTCCGGCGTCGCCCCAGCCGGCGAATTCGCTGATTCCGGTGATCGAGATCCGGCGCGTAAAGAAAATTTAGCGCTGTTCCAAGAGGCGATTTACATCGGCGTAGGGGATTGCCGATTCCAGCATCGAAGTATAGGTGCCCTGATCGTGAAGCTCGCGGGCGATGCGATCGACCAGGCCTAAAGTCGCGCGCATCGGGCCGGAGCCGACGCTGACGCGAGCGACGCCCAACGCTTCCATCTCGGAGATCGGCGGCGCGCCCACGGCAGCGAGAATATTCAGCGGCGCCCGCAACGTTTGAACCAGCCGGGCGATGGTTTCGCGGTCCCGGACGCCGGGAGCGAACAGACAATCGGCGCCAGCGTCGCGATACCCCGCGAGACGTTCCACGGCGCGATCGAAGCGCGTCGATTCCTCGCCGATCGCATTCAAAAAAATATCTGTACGGGCGTTGATCACCATTTCCGGCGCGGCCGCGCGAATGGCGCGAATGGTTTTGACTTGAGCGTCGAGCGGGATCAGATCCTTGCCGGCGGTATCTTCGAGATTCATTCCCACGGCGCCGCCGGCCCATACGGCGCAAGCGGTTTCGACCGCGTCGTCGTAGCCGGCTTCCACGTCGGCGGTGACGGGAATATCGACAGAGCGGGCGATGCGCGCGACCACCTCGATCATTTCCCGGCGAGAGACACGTTGGCCGTCGGGATATCCGAGCGCGAATGCAATTCCAGCGCTGGTGGTGCCCAGCGCGGCGAATCCGGCGCGCTCGAAAATGCGCGCGCCGGCCACATCCCAGGCATTCGGAAGCACCAGCGTTTTCGGGCCGTGATGCAAGCTTCTCAGCAGACCGGCTTTCACCACTTCATTCTAACTTCACCACTTCATACCAAAAGAACCGCTTCCTCCGACCGCGGCTCGTTCATTTATAGGCGGCGCCGCCTTTAGCCGATCGTCACCCGGATCGGCAAGGGGCCGCATCTTTTGCCTCTTTGCGACGCAGAGGACCACGGTTAACGGCCGAGGAGCCCGCTCATCGTCGGCGCAAATGGACGCCCAGCGTCCAAGAACTGGCGTCGCGGAACAAAACCTCGAGGACTTGTCACCGCTCGGCGGGTTGGAAGCCGATAAGAGCGCCAACCACTCTGCAGGAAGAATACATCGCGGCATTCGAAGCCGCACGCCGGCGAAAACGGCATGTAGCTCAACCGGCTTGACTTCGACATCGAAATCGAGATAACAACGATCAGATGCAATCCCTACGATTCGCCTTGTTTTTGGCCCTTCCCGCTTTTTCGCAATCGTCGACGAGTGCCCGGGCGTACACGGCGGGCGATTATGCGCGCGCGGAAAAATTCCTGAATTACAACGTGAACCCCCTGATGCTCAATGGCGCAGTGCGGCCGAACTGGTTGTCCGACGACCGGTTCTGGTATCTCAACGTGAACGCCGAGGGCACCGAGTTTCTGCTGGCGAATCCGATGCGCGGGACGCGCGAGCCGGCGTTCCATCACGCGGAGGTCGCAGCGGCGCTCGCCAAGGCTTCGGGCAAGAGCTTCGATCCGGCGCACCTTCCGTTCACGGAAATCGAACTCGAAGAGCGCAGCGTTTCCTTCGACGCGGACGGGCGGCGCTGGAAATGCGACGTCAGCGGGACGACGTGCGGCATCGGACCAGCTCCGAAGCGGCAGGACCGGAATCAAGTGGTTTCGCCGGATGGAAAACGGGCGGTTTTCATTCGCGATTACAATCTGTGGGCGCGCGACGTCGCGAGCGGGAAAGAGACGCCGCTGACTACGGACGGCAAGAAGGACTTCGGCTACGCGACGGACAATGCGGGATGGGAGACGAGCGACCGGCCGATTGTGGCGTGGTCGCCCGATTCGAAAAAGATCGCGACGTATCAGCAGGACCAGCGCGGGGTGGGCGAGATGTACCTGGTGAGCACGCGCGTGGGGCATCCGGAATTGAAGGCGTGGAAATATCCGCTGCCGGGCGACACGGTGGTGACGACGATCCAGCGCGTGGTGATCGAGGTGGATACGGCGCACGTGGTGAGGCTCCAGATGGCGCCGGACCAGCACCGCTCGACGCTGTGCGACAACATCGCGTGCCGGAATGGGGAATGGAGCGACGTCGAATGGAGCAGCGACTCGCAAAAGGTGGCGTTCGTTTCGACCTCGCGCGATCACAAGCACGAATGGCTGCGCATCGCGAATGCGGCGAGCGGCTCCATTCGAGGAGTGCTGGAGGAATCGTCCGCGACGTTCTATGAATCGGGAAACGGGCGGGTGAACTGGCGGTATTTGCCGGCGTCGAACGAAGCGATCTGGTTTTCGGAAGCGGATGGATGGGGCCAGCTTTATTTATACGACCTGACGACGGGAGCCCTGAAGAACAAAATCACGACAGGCGAAGGGAATGTCACGCAGTTGCTGCGCGTGGACGAGAAGAACCGGATGCTGTATTTTCTCGGCGTGGGGCGCGAGAAGGGCCGCGATCCGTACTTCGCGCACTTGTATCGCGTGGGCTTCGACGGACGGAGGCTCGCGCTGCTGACGCCGGAGGATGCCAATCACGAGATTTCGTTTTCGCCATCGGAAAAATACTTCGTCGACAGTTATTCGCGGCCGGATGTGCCGCCGGTGACGGTGTTGCGCGAGGATGACGGGCGAATGATTGCGACACTCGAGAACGCGGATCTGTCCAGGCTGGTCGCGATCGGATGGAAGCCGCCGATTCCATTCACGGTGAAGGCTCGCGACGGATCGACGGATTTGTACGGGCTGATGTTCCGGCCGACGAATTTCGATCCCAACAAAAAATATCCGATCATCAATCACATTTATCCGGGCCCGCAGACGGGAAGCGTGGGGAGCCGGAGTTTCGCCGCGGCGCGCGGGGATTCGCAGGCGCTGGCGGAGTTGGGATTTGTGGTCGTGGAGCTCGACGGGATGGGGACGCCGTGGAGGTCGAAGAAATTTCACGAAGCCTATTACGGAGACATGGGCGACAACACGCTGCCGGACCAGGTGGCGGGCATGAAGCAGCTTGCTGCGCAGTACCCGTGGATCGACCTCGACCGCGCCGGCATCTACGGACATTCGGGCGGCGGCTACGCGACCGCGGATGCGATGTTCCGTTATCCGGAGTTCTTCAAGGTCGGCATTTCGGAAGCCGGCAATCATGACAATCGCGAATACGAAGACGATTGGGCGGAAAAGTGGCAGGGATTGCTGCAAAAGAAAGCGGACGGCACCACCAATTACGACAATCAGGCCAATCAGCTCG
>DATHCE010000116.1:0-11862 GCA_035319685.1 Bryobacteraceae bacterium | reverse complement strand
CTCCGCGGTGTCGCTCTCGATGGGCTGATGCACCACCGGATCGTACAGGCTGATGATCTGGTTGTCGACCTCCACCGCGTAGGGGATCAACACCGCGTCATGATAGACGCGCAGCATTCGCTCCGCGAGGCTGGTCTTGCCGTTGCCGGTAGGCCCGTAGACGAAAATCGAATTTTGCGAAATGATCGCCGGGCCGAGCTGGTCGAGCATGCGATCGCTGACCACCAGATCGGAGTATGCATTGCGCAGCGTGCGCCGGTCCACATGTACTTTCGCGGATTGCGTTTTCGTCGCCGCGTAATATTCCTTGAGCGAAACCGGGCAGGCGCCGGCGTATTGCGAGACCTGGAAGCGTTCGCTTGCGAGCTGTTTTCCCCCGGCCGACAAGGCGAAGTTGTAATCGTTGCCCGTCATGCCCTTGACTTCCACCAATTGCTGCGACCGCATGTGCTTGAAAACGATGTCGATGATCGGGACGGACACGCGCAGCGACCGGCTCAACTGGGCCAGGCTCGAATAGCCCTCGATCAGCATGCGCCGCAGCACCAGATCGAGCATCAGCGATTCGGAGACGCCCAATTCCGAAAAATTCTGCGGAATGGACGGGCTGAACGCGGACCGGACGGGCGCGAAAGTTGGCATGGATGAGTACGCTCCTCCCCAAAGTTCTATCGGCGGGTTGGCGGCGCGAGTTTAGCGGGACCCTGCACGCCGGGACAGGCTGCCTCGTCATCCTTATTGGTGAAGTTTCTTCGAATCCTGGTGGTGTTCGCCATGCTGGCGCCCGCTTCCGACCTGGCCGAACAGATGTTCAAGGCCGCGGAGAAGGCGGAGCGCGCCGGCGACATTCTGCACGCCTATCTTCTTTATGCACGCGCGGCGGCGCTGGAGCCGTCGAATCTGGTCTACGCGTCGCGCCGCATGGCGCTCCAGACCGAGACCGCGTTGAATGCGCGCGAAGAACTCGGTCCGGATCCGGCGGCGCTGGGTGAGAAGGCCGCGAACGCGAGTCCACCCGACGCGAGCGAGATGCTCGAAGCGCGCGAGGCGCTTCCGCCGCCGCACCTGCAAGGCTCGCCGGACAAGAAAACCTTCGATCTGAAGGGCGATGCCCGCACGATTTTTGAAAAAGTCGGCGAGGCTTACGGCATACAGATGGTGTTCGAGGCGGATTATCAGGCTCCGCCGGCGTTCACGTTCCGCATGACCGATGTGGGCTACGAGGTCGCGCTGCACGCGCTCGAGACCGTGGCCAATTCGTTTCTGGTGCCGTTGAATCCGCGGCTGGCGCTGGTGGTGCGCGACACGCCGCAGAAGCGCACCGAAAAGATGCCCGCAATGTCGGTGGCGATTCCGATTCCGGAGCGCATGAGCGCGCAGGACGCGCAGGAGATCGTGCAGGCGGTGCAACAAACGCTCGAAATCCGGCGCATCAACGTGGATCCCACGCGCCACCTGGTGGTTCTGCGCGATCAGGCGTCCAAGGTGCAGGCGGCGGAGGTGCTGTTCGCGAATCTGTCGCGCATCCGGCCGCAGGTGGAAGTGGACGTGGAGCTGGTTTCGATCGACAAGACCTCTTCGCTGGCATACGGAATCAGCCCGCCGAATCAATTCGCGATGGTGAGCATGAGCACCTTTCTGAGCAACGTGCCGGTGATCCCGGCGGTGGTCAACGGAGTCGTGAGGGCTTTCGGCGGCGGCGCGTCGGTTTTCGCGATCGGCGCCAACCAGGCCTCTTTGCTCGCGTCGGTCGCGCAGTCGAAAACGACCAATCTGATGAGCGCCCAGATCGTCGCGCTGGACGGGCAGGCGGCGACGCTCAAAGTTGGCGAGCGTTACCCGATCATCACGTCCGGTTACTACGGCACCGCCACCGGAACGGGCACGGTATACGCCCCGCCGCCGACGGTCAACTTCCAAGACCTGGGACTGGTGTTGAAAGTCACGCCATCCATTGAAAGCGGCGATGCGGTGTCGCTCGACATCGACGTCGAATACAAACTGATCGCCGGCGCGAGCGGCATCAGCGGCATCCCCATCATCTCCAATCAACAATACACCGGCAAATTGAGCTTGAAGTTCGGCGAATGGGGCGTGGTGGCCGGCCTGATCCAGTTGACGTTTTCCGACACGCGCAGCGGGATGCTGGGATTGTCGAATATCCCCGTTCTAGGCCGCCTGTTCAGCAAGAATAATGTGGAGAAAGATTCTTCCGAAGTTTTGATCGTGCTGAAGCCGCATCTGACGGCGTTGCCGCCGTGGGAATATCTTCCGAAACCGCTCTGGGTGGGGACGGAAACGCGTCCCATTACGAGCTTTTGAGCGCGTCCCAGTATTGCGCGGCCACCTTTTCTAGGGCATGTTCCGCGGCGATGTGCGCTGCCGCTCTGCCTCCGATTTCGGCGCAGGCATCTCGATCGCGAGCGAGCCACAGAATGATTTCCGCCAGCATCTCCTCTTCGGCCGGGCCGGCATCCACGCGCAGGCACGCATTTTCCGGAATGCGCGCGATTTCTTCGCCCGCCGTAAAGATCACCGGCTTCCCGATGCCCATCATCCGCACCGCGATGCCGGAGGTTTCGCCCGCCGTGGGAAATCGCAGATTGACGCATACATCGGTGGCCGAGGCATAGCGCCAGAATTCGTCCTCGGGTAGATAATCGCGGCGCAGGATTCTCGTTTCGGAAAGCTGAGATGCGAGCGCGCGTTCGAGATCTGACGATGCGAATGCCCCGGCGAGCAATAATCGCGCGTCGGCTCCCGCGGCCCACACGCGGCCCATCGCCCGCAGCAGCGCGGGCACGCGCTTCGATTCGCGCAAATGGCCGAACACGCCCACCAGCAACGTTCGCGGATGCACGCCGAGCTCGGCGCGGAATCGCAAGGTGTCGATCAACGAGGGAAGCCGCGGAGGCTTGAACAGGTGCGGAATCTCGATCACGCGCGCCTCCGGCGCATGCCGCTTCACCGCGCCGGAGGCGGCCGGATTGTGCACGATCACGGCTCTCGATCCGGCGGCGATGCGCTTCAGCATCGGATATTCGAAATAGCGCGGGTCGGCGGCGGAGCGCGCGCGATGGCGCCAAAGCTCGCCCGCGAATCCGCGCATCCATTCGCCGTAGTTGTAGACGAATTCGCCGGTGTAATGAAATTCGTCGAGCAGGCCGAGAAAGAAATGCTGCAACACCGCGTCATGCAACACCGCGACGCCGGGGCGCTGGATGGCGCGCTCGTAAATCGCGCGATGCAGTTGATTGTTGCCGATGTGATAGAGCGCAACGCCCTCGCGCCCTTCCACTTGCATGTCGCCGTGCTGGCGCAGCGCATCGAGCAGCGTGGCCGCGTAATCGGCGACCCCTGTGGGCGCCGGCGGAAGCGGGGCGAAATACCCGACTTTCATTTGACCCGCGGCCCGAACAGAGCCGTGCCGATCCGGATGTGCGTGGAACCTTCCTCGATAGCCGCTTCGAGATCGTGCGACATTCCCATGGACAATTTTTCGAGCCCGTGCTCGCGGCCCAGTTCGGCGAGCCTGCGGAAATACGGCCGCGTCACTTCCGCGTGCTCATTCCACGGCGGCATCGTCATCAGTCCCGTCAGCCGGAGATTCGCGCAGCCTCGAATCGCGCCGATCAGCGCGGGCAAATCGGCGGGCGCGGCGCCGGCTTTCGATTCTTCCTCCGACAGCTTCACCTCGATCATGACTTCGAGCGGGGTGGCGGCCGCCTGATCCAATCGCCGCGCAAGTTTCTCCGAATCCACCGTCTCGATCACCTGAAAAAGTCCGGCCGCCGCGCGCGCCTTGTTCGATTGAAGATGCCCGATCAGATGAAACTCGGCGCCCGTCAGGTCGGCCAGCGCGGGATGTTTCGTCTCGAATTCCTGAACGTAATTTTCGCCGAATCGCCGCAACCCCAACTGATAAGCCTCGCGCAACACCTCCGCCGGAAATTTCTTCGTCACCGCGATCATCGTAATCTCCGAACGCGCGCGTCCGGCGCGCCGCGCGGCCTTCCCGATTCTTTCCTCCACCTGCTCCAGCCGTTCACGCAGCATGCTGTTTCGAGTATACGAGGCGGCCGTCGATGTACACCTCCTGCGCCGTTTCCATTCCGAAAAAGTACGCCAGCTCGCGATGATCGCCGCAGTCGTGGATCACGAAATCGGCGCGCTTGCCCGGTTCGAGCGACCCGACCTCCGCGCCCAGGCCGAGACTGAATGCGGCATTGATCGTCGACGCAGAGATGCCCTCAGCCGGCGCGATTTTCATCTGCGTCGCCGCGATCGAGAGGATCATCGGCATGGAGGGCGTCGGCGAAGTGCCGGGATTAAAATCCGTGGCCAGCACGATTGCGAGACCCGCCGCGATCATCGCGCGCGCGGCGGGATAGTTTCGCGATCCCAGCGCATACACCGCGCCCGGCAGCAACACCGGCTGCACGTGAGCATCATGGAGCGCCGCGATTCCCGGCGCATCGGTGTGCTCCAGATGATCCGCAGTCGCCGCACCGAGCTCGGCCGCGAGCCTCGCGCCGCCGCCGTTTTCCAGTTGATCGGCATGCATCCGCAACCCCAACCCGCGCCGTTTCGCGGCTTCGAGAACCCGGCGCGCATCGTCCACCGGAAATACGCGCGGCTCGCAGAACACGTCGCAAAATTTTGCGAGCGGAGCGGCGCGCGGCAGCATCTCCTCGATCACCAGCTTCAGATATTCTTCGCGCCGTCCATGATATTCAGCCGGCACTTCGTGCGCGCCCAGGAACGTCGGAACCACGCGCAGCGGCCTGATCTTGGCGATCACGCGCAGCAGCTTCAATTCATCGCTCACCGAAAGACCGTAGCCCGATTTCGCCTCGATGGTGGTGGTGCCGTTGCGCAGAAACCAATCGGCGTGGCGCGATGCGGCCGCGAGCAGTTCTGCTTCGCTTGCCGCGCGCGTGCGCCGCACCGTCGATCGAATGCCGCCGCCCGCCGCCGCGATCTCCGGATCGCTCGCGCCTTCCGCGCGCTTTTCGAACTCGTCTGCGCGATTCCCCGCGAACACTGGATGGGTATGCGCGTCGACGAACCCGGGCATCACCACACGTCCGCCGGCATCGATCACCTGCGTCGCCGCGTCCATTTCGATTTCGCGCCGCGGCCCCACGCGCTCAACGCGTCCGTCGCGGATCAGCATGGCGCCATCGGGAATCACCTGAAGCTCGCGCAACTCCGCGCCCACGCGCGGCCGCGCGGGACCGGCGAGCGTCACCAGTTCCGAACAATTCAGAATCCCCAGAACGCTCATTCTTCCATTGGGATGCGAATGCCATGCTCGTGCGCGACCTGTCTGGCGCGCTCGTATCCGGCGTCGGCGTGGCGAACAATGCCCGTTCCCGGATCGGTGGTCAGCACGCGCTCCAATCGCCGCGCGCTCGCCTCGGTGCCTTCGGCCACCACCACCATCCCCGCATGCTGCGCGTATCCAATGCCGACGCCGCCGCCGTTGTGAATCGATACCCACGAGGCGCCCGCTGCGACGTTGATCATCGCGTTGAGCAGCGGCCAATCGGCGATGGCGTCGGAGCCGTCGAGCATGGCCTCGGTTTCGCGATACGGCGACGCCACCGAACCCGTATCCAAGTGATCGCGCCCGATCACCACCGGCGCGGCGATGCGGCCTTTGCGGATATATTCGTTCATCGCCAGGCCGAACTCGGCGCGCTCGCCGTAGCCCAGCCAGCAGATGCGCGCGGGCAATCCCTGGAAACGAATTTTTTCAGACGCGAGCTTCATCCAGCGCGTCAGGGTTTCATTTTTCGGAAACAGCTCGAGCGCCAGCCGGTCGGTGGTGCGAATATCTTCCGGATCGCCCGAAAGGGCGGCCCAGCGGAACGGACCGCGGCCTTCGCAAAACAGCGGACGAATATATTCCGGCACGAACCCGGGAATCTCGAACGCATTCTCGACGCCCGCCTTCTTGGCCTGCGCACGAATGTTGTTGCCGTAATCGAAGGTCACGGCGCCCATGCGCTTCAGCGCCAGCATCGCGCGAACGTGTTCGCCCATCGCCGCGATTGACCGCTCGATATATTCTTCGGGCTTCGCGCAGCGCAGCGCGAGCGCTTCCTCGAGCGTCATTCCGTTTGGAACATAACCGTTCAGCTCATCATGCGCGCTGGTTTGATCGGTCAGGATATCGGGAACCGCGCCGCGGCGCACCAGTTCCGGCAAAATGTCGGCACAGTTGCCGATCAGGCCGACCGAAATCGCTGCGTCCTTCTGGCGCGCCTGATCGACCATCGCGAGCGCTTCGTCGAGGCTCGCGGTCATCCGGTCGCAATAGCCGGTTTCGATGCGTTTCTCGATGCGTCCCGGATCGACGTCGATTCCGAGAAAACACGCCCCGGCCATCGTGCCGGCGAGGGGCTGCGCTCCGCCCATGCCGCCCATCCCGCCCGACACGATCCATTTCCCGGCGAGCGATCCCCCGAAGTGACGCACGCCTGCAGCCGAAAATGTTTCAAACGTTCCTTGCACGATTCCCTGGCTGCCGATGTAAATCCAGGATCCGGCGGTCATCTGGCCGTACATCGTCAGCCCCAATCGCTCCAGCCGATGAAATTCGCTCCAGTTGGACCAATGCCCGACCAGATTGGCGTTCGCGATCAGCACGCGCGGCGCCTCGTCGTGCGTGCGAAAAATGCCGACCGGTTTTCCCGACGCCACCAGCAGCGTTTCGTCGTCCTCCAGCGATTCGAGCGACCGCACGATCGCGTCGAACGCCTCCCAGTTTCGCGCCGCCTGCCCCGTGCCCCCGTAAACGATCAGGTCCTGGGGGCGCTCGGCGACCTCGGGGTCCAGATTGTTCATCAGCATTCGCAGCGCGCCTTCCTGGCGCCAGCCCTTCGAGCGAAGCGCACGCCCGCGCGGCGCTCGAATCACGCGGTTCATTTCTTTAACATACCGCGGCGCATTCGATGCTAGCCTGAGTGCTGGCATGTGGTCTTTTCGTGGGCGCTCTGTTTCCCTGCGTGTTCTTGTGCAGATGATGACCGTGGGCGCGTTCACCGCGCTGGTGAAAGTGGCGGGCGCCGCCAAGGTGATCTTCACCGCGCGAGCCTTCGGCATGAGCGATGCCCTGGACGCCTACCTGATCGGCTATCTGCTGCCCTTGTTCGTGTGCGACACGCTCGCCGGATCACTCAGCTCCGCGCTGGTTCCGACCTTCATCGAGGTACGCGAAAAACAGGGCCGCGCCGCGGCGGACCGCCTGTATCAAAGCGTGCTCGCCTCGGGCGTGGGACTGCTGGCCCTGGCCGCCGTCGCGGTCGCCCTGGTGGCGCCCTGGGTTTTGCACGGGCTCGCCTGGAGTTTTCACGGCGAAAAATTCTCGCTCACCGTTTCACTGGCGCGGATGATGCTGCCGATCATGCCCCTCAGCGCGTTCATCGTCGCGTGGCGATCGGTGCTCAATACAGAAAGCAGGTTCGCGCTGCCCGCCGCGCTTCCGGTCGCGACGCCGCTCGCCGCCATCGCCTGTCTTCTCGCCTTCAGCGCACGTTGGGGAGTCTATTCGCTCGCGGTCGGAACCGTCGCCGGCGTAATGATCGAAGCCGCAATGCTAGCCGTCAGCGTGTTTCGCTGCGGATTTCCCGTCCTTCCTCGATGGTGGGGAAGGACGGTCGCATTCGATCAGGTGATGACGCAATACGGTCCGGTGGTCGCCGGGGTGCTGCTGGTCGGCGGCGCGCCGCTGATCGATCAAGCCATCGCCGCCACCCTCGCCCCCGGCAGCGTCGCCGCGTTGAATTACGGAACCCGCTTCACCCTGGTCATGCTCGCCGTCGGTCCCGCCGCGGTTTCGACGGCGATTCTCCCCCACTTTTCGCGACTGACCGTCAGCGAGGATTGGACCCAGATCCGCCACAGCCTGCGCGTCTACGCGGCCATCATTCTTTCCGTGACCATACCCGTCGTCGCGCTGCTCATCGCCATTTCGACGCCCTTGGTGCGCATTTTTTTCGAGCGTGGCCAGTTCACCGGCGCGGCGACCCACGTGGTGGCCACCGTGCAGCGCTTTTCGCTGCTCCAGATTCCTTCCTCGATGGTGATGGCCCTGCTGCTGCGGCTGGTTTCCTCGATGAAGGCGAATCAACTGCTGCTGCGCGCGGCCGCGTTCGGAGCCGTGTTGAACCTCGTGCTGGATCTGGCGTTGACCCGTCTGATGGGCATTTCGGGCATCGCGCTGTCCACGGCCATCGTCGAATTGGCGAGCCTCATCTATGTGTTGCGGCTGGTCCGCACGCATTTGCCGGCCACGATTCACGCCGCGCCCAGCGGCGCTGCGGCTTCGTGATTCGCCCCGGGGTGATCGATTTGAAAGCGCAAGCCAACACGGCGTAGTGAGACAGGCCGACATGTTCCAGCATCCCGACCGATACGAAAATCATGCTCATCAATCCTGCCGATCAAGAATAAAGATGTAAACCGTCGGATCTTCCGGCGCGTCCAAAAAATGTTGATTTGTGACCGCGTCCTTCGAGGTGAAAATATGTTCATTAGAAGCCTGCTACTGACGTCCGCGCTGTTCACGTGCGCCTTTGGACAGGAAGCCACCACGCCGGTCGTGATTATGCGCAACTATAGTTTTCCTCCCGTCGGGCTCGCCAATACGGAGACGGCCCAGGTCAACGTGGTCAATACCGCCACCGCTTCCCCTGCTGCGGGAGCCGCCGCGCCGGCATGCAGCGGCACCATCACGTTCACGAATGCGAGCGGCGCGACCGTTGACACCGTCAACTTCACCACCACCGGATCGAACATTTTCTCGACCGATCTCAGCTTCGGCAAGCTGGCCAGCTCGGGCAACCGTGCCGAGTTCATCGCCAACGTAGAGTTGAACACGACGCCCGGATCCATGGTCCCCTGTTCTGCGGCGTTTTCGCTCGAGACGTTCGACACGAGCGGAGTCACCGGAACGCACGTGTACCTGTCGAGTTCTGCGGCCGCCGCTCAGGGCCCAATACTACCGCTCATCGGGCATTGACCTATCATAAAATGAGGGGTTCGCGCCGTTAAGAAAAGACGGCGGATTCGTGCGCCTATTCAACATGCTGACATTTCGGAAGTTTTTTACTGGTGCTGCGTTCGGGGTCTTGGCTTTCGCGGTATTCGACTCGCCCCCCGCCTGCGCGCAAGGCTACACCATCAACACCATCGCCGGGAACAATACGGCAGGATACGCCGGTGACGGCGGACCCGCGACCTCCGCGGAACTCAACCAGCCCGCCGGTCTCGCCGTCGATGCAAAGGGGAACCTTTATATCGCGGACACTCTGAACAACGTCGTTCGCATCGTTTCCGGCGGCAATATCAGCACTTACGCCGGCGACAACACGCCGGGATACACTGGTGATACCCAAGCCGCCGTCAGCGCGGAGCTCAATAGTCCCGAAGGCCTTGCCCTCGACTCCTCCGGCAACCTCTACATCGCCGACAGCGTGAATCAGGTGATTCGCAAGGTCGCCACTAGCGGCACCATCACCACCTACGCCGGAAACAATAAAAACGGTGCGGGATATGCGGGCGACAGCGGAGCCGCCACCAACGCGCAGTTGAACGGGCCCACCGGACTCGCCCTCGACAGTGCCGGCAATCTTTATATCGCCGATTCGGTCAACGGCGTGATTCGCCAGGTGCTGGCCTCGAACCAATACATCTACAGTCTGGCCGGCGCCGGCAATACCGGCGGCTTGCTCAACCACCCCGACGACGTGGTAGTCGACTCATCGGGAGCCTTGTATATCACCGACACCGACAATCGCCGCATCGTGAAATATTCGAGCAGTACCATTACGACTCTCGCCGGGAACTTCACTTCCGGATTCACCGGCGACAACGGCCCAGCCCTCAATGCCGAACTCGACGATCCTGTGGGCCTGGTGAGGGACTCGGCCGGGAATATTTATTTCGCCGATACATTCAACAACCGCATCCGCCGCATTTCGCCGGATGGAATCATTACCACCATCGCGGGGGGCGCCAATCGCGGCCAGACAGGCTACTCGGGCGACGGCGGACCGGCCACCGGCGCCCAACTGAATTTTCCGAAATACCTGGCGATCGATTCGTCGGGAAACATTTACGTCAGCGACACCGGGAATAACGTGGTTCGGGTGCTCACGCCGCCGCCTGCTCCCGCGATCACCGCCGGCGGAATCGGCAACGCAGCCAGCTATGCCACCGAGCTTGCTCCCGGCGGTCTGGCGACCATGTTCGGCAGCAATTTTTCAACCGCCACGGTGAGCGGCACCGTCACTTCCACCACTCCGCTTGCGACGATGCTCGACGGCGTCACGGTCAGCGTGAACGGCGTCAACGCGCCCATTCTTTACCTCAGTCCGGCGCTCATAAACTTCCAGGTGCCCTACGAAACCGCCGCCGGTTCTGCCAGCATCCTGGTCAACACAGGCGCCGCTACCAGCAACACGGCGACGGTTCCGGTGCTCGCGGCATTGCCGGGCATTTTCGTGCTGCCCACCGGTCCGGCGGTGGAAAATCTGGTCAACGGCGCCTACAGTTTAAACACGCCGCAAAACCCCGCCGCCGTGGGAAGCACCATCGTCGTCTATCTGACGGGCCTCGGTGCAGTGTCGCCCGCGGTCGCCGACGGCGCGGTCACGCCGGCGAGCGGCCTTACCTCGGCGACTGCGTCAGCCAGCGCCACCATCGGCTCCGCAACCGCCAACGTTTCGTTCACCGGGCTAACCCCGGGATCGTTCGGGCTCGGGCAGATGAACATTCAAGTGCCTGCAAGCCTTGCGCCTGGCAGCTATCCTCTGGTGGTGACCGTCAACGGCCAGACCAGCAATACGGTTTCCATCAGCGTGCATTGATCGTCTGCGGAACGGATCAAAAACCGGACGATTCCGCAATAAATCGCGTCCAATTTGCGAGAATTGCTCCTGCAATTTTCGGCCAAATTCCATGCGGCGCGCCTTCGACGATCATCAATTCCGTTCGCGCCGGAATCGCGGCCAGCGCCGCGCGCATTTCCTCGATCGATCCAAATGGATCGCGCGTCCCGTGAGCAAAAAACGCGGGCGTTCGCAGTTGATCAAAGTGTTCCGTGCGAAGCTGCCGCGGCTTGTCCGGCGGATGCAGCGGATACGACAACAGCAACAACCCGTCGGCGAGCGCCGGATCCTCCGCCGCGGCCATGCTCGTTTGACGCCCGCCATAAGAGTGCCCGCCCGCGAATACGCGGCCCGGCGCCAGTTTACGAAGCGTGCTTACGGCCTCGCGGATGCCTTCGCGATCGCGCGCCGCCTGCGCCGGAAAAGGCGGACCATGCGGGCGCGCCCGCCGATAGGGCAGATCGAATCGCAGCGCCAGGTATCCTGCGGCCGCGAACTCCGTGGCGATCGATCGAAGCAGCGGCGCTTCGCCATTGGATCCCGCGCCATGTGTGATCGCGAGGGCGTCGCCTGAAGTCTGGTTTCCCGGCTCATGCAACCAGCCTCTTACGGCCTCCGTCTCAAAGAATTTCGCAGACAATTTCGCCTTTCCCCCACACCGCCTGGCGTCCGACGCCGGTCCATCGCGCGATTTCGAGATACGGCAGGAATTCGGCGAGATCGCCCTCATATTCCGCCTTGCCGACGAATCCTCCGAGCGAATGCCGCTGCCCGGTAGCCCGGCTGGTGCGCTCCGCATCCACGCGGCGAATTTCGCAGCACGTCATTCGAATGCGCGCCGCGCGCTCGCCCATCGATTTGAAATCGATCTCCAGCGGTCCGTCGCCATAGAGAGCGCGGAGCGTGCTGACGCGGTCGCGAATCCGCGCGAACAGCGTGCCGAACTCCGGACGATCCGCGCCTT
>DATHCE010000115.1:0-3625 GCA_035319685.1 Bryobacteraceae bacterium | reverse complement strand
TGTCCATAAGGGTTGTTGGCCGGTCCGGAAACACTGACCGCTTTCGCCCACGGCGACTTGTTGGTGAGCTGGTCGACCTCGTCATGATTCCACTCCGAGGGATCCTTCTTGTTCCAGAAATCCGAGCCGAACGCATACAGCCGCGTCCATCCCGCGAATCCCGTGCCCACCGCGAGCGTCAAGACGCTGCGGCGTGTAAGCTCTGCGCTCATACATCCTCTCCTATACGTCCTCTGGACATTTCTCGCCTAGGTCCTCCGGACGTGCCTGTATATTTGAGACGCGAAAAACCCCCGCCAGGGTTGCACCGGATTGCGTTTTTTGCACGAGTAAACGTGACCTTCGCTCGCTGCGTCTGAATAGGCATGAAGCGTTCCTTAACCAAATTCCTCCTGATTTCCGCATTTGCGGCATCATCCGTATTCGCTCAAAACGCCGGACCCAACCCGGCCAATATGGCGCAGCGCCGCGTGAAGTTCCTGACGACGCTGCTCACGCTGACGACGGCCCAGCAGCAGCAGGCCACCACGATCTTCACCAACGCGGCGACCGCCAACCAGACCACCGCCGCAAGTGTGAAGACCGCGCGGCAGAGCCTCCAGACGGCGATTCAAGGTAACGACGCCGGCTCGTTGAGCCAGATCGCCAACACCATCGGCACGCTCACCGCGCAGACGACGCTCGCCAACGCGCAGGCCGACATGGCGTTCTACCAGATCCTGACGCCGGCTCAGCAGACGCAATACACCCAGTATCAAACCCAGGGCCGCGGCCGGTTCGGCCCCGCGTTTCGAGGAGGGCGTTAATCGATTTTCGGTTTTCGATACCGGCTTGCTCCCCTCGCCGACACCCGGCGCAGCAATGCGCCGGGCATCATTTTCAGTCCCGCGACCACCAGCTTGTAGCGCCATCCCGGAATCACGAATAATTTCCCCTCGTCGAAGCCGCACAGCGATTCGTGCACCACGAAATCCGCCGTCATCCACAACGCGCTCGGAATCGGGCTGCGATCCATCCCCAGCGTGTCGTGAAATTCCGAGAGCGTGAATCCCGGGCACAGCGCCTGCACTTTGGTCCGCGATTTCCGCACGGCCAGCTCCGTCGAGACCGCTTCGGTGAAGCGATGGATCCACGCCTTGGTCGAGCCGTAACTCACCGCGCCCGGCGACGCCAGAAACCCCGCGACCGAGGAAACGTTGATCACCCCGCCCGTGTTTCTCGGCACCTGGTTCGCCAGCGCCGCATGCGTCAACCGCATGGTTGCCATCACGTGCACGCGGTGCATCCGCTCCTGCCCTTCGATATCGGCCTCCCAGAAAAATCCATGCGAGCCGAACCCGGCGTTGTTCACCAGGAGCCCGAGATCAGGCGCCTCGCGCACGCGCCGGTCGACGCGCGACAAATCCGCAGCGTCCGCCAAGTCGGCCGCCATCGCCTCCGCCGCGACGTGATAGGCCGCCGCCAGCTCGTCGGCGAGCGATTCGATTCGATCCTGGCGCCGGGCAATGAGCAGCAGGTCGTATCCGCGCGCGGCCAGTTTGCGCGCGAACATCGCGCCAATGCCGCTCGAAGCTCCGGTGATTACCGCCAGGGGCCGATCAGGCATGGGTTTGCTCCTTTTCGCCGGCGATTTCCTTGGCGTCCAGGCGATGCCCGCGAGCGGCCCACTCGGCCCCGGCGAGCACCACCATCGAGGCAAGAAATCCCAGCAATATCAGGGTCACCGAATATTTAAACACGCCGTACTCGCGCGACATTTTGCGGAACAGCCACGGCCACACCAGTTTATTGACGTACTTCAGCGCCTCCATCAAAATGCCGACCACAATCGCCGCCGCCACGACGCGGTCGAGCGGCGGGCGCCCGTTCGGCAAATATCGATACACCAGAAACAGCACCAGCGCGGCGATCGGCACCGCCAGCATTTTGAAAAAAACGGCCGAGAAGAACTGGCCGCCCAGCGCTCGCTCAAACGCGCTGTGGGTGAGCGAGGCACGGTTCAGAGCGGTCAGCATCAGGGATGCGAGCAGCAGCCCTCCGCACGCAAAAATCAGCGCCAGGCTGATCATCTGATTGCTAAAAAAACTTCGATTTTTCCGAATCCCCCACACCCGGTTCAGCGCGACCTCGAGCGGCTCAAAAATTCCGTTCGCCGTGAACATCAGCAGGATCAGCGACGCGATTTCCGTCGGGCCCCGACGGGGCAGATTGTTGTGCAGAAAATTGCCGAGCGAGTCCGGAAAATAATCGCGCAGAGCCAGGTCGATGGACGCGATGGTGGTCTGCTCATTGAAAAAAATCCGGGAAACCGACATCACCACGATCAGAAACGGGAAGAACGACAGCAGCACGTTCGCCGCCACCGAAAACGCGTACACATGCACTTCGGTCTGCATCCAATATCGAAAAGTCGGTCCGAGCGCGGCGGCCACACGTCGCATGTCTTCAGAGTAGTGGATACTCTGGAAGTGAAGTGAACGTGGTTCTGATTTCGACCTACGATCTGGGCCGCCAGCCATTCGGCCTTGCGTCGCCGCAAGCCTGGCTTCGCCGCGACGGCCATTCCGTGCGATTGCTGGATCTTTCGTTTGAAAAATTTTCCGATGACGATGTGCGCAACGCCGATCTGGCCGCGTTTTATCTGCCGATGCACACCGCCACGCGCCTCGCTCTGCCCGTGATCGAGCGCGTGAAGCGCTTGAATCCCAAAGCCAAACTCGTCTGCTACGGATTGTACGCGCCGCTCAATGCCGATTTGTTGCGTGCGCTCGGCGTCGAGACCATCCTTGGCGGCGAGTTCGAAGCGGATCTTGCCAAAATTGCCCGCGGCGAGCCGGCGCAGGAAAATTCGCTCGCACGATTGCAATTTTTGAGACCCGATCGAAGCGGTTTTCGAGAAGCACGCGCCCATTTTCATCACGGCGGCGAAGTCAAGCCGGTCGCGTACACCGAAGCGAGCCGCGGATGCAAACATCTGTGCCGCCACTGCCCCATCGTGCCGGTTTATCAAGGTCATTTTCGGATCGTCCAGCGCGATGTCGTGCTCGACGACATCCGCCAACAGATCGAGCGCGGCGCGCGGCACGTCACCTTTGGCGATCCCGATTTTTTCAACGGACCCTCGCACGCGATGCGGATTGTGAGGGCGTTGCACGCTGAATTTCCCGCGGTCACCTACGATGTAACAATAAAGATCGAGCATTTGCTGAAACATCGCGATCTACTCGGCGCCCTGCGCGAAACGGGATGTGTATTGGTCACCAGCGCGGTCGAATCGCTGGATGACCGGGTGCTTGGAAAACTCGAAAAAAATCACACGCGCTGCGATTTTTTCGAAGCCGTCAGGTTGATGCGCGACGCGGACCTGACGCTTCAGCCGACCTTCATTGCGTTCACGCCGTGGACCACCATCGAGAGCTATCGCGACCTGCTCCGCGCGATCGCGGAATCAAATCTCATCCAAAATGTTCCCTCCGTGCAGCTCGCTTTGCGGTTGCTGATCACTTCCCGCTCGCGATTGCTGGAGTTGGACGATGTGCGCGTGGGCGCGTTCGATCGAAAATCGCTGGTTTATCCGTGGACGCATGACGATCCGCAGGTGGATCAGCTTGCGTCGCGCGTTTTT
>DATHCE010000114.1:0-3068 GCA_035319685.1 Bryobacteraceae bacterium | reverse complement strand
TTTTCCGGGAAATCTCGCCCACCGGCTGGTCCATTTCATTCATCGCCATTTCAAAGTGCCATCGTGCAACGTGGATCTGACGCGCAAGCATTCGCATCCGTGCCTGGAATATCACATCCATCGATGCCTGGGTCCGTGCGTCGAAGGGCTGACGACGCTTGAGGAATACGCGGCGGCGGTGCGGCAGGTGCGGTTGTTCCTCGAAGGGCGGCATAAAGATTTAGCGCGCGAGCTTCGCGGGCGAATGGAAACCTTGAGCGCCGCAATGCGCTATGAAGAGGCCGCCGCGCTGCACGATCTGCTGCATACGGTGGAAGAAATGGGCGAGAAGCAGAAGATGGCGCAGGTGGAAGGCAACGACACCGACATCTTCGCGTATTACGCCGAGCCTCCGCTGATCGCCGTGAACCTGTTTCATCTGCGCGGCGGGCACATCGTCGATCGCCGCGAATTCTTCTGGGAGGATCAGACCGAATTCGATCCACCCGAGTTTTTCGCGTCGCTGCTCAAGCAGGTGTATCTCAACGATCCGTACATTCCGGCGTTCATTCACGTGCCGGTGGAGTTCGAAGAACACGACGTACTCGAAGAGTTGCTCTCCGAACGCCGCCGCCACCCGGTGGAGATTCACACGCCGCAGCGCGGGCAGAAGCGCGCCATGATCGAGCTGGTGGAGTCCAACGCGAAGCACAGCTTCGATCAGCGGTTCCGCGTGATGCGGCCGTCGTCGAAGGCCATCGAGACCGCGCTCCAGGACGCGCTGGCTCTGGAGCGTGCACCGGGCCGCATCGAATGCTTCGATATTTCGCACATCCAAGGCACCGACAAAGTCGCCAGCATGGTCGTGTGGGAAGCCGGAAAGATGAAAAAATCGGATTACCGCAAATTCGTCATCCACACGGTGGAGGGAAACGACGATTTTGCGTCGATGCGCGAAGTGATCCTGCGGCGTTACGGGCGATTGAAGGAAGAGAACAAGCCGCGGCCGGGCTTGGTGCTGGTGGATGGAGGATTAGGCCAGTTGCACGCGGCGGCGGGAGCGCTGGAGGAATTGGGAATCACGGACCAACCGCTGGCGTCGATCGCGAAACGGGAAGAATGGATTTACGTGTACGGGCAGGAAGACGAGCCGGTGATTCTGGACCGATTCTCGCCGGTGCTGCACCTGGTGCAGATGGTTCGCGACGAAGCGCACCGGTTCGCGGTGACGTTTCATCGCACGCGGCGCAACGCGAGCCGGCTGCGCAGCGAACTGGATCAGATTGCCGGGGTCGGCGAGAAGACGGTGGCGAAGCTCCTGCGCGAATTCGGCAGTGTGGAACGGATCCGGCAGGCGACGGAGGAGGAATTGGCGCGCGTCGCGGGTCGAGTGGCGGCGCGGCGGGTTCGAGAAGGGCTCGGGGTGGCGGCCGCTGGGCAGGCGCAAGCGCCCGCGCGGAATCCGGACTAGAACAGGTCGCCGATTTCTTTCGCGACGCCGCGCGCTTCGAGATGAATTAAACCGGCGTTGCCGCCTTGCGGGCTGATGATGGCGAGCACGGCCTTGGTTCCCGCCGAATAGACGAACAGCGCGCCTTCCTCGGATTGAATGGAAACTTCGCCCAGCGCGCCGGCGTTCATGTTATCGCTGATGCGGCGTCCCAGGCTGGAGGCGGCCGCGGCCATCGCCGCGACACGATTGGGGTCCGCGCCGTTCGATAAGGAATGCGCGATCGGCAAACCCTCGTTGGACGCCAGCAACACGCCCTTCAATTCCGGAATTGCGTTGCGCAGAGCCTCGATGTGGCCCTTCAACGCTTCACCTTTTGCCATAGTCTCTCCTGTCATGAGATTTCAGAATTTCTCCGCGATTCAAGCGGCCCCCGCGACTACTGCGCCGAGCACTTGATGAATCGACTGGTGCGGGAAAAAGCTTTAGCGGAGAAGTACAGGCAAAACTCGTAATTGGGCATAAGGCCATCTGCGTAGAATCGACCCCCCGGACGCTTCAAAACAGGCGAGAACACAGTACCGCGAGGGCCGGAGCGCCAGGACCCGACACATTTTCCCTAAGGTCTATCGCCTAAGGTGCCGTAAGGCCGCGGCCTCAGAACGAAGACATAAGTGCTTTACCGCATGGAAAGCCTTAAGAGCACTCTTTAGCATTAGGTCAGACGGGACGATGAAATAGATATGCGATGTTTGTATTGCGGCAAGGGTTTGCCCCTCTTCAAGCGGTTCACGAAGGGCGGCGAATTCTGCTCGGATGCACATCGGCAACAGTATCAGGACGAATACAACCAACTCGCGTTGAACCGTCTGCTGCAAGCGAAGCCGCCCGAGAAGGAAATTGCGGCAGAGCCGAAGCCCACGCCGGTGATGGTCGCCGAGCCGCCCGCGCCGGTGACGGTCGCCGAGCCGCGCGCGCCCGTTCCGGTTCCTGTGGCGGAGATGGAGAAGCCACCCGAACCCGCTCCCGCCGAAGAGGCTGCTCCGGCCGGTGCGGCCGGATTCTTTACCGAATTTCCGGTACCGGTGACGGCGCAAGTGATGACCATATCTTTGCCGGAACTGGAGCTGGAGCACACCAACGAGCCCGCCGTTCCGCAGCGCGATTTCGGAGCGTGGGGAACCGAGCTGATCGCGGCGGGCCGCCTGGTCATGCCACCCGCAATCTCCATCCTGGATTCGGCGGGTCACGGGATGGATCGCCGTCTGGAGGTGCGCGAGTTCGTGCGCGGCGCTCCGGTGGTCGAGTTCGTTGTGCCGGCCGCGAGCGAAACGGCGTTGCCGGAGGCCAATTGTGAACCCATGGAAATTCCCGTGGTTGGTTACCCTCCGCCGGAAGCGTTTTCCCTGTGGCAGGAACCGGCGCGAGAGTTCGAGGCGTATGAAACGGAGCTGGGCGAACTCGCGCGGCTCTGCTTCGAGACCACAGGTTTCGGCGATTGCGCGCCTCAAGATCCCCCGGAACCGGCGCGACGGATCGAGCCGGCTGTGGTGCTGGCGGAAGCGGTTCCGGCTCCTCCGGTCGCGCCCGCAACACATAGTGCAACACGTAGCGCGCCCCTGAACGCGCCGCCGAACGT
>DATHCE010000113.1:0-5018 GCA_035319685.1 Bryobacteraceae bacterium | reverse complement strand
GGGCCAGGTTATAACGCAGCAGGTCATTGTTCGGATTCTTGGTTACCAGCGATTGCAGATCGTTGGCAGCCATGTTGATCTGTTCGCGATTGCCGGTGGTGAGCATCAGCGCGGCGCGCATGGCGATGGCGTCGTTGTCTTTGGGATTTTCCTTCAGGATGGCCGCCAGCACGCGATTCGCATCGGGGCTTCGGCCGCTGGTGGCATACAGCTCTACCAGGCGCTTTTCATAGACCGCTTTATCCTTCGGGAACGCCTTGATGGCGGCCTGATACTGTTCCTCGGCGCGTTGATTATCCCTGGTGCGCAGGAAGAAAAAATCGCCCGCGAGCAGGTGGCCGTCCGGAAACGTTTTCTCGTCGGTCACCCTTTGAATGACCGCCTCCATGTCGTCCTGGCGCTTGAGCAGGAAGTAGTGCTGCGCCAACTGCATCAGGTAGCGGGCCTGTTTGGGATTGTTGGCAGCCTTCTCTTTGAGAATGCTTTCGGCCAGATCGGGCTTGTTCTGGCGCATGTACTGGACGTACAGCAGATCGTAGATCGGAGCGTAGCTTTTCTGCTTCTCGATCAAATGACGCGCGAGCGCTTCGGCCTCGGGGAACCGGTTGGTGGCGACCAGCGCCTGAAAATACGCCATGACCAGATCCGGCTGGTCCGGCTTGGCCGCGTTGGCCTGTTCAAATTCCGTCACCGCTCCGGCGGCATCGCGTTTCACCAGCGCCATCTGGCCTCGCAGGCGATGGCCATCGTAGGATTTCGGGTCCTGCTGAAGCAGTTTGCCCGACAGATCCTGGACGTCCTTGAGCAATTGATCCTGGTGGGCGGTGTCCTGGATCGAAGCCACCAGATACAGGTCGGTCAGCTTGGTGATGGCATCGGCGTTGGTGGGCTCGAGTTCCACGGCGCGGCGGAGCGCATGGCCGGCGTCGCCGAAGGCGGCGAGTTTCAGGTCGGTGAGCCCGAGCCGGTAATATGCCTCGCCGAACCTCAGGTCCTTTTGCAGGGCGCGCCGGTACATGATCGACGCTTCCTTGTACTTGGCTTTGGCGAAGAATTTATTCCCGTTATCGAGGTACCGTTGCGCCTGCACCCTGGGGTCACGGCTACAGGACGCAAGAATGAGCAACAGTGGCAGGAAAGTCAAAAGCTTACGGCGGTGCATCTCCTTAAGTAAATCACAAACACCAGGGCGAGAGAAGGGACTAAGGTCATAGGCAGGGTCCTAATCAGGACACTGCCAGGTCACGTCCGGCGGCGGTTTGAGCCGGGGCAGCGGTGACGCGGGAGGAATAGACCAGTTCGACGACGTTGCGAACATAAGGCTCGTCGGACAACTGCTCGGCGACTTCGGGCGGATAGGGGACCAGCGACCGGAAATAACGGGCCAGCTCGGCGAACAGCGCCAGCCGGGCCTGAGGATCGAGTTGCTCGCGGCGCACCAGCGCGTCGAGGGCGAGTTGCGCGATTTCGGGCCGGACGCGCTGGCGCAGACGCGCGGCCAGGTGGCGATGCTCGGCGAGAGAGTTGTACTTGCTGCCGAGCAGCCGGTCGAGATCGGGGCGGGCGAGGCGCGGGGTCCGGACGACGACAGTGCCTGCCGCGAGATCGCCGAGACGCTGGCGCCGGCGATTCAAAACGCAGGCGAGGCCGCCGGCAAAATAGAGCGCCGGGAGCGCATCGGCTACGCGCAGAAGATTGCGCACGATCACCTGCGCCGGTTCCAGGCGCAGACCCCGCGCGTCGACCACGCGCAGGCCCAGCAGGCGCTTTCCGACGGTCTGCCCCCGCCAGATCCACTCGGCTGCGGCCCCGTAAACGAGCGCAATCGCGAAATACAGGACGACGTGAACCGCGTCGGCGAAGTCGCCTCCGAAAATCCTCAGCGGGCTGAGAATTTTTTCGAGCACCGAGCCAAGCATTGCGATAACAGCCAGGTCTACGGCCAGCGCCAGCATACGGCTGAAAGGTCCGGCGAGCCGCAGGGCGAACTCAATGCCCTCCGGTGTTCGAATCACCAACGAATCGCGCGCGCTCATTTGGTGTTTGCTCCCGCACGGGTGAGAAACAAGGAGAGCAGCAGCGCCTCCACCAGGCCGAAGGCGATCTTCATGCCGTAGGGGATCACCGGCTCGTGATATTGGGACAAAAAGGCCTCTACAATCCCGGCCCAGACCAGCATGACGGCGGCTCCGCCGGCCAGCGTCACGACGTCACCCGAGACGGCGCGCAAACGGTCCGCACGCGAGATGCGGCTGCCCCACCCGATCAGCGCGTAGGCGATGACGAATCCGGTCTGGCCGCCGACCAGAATCGCGGGAATTTCGATCACGCCATGCGGCAGCAGCCATCCGAGCAGGAAAACGCTCTGCCCTCCGTGCACGTAATCGAAGGCGACCGCTCCCAGGATTACGCCGTTATAGAACAGCTCGACGACGGTCCCGAGGCCGAACGTCATCCCCAGCGCCAGGGTCAACAAGGCGACTTGCGTGTTGTGCGTCATCAATTCCGCAGAGAATCGTCCTTTTCTTCCCGCGAGCTGGCGGCCCTTGGTTTCCTGTTCGCGGCGGACGCGCTCCGCCGGAGACATCTCCAGCGCCTCGAAGGGCATGATGACGGACTTCGCCTCGGAATCGATGCGCAGCGCGAGCGCTCCGACCGCGCTGCCCGCAATGGTGAGGGCGGCGGCGAGCGAAAACGCGCGCACATGGCGGCGAAACGCTCGCGGAAATTCGACGGTAAACCAGCGCCACGGCCGGAATTTGCGGCGGTCGCGCGCCTCGTGAATTTCGGCGTAAGCGCGGCTGACCAGCCATTCGAGATACGTTCGCAGCTCGGCTTCGGCGGTGAGCGGAGCGATCTTCGCCAGATCGGCCGAGGCGCGCTGATACAACTCGTGGAAGCGTTCGAGATCCTCGATAGGGGGCGTCGCGCCGGGGTTGCGATCGAACCAATCGAGAGTCTTTTCAAGCGCCGTCCAATGCGGACGTCCGGTCGAGACGAAGCGCGCGAGATCGATGATCATAGCAGTTGCCTCTGTTTGACTTCATCGTAGAGGCCGATCAATCCGGCCGCGAGGTTTCCCGGTTCCAACATGGCGAGACGAACGCCCTGATGCGCGAGCTGCGTTTCCAGTTCGCGCAGCCGGCGCCATGACAAATGACCGGCCAGGCGGCGATAGATGTCTTCGACCGATTCGACGCGCGCGCCGTGATGCCCTTCGTGAAACAGTTCCTGGGCGGACGCCGGCCGCAGCATCGCCACGACCGCCAGATGACGCCGCGCGAGCAGTTTCGAGGCGCGCGCGAAATTTTCGGCCAGCACCGGATCGTCGAGGGAAGTCAAGAACAGCAGTAGCGCGCGGCGCCGGAGGCGCAAGCGCAGAAACGTCGCGATCTCGTCGAAATCGGGCGAGACCGGGCGCGGCTGCAACTCATAGATGGAATCGCGGCACGCGGCGTAGTGGGCCTTCCCGTTGCGCGCGCGCGTGAAGGATTCCACCCGATCGGAGAACGCGGCGAGCCCGAATAAATCGCCGCGGCGTTCGGCGGCCGCGCCCGCAATCAGGCCCGCGGTGATGGATTGTTCGAGCACGGTTTCCCCGCCGGCCGGGCGCCCCGAGAGCCGCGACGCGTCGATGACCACGTAGATTTCCTGCGTGCGCTCCACTTGAAATACTTTGGTGACCGGCCGGCCGCGGCGCGCGGTCGCTTTCCAGTGGATCTCGTCGAAGCCGTCGCCGGGGATATATTCGCGCAGTTTTTCGAAGTCGCGCCCGCGTCCGATCTGACGAAACGAGTGCCAACCCTCGACGCCCCGGCGGAGCGCTTTCAGATCGTTGTCGCGGCGCAGATTCGGATAGACGCGCAGCTCGAATGCGACCGGATCGCGCCGCCGCACCAGCCAGAGACCTAAGGGCGACGCGGCTTCGAGATAACCGGATTCGAATCGATACCGGCCGCGGCGCCGCGGAACGAAGGTCCACGAAAATTCCGAAGCATCGGCGTTCGAGGGAAGCTCGATCCTCTGCTCCTCAAATGGCGTGTCGATTCCCTCCGGCGCGACCAGGCCCACGCGCACCCGTTGCGCGCGCCGATTCCGGTTTAGAACGCGAACCGGAATCCGGCCTTCGCGATCCTTGTAGAATCGCGCGAACTCCGGCAGAACGATGCGGATTCCCGCCAGCGGCCGGGCGCGCAGCAGCGCATCCAAAATCGCGAGGATGGCGATCAGGCTGATAGCGGCGATGGCGATCCAACGCTCCCCGGGCAACAGCGCGGCCATAATCGCGGCCGGGAATCCGATCGCAGCCACCAGCCAGATGAGTCGCGCGGAAGGAACCATTAGACCGGTACCGCGACGCTTTCGAGAACCTTTTCGACGGACTCGGCGGGCGTCATGCCTTCAATTTCGAATTCGGGGCGCAGAATCAGACGGTGTTCGAGCACCGGGACGGCCAGCGCTTTGACGTCGTCGGGGGTGACGAAATCGCGGCAGGCGAGCGCGGCGTGCGCGCGGCTCGACAATACCAGCGCCTGCGTCGCGCGCGGTCCCGCGCCCACCAGAATGCTTTCATGCGTGCGCGTGCGGCGCGCGATGTCGACGATGTAAGCCGCGATTTCGGGGCGCATCGAAACGTCGCCGAGCGCCTGCCGGGCCCGCGCCAGTTCGCCTTCCGCCAGCACCGGACGCACGTCGCCGCGATCGAGCGCCGCTTCCGGCGCGCAATCCGTCAGCGTTCGCTGCGCCAGCTCGATTTCATGGGCCCGATCGGAGGCGGCCATCGGGATTTTCATCAAAAATCGATCCTTCTGCGCTTCGGGAAGCGGATAGGTGCCCTCGTACTCGATGGGGTTCTGCGTCGCGAATACGGTGAAGTTTTCCGAGAGCGCGTGCGTCTCGCGATCGATGGTGACCCTGCGCTCCTGCATTGCCTGGAGCAGCGCGGACTGGGTCTTGGCCGGCGCGCGATTGATTTCATCGGCGAGCAGGAACGAGGTAAACACGGGGCCGCGCACTAG
>DATHCE010000112.1:0-2197 GCA_035319685.1 Bryobacteraceae bacterium | reverse complement strand
GTCCGCGTAAGCTTGCGGAACCGAAGGATGGTAATACAACATCAGCAGAATGCCGGTCACCGTCAGAATCAGAAAGCATCCCAGGCTCAGCGTCCCGAGATACCAGGTGACACCGAAGTCCAGCGCGCGCCGGCGAACCTTGACCGACGCCAGGTGCAGAAAAACGTTCTGCTGAACCGCGAGCGACCGACGCAGATTGCTGTCACCGCTTCCGGCGCGAAACACCGAGCGCCAAACCCGCGTATTGCGCAATCCGGCGAGTTCCGCGAGCAGATTGGGCATGCTAGATCCTGACGAACTGCTTATGCGCGAGCGCCTCGGAGCGGTCGATGAGCAGGTTGCCGTCCTTGTCCACCCACGTCTTGAGCCAGGGGAGCGGGCTCGGAGCCGGGCCGTCGAATCTCACTCCGTCGATATGGAACTTACTGCCATGGCACGGGCACGCGATGATGCCGAGTTCCGGTTTCCAGGCCGTGAGGCATCCGAGATGCGTACACACGGCCGAGAGCGTATAAATGCCTTGAGCTCCGTGCACAATATAGATCCCGCTTTGCGGATCGGCAGTTACCGAATCCGGCGCGTAGCGGTCCGGTTTTCCGGCATCTACGATCGGCGACGGCTCATAGAGCACGTTCGGCGAGAGAAATTGGTAGCCGAAAACGGCCGACCCCGCGCCCACAATGGCGATCGATCCTACGCCGAGTTTCGTGAATTTGCGGCGGCTGCATTCCTTGCATGCGCCGTCGCCACTTGCTGGCTTGTGTTCGTCTGACACCCTATTCTCCTCGCGCTCGAAGGGCCGGCTCGGGATCCCGCAGCTTGATCGAGTAGGCTTCCATCGTGATGACATTCACCGGGCATCGCTCCGCGCAAAGCCCGCAGCGGATACAGCGCGTTTCATCTTTGAGCATGGCCGCGCCGGAGATGGTCCCAAGCTCCTCGGCAGCTACCTCGTCGAGCTCCACGTGAAACAGTGCGCTATCGCGGCGAATTTGGTCCAGCACATCGGGCGGAAACTCGATCCGATCGAGCGATACAAGCTGAATGCAATTCTCGGGGCACACATCGACGCACCCGCCGCAGAGAATGCATCGCGACCCGTCCGTTTCGTTGCCCTCGAAAACCGTATTGATCCAGCAGCGCAGGCATCGCCGCGCCTCACGCATCGCGGATTCCTCGTCATAGATCAACTCCACTTCCGTAACCCCGGTGCGACGGTCGATCGGAAGCATCGGGATCGGCTGCCGTCCGATCTCCAGGTAGTCCGGGAACATGCGGTGATGCGACAGAATCTCGACCTCGATTTCGGGATCGGGATGGGCCCGCCCGGTGAGGTACTCATCGATACCTATGGCGATGCGTTTGCCGTCACCGACGCTATCGATGATCAGCCGCGGTCCGAAGACGCAATCCCCTCCAGCGAAGACGCCGGGCGCACTGGTCATCAACGTCCGGCGATCGGCGACGATGAGCCCGCGAGGTGAAATGTCGATGCCATCCTCCGCCCGGAGGAAATCGAGCCGAGGAGCCTGCCCGATGGCCAGAATCACCGTGTCGCATTCAATCGTCGATTCGCTGTGTTCCTCAAACGACGGATTGAATCTCCCCTGAGCGTCAAACACCGATTTCGTTCGAACCGTTTCCAGACCCACCACTTTTTCGTTGCGGCCCAGCACGCGCTTCGGCCCGCGCCCGTCGTGCAGCCGGACGCCCTCGATCTCCGCCTCTTCGATTTCCTCAGCCGCCGCCGGCATCTCTTCGCGCCGTTCCAGGCACACGATACTGACTTCCCGGGCCCCCATCCGCAGGGCCGAGAGCGAGACATCGACCATTTCGCGCGTCGCCACGGCAGCGACGTTCTCCTCGCTCGGCGTGGCCCCTTCAAGATCGACCCGGTGCTGCTTCAGCACTTCGCGAACCGCGGAGCGTGCCACATCCATGGCTACGTTTCCTCCCCCGATCACGACCACCTTTTGGCCGATGCTGAAGCGATAGCCCAGGTTCGCGTTGAGAAGGAACTCGATTCCCTTGTGGACTCCGTCGAGATCGACACCGGGAATCGAGAGTTCGCGGCTTCGGTGCGCCCCGACCGCGAGCACCACGGCGTCGAAGCCCTGTTCGCGCAACTGCGAGACCGTAAAATCCCGGCCGGCGGCCGAATTTAGTTTGAGCGTGACGTCCCCGATCTCGATAATTT
>DATHCE010000111.1:0-6825 GCA_035319685.1 Bryobacteraceae bacterium | reverse complement strand
ACAATTGGAGATGCTGGCCGGCCGCGATCACTGCAAACAAACATGCCGCCGGGAGCTTGCCCATGGTCGAATAGACGGCTTCTCCGAGGCGAAAGTGTCCAACAACTACTTCGAAAGTTCGCGGCGCATGTTCTCAAGTGACTGTTGCATGGTGACATTGCCCGGCGATGCGCCGTTCGGCCAGGGCGAGGTCACGGTTTCGGAAGTCTGCTGGGAAACTTCGGCAAACAATGGCACCAGTTCCGGATCGCGCCAGCCGCGGCGCGCCTCTTCGAGCATGATTTCGATCGCGTGTTGGTGCGAAAACGCGGGCTTATACGGACGAGCCGTGGTCAGCGCGTCGTAGATGTCGGCAACTTGCAGGATCCGCGCCAGAATCGGAATCTCTTCGCCGGCCAGGCCGTCGGGATAGCCGGTACCGTCCCAGCGTTCGTGGTGGCTGCGGATGATAGGAAGAACCGGCGCCAGGGTTTTCATGGGCCGGCAAATTTCCTCGCCGCGAATGGTGTGCTGGCGCATGGTCTGCCATTCCTCATCCGTAAGCAAGCCGCGCTTGAAAAGGATCACGTCGGGTATGCTGATTTTGCCGATGTCGTGAAGATATCCGCCGCGATAGAGCGCGAGCAGGTCCTGCCGTGGAAGGCCGAGCGCCTGTCCCAAGCCAATGCTATAGGACGCCAGCCGCTCGCAATGCAGGCCGGTGTATTTGTCCCGGTGCTCCACCGATTGCGCCAACGCGAACAGAATGGTTTCGGCTTCTTCGAGCGAATCGACCAGCGCTTTGTTGCGCAGCATCGCGCGAATGCGGGTGCGGACGACGGTCGGCTGCAGCGGCTTAATGAGAAATTCGTCGGCGCCGGACTCGATGCCGGCCACTTCGTTTTCGGCGCCCTGAACGCTGGTGGTCATCAGGATCGGAATAAGCTGGGTCTTGCGATCGCGCTTGAGGAGCCGGCAGAAATCCGGGCCGCTCATTTCGGGCATAACCAGATCGACCACCACCAGATCGACTTTGTCCCGTTCCAGAATCGCGACGGCCGTGGACGGCCGTTTGGCTTCCACAATCCGGTAATTCGCAGCCTTCAGCATCGCCTTGAACAGCCGGCGATTCAGGTCGATATCGTCGACGATAAGGATGGTGGGCGCCTGCGCGGCCTCTTCGAGCACGCTTTCCCAGCGAGGGACGTGCATATCGGGCTGTAAGACTACAAGCTCTTTTCCCGTCGCTTTTTGGGTATGCGTTGACACGATTCCCTGTAGGTCCTATCGGGAGAATCTTAGGAAATAATTAGAGCAATTTAAGGAGTAGTACTAAGGTAGCTGCGTGGTTGACGCGCGGGGTTACTGTACGAATCGGCTGAGGATGTTGAGGACGTAATTCTTGGTCTCGGGGATATTCGGGATGCCACCGTCGTGGTCGACCCGGCCCTCTCCGGCGTTATAAGCTCCGAGCGCGAGCGACACGTCGCCATTATAATGATCGAGTAATGTTTTCAGCAACTTAGTTCCCGCGTCGAGGCTCTGTTTTGCATCAAACGGGTCCGATAGCTGGAACTGTGCCGCGGTTTCGGGCATTAATTGCATCAGTCCTTGCGCGCCTTTGACCGAAACGACGCACGGCCGGAATCCGGACTCCTGGCGCGCGACTTCCCGCAACAGATTGGGGTCCACATTGTGCTTTTGAGCCGATTCGTCGATCATTTTGGACAATTCCGGCTGAGGGATCGGGTCGCAGGCCGGTTCCGGAAGCAGGGCGACCGGCGCCCATGGAATCGAGACGCCAACAGATTCGGCCTGCTTTTGAACTGAAAGGCGTTGCGCGGCAAGCGACGCTTCCATAGCCGCGCGAACGCGATCGGCCTGGCTTTGCGGAGTGACATCTTGTACAAGGAAAAGAGCCAACCACCAAGTCACATTCTGTGGATCGGCATTCGGGCGATTTTGCTTCAGAGCGGTGCGAGGGACTGGCCGCATGGGTCCCTCGCGCCGTCTCGGCTGGCCTCGAGACAACCAGCCTCGGCTTCACGATAAGGGAGCCGCTGCAAAAGCGCAGCGCCACGAAGGCCGCAAGCACTTGAAATTACGAGAAATATTTCTCGCGCTGGACATGAGACAGCACCGCCTGTTTAACTAAAACTTTATGATTCAAACCATCTCGCCGGCGCGAGCCGTGGAGGGCATCGTCACTTTGCCGGGCGATAAATCCATTTCCCATCGCTATGGCATGCTGGGTGCGATTGCCGAAGGGACCACGACGGTCGCTAATTATTCGACCGGTGCCGATTGCCAGTCGACACTGGGCGCAATGGCAGCACTGGGCGCGAAAATCGAACGCCGCGATGGGCGCGTCGTCATTCAGGGCGGTGCGCTACGCGAACCCGCCGACGATCTGGATGCCGGAAATTCGGGCTCGACGATTCGGATGTTGTCGGGAATTTTAGCGGCGCAGCCATTCACGTCGCGCATCGGAGGCGATGAATCGCTGTCGCGGCGGCCGATGCAGAGGATCATCGCTCCGCTCACGCAAATGGGCGCGCGCATTGAAGCGCGCGACGGGAAATTCCCCCCCCTGACCATTCATGGGGGCGAACTGCACGGAATCGATTACACGCTCCCGGTCGCGAGTGCGCAGGTGAAAAGCTGTGTTCTTCTGGCGGGGATTTTTGCGAAAGGCGACACGATTGTCCGCGAGCCGGTGCGGACGCGCGATCACACCGAGATCGCGCTGTCAGAATTCGGCGCCGATCTCGAAGTCGAACGGCGCGTCATCATGCTGCATGAAGGCGCGCGCTTGACGGGGCGGGAATTGTCCGTGCCGGGCGATTTGAGTTCGGCTGCATTCTTCCTGGTGGCGGCGCTGCTGATGCCGGAGGCGGACCTGGTGATTCACGGAGTGGGGTTGAATCCGACACGATCGGCGCTGCTTGATTTTCTGATGTCCATGGGCGCATCGATCAAGGTGCTGGATCTGAATCAGACCGGCGGCGAGGTGGTGGGCGATCTGCGAGTGCGGGCGTCGAAAGTTACCGGCGGCCTGATCGAGGGTGCGCTGACCGCCGCGCTGATTGACGAGATCCCGGCGCTGGCCGTGCTCGGCGCGGCATCGAGCGGAGGATTGACGGTGCGCGACGCGAGCGAACTGAGGGTCAAGGAAACGGACCGCATCGCGACGATCGCGGCGAATTTCGAGTGCATGGGGCTGAAGATCGAAACCTCGCCCGACGGATTCCGGATTCCCGGCGGCCAGAAATTTCACGCGGCCCGGATCGATTCGGCGGGCGATCACCGGATCGCGATGGCCTTCTCGGTGGCCGCGCTGGCGGCCGACGGACCCTGCCAGATCCAAGGCGCCGAGGCGGCCGACGTGTCTTTCCCTGAATTTTTTAGTACACTGCGGGAAATCGCCGGCTGAAACGATGCCAACCACTCAAACCGACCTGACGCTGCCAGGGCTGGTCCACGACCTGAACAACGTATTTCAGACGCTGGTGGAGGCGGCGGATCTGCTCGCGACGGACGCCAAGTGGGCGGCACTGTCCAGGACCATCCAGCGCAGCGTCGAACGCGGCCGGGGCATCGTGGCCAGCCTTGAATCGGTGGAACAGACGGCGGCGCCTTTTGAAACGATCCTAGACAACTCCATCTCGTTCGTCGAAGATTCGATGATCGCGGGGCGCGGACCGCGAATCGTGTTCGCCTGCGAGATTCAGCCGGGCATCGAGCTACGGCGCAACTGGGCCTGGGAGCGCGTGCTCATCAATCTGTTCTCAAACGCCGTGCGGGCCATGCCGAAGGGCGGCATGATTCATGTCCGGGCGGCGCGGCGCAACGGTGAAATCGAAATCGTAGTGCGGGACGAAGGGCCGGGCATCGCGCCGGAGATCCTCGACCATGTGTTCCATCCCCACGCTTCCACCAGCGGGTCGGGTCTGGGACTGCATATCGTCGAAACCATCGTGCGGCAGGAAAAGGGATCGGTGAAGGCGGCCAATGGCGCCGGCGGCGCGGGCGCGGAATTCACGATTTCCATTCCGGAAGAGCCGCAGGCGCATTCGGCTTCGGTATAGAAGAACATGCAACGCGATGCGCCGCGGAGCGTCTTATTCGTTGTGCGGCGCAGTGTCATTTTCTTGCTGACCCTGTCGGGATTTGCCAACGCGCAAAGCGCCCTCGAAATTATCCGCCTCGCCGTCGATCGCGATTCCACCAATCTTGAGCGTCTCAAAGACTATGCCTACCAGCAGAGGCAGGAAGAGCGCGAGTTCGATGCCCGCGGCAACATCACGAAGAGCGAAGCGGAGACGCGTGACGTGATGATGCTCGCCGGGCGTCCGTATGAACGGCTGATTGCCCGCGACGATAAGCCGCTTTCGGCGAACGAGGCTCGCAAGGAGCAGCAGAAAGCGGATCGGGAGCTGGAACGCCGCGAGCACATGAGCCCTGCCGATCGCGCCAAACTCGAAAAGAACCGCCGGGAGACGCGAAAGTTTATGAACGAAGTCCCCGACGCGTTCGTGTTTCACCTGCTGGGCGAAGAGAAGGTGAGCGGAGAACCGGCGTGGGTGATCCGGTGCGACCCTAACCCCGCGTTTGAGCCGCGGGACGCGAGGGCGAAGGTGCTGAGCAAGCTTCGGGGCAAGGTCTGGATCGACCAGGGCGATTATGAATGGGTGAAGGCGGAAATGCAGGCGGTGGATGCGATGTCGTTCGGATTGGGTTTGTTCCGGCTCGACCCCGGAGGCTCGCTCAGTTTCGAACAGACCCGGGTAAACGGCGAAGTCTGGGTACCGACGCGCGCCCTTATTCGGGCCGATGCGCGGCTGGCTTACGTCAAGAAAGTGCGGGCGGAAATCGAGATCACGTATCGCGACTATAAGAAGTTTCAGGCGGATTCGCGGATGGTCGCGGACGGGAACTAGTCCCCCGGCTGCGTAAGAGCTAAGGTTTTTCCTGGTCTCAGTCGATACCTTTTCAGCGAGAGGTATCGGTACGAGACTGCACTTCATCTCTCAAGGGCTCCTGCGCTTGTCGCAGTACATTCCAAGTCTCGACCGGGTGCCGCGGATCGAGCGGCGCGCGCAGCAGATCGACGATCCGGTGGCGCGGCTGCGATATCTGCGCAAAGAGATGTCGGTCCCTCCGGCGCGAGTTGTTCCGGTTGCGGCGCGGCACCGCAGAAGCACGCCCGGATTCAAACGGGCCGCCAGACGCGCGGCGAGGCGGGCGATCTGGCTGGCATTTCCTCTGATGATGGCGATCTCGGGTCCGGCGTCGAAGGGCGTGCCGGAAACGGTGGCGAAGGAACGGGGAATGCTGGTTCCCAGGGCGGATGCCGGTGTGGTGACGGCGCCGGTCCCGCAGGTCTGGCGCGTGGAGCATTCCGAGTCGACCGACGTTTACAGCAACGGGCTGCGGGTGGATTTGACGTTTGTGGTGAACAACCGGCCGCGCGGGCATTATCCGGTGTACGCGCTGGCCGGCGCGTCCGAGCCGGTGGCGACGGGCGATGCTCCGGTAGGCATCGTGTATCACACCACGGAGAGTCATCTGGCTCCGTTTGAAGAAGATGAGAACCGGAGGCTGAAGCAGTTGGGGCGGAACCTGCTGGAAGTGATCCGGACCGCGCGCGCCTATCATTACGTCATCGATCGTTTCGGGCGGGTATTCGCGGTGGTGGCCGAGACCGACGCGGCCAACCATGTGGGCAATTCCGTGTGGGCGGATGCGCACGGGATTTACGTCAATTTGAACGACAGCTTTCTGGGGGTGTCGTTCGAAGGACAGACGGATGCGCCCGACCAGGTGACGCCGGCGCAGGTCGCCTCGGGCAGGGTGCTGACCGAGATGCTTCGGTCGCGATACAACATCGCGGCGGAGGATTGCGTGACCCACGCGCAGGTGTCGGTGAATCCGGATAACATGCTGATCGGCTCGCATGTGGATTGGGCGAGCAATTTTCCATTCCGGGAAATGGGGCTGCCCGACAATTATTCGATTCCGCTCGCGAGCATTTATGCGTTTGGTTTCGAATACGACGGAACCTTCCTGCGGGTGACGGGAGATCGATGGAAGGGTTTGGAGCTGGCCGCGAACCAGGTGGACCGGCAGGCGGCTCTCGAAGGTGTGCCGGTGGCGCGGTATCGCACGATTCTCCGGCATCGTTATAAGGACATTGCCGCCGCGCTGAAGCAAAAGAGCGCACAGGAAGCGCGGGCAACCTTGTCGGGAGCGGTCACCAAGCCGCCCGCCGCTGTGCGCGAATCGAAAGACACGATCGAAGGAGCTATCTGAACATGAAAACCACTGTGAGCACTCAAGCCGTAGGACTCGACGTCGGCACCAGCCGGATCGTCATCGCGCGGCGGCCGGACAACGAGATCGCCTACGAATCGCAACTCAACGCGTTCGTGTCGATCCCGCATTCGAAAATCACTCAGAGCGTGCTGGAGCGCGAAAAGATTCCGCATAGCCTAACCCCGGGCGAGATTATCGTGCACGGCAACGAGAGCGACCGGTTCGCGACCCTGCTGAACGCGGAAATGCGCCGGCCGATGTCGCAAGGCGTGCTGGACGCCAAGGAACCCGAAAGCTTGCGCATGATGCGCGACATTCTGGCTTCGATGCTGGGACCGGCTGGTAAAGCGGAGCGGGAAAAATTGTGTTTCACGGTTCCCGCGGCGCCCATCGGAGCCGAAGGCAGCCTGACCTATCATGAATCGACCATGCGCCAGATCCTCACCGACCTCGGTTTCCAGCCGATCAGCATCAACGAGGGGTTGGCGGTGGTGTATGGCGAGCTGGAGGCGAACAACTACACCGGGATCG
>DATHCE010000110.1:0-13998 GCA_035319685.1 Bryobacteraceae bacterium | reverse complement strand
ACCACCACACACTCGGCGCACATCGAAACTATTCTTCAAGCCGATCAATCGCTCTCGATTCAGATTGCCTATCATCCGGGCTGGCGTGCGACCGTCGACGGCCGGGCAGTCCCCATCCGGCCCGATGGCCTCGGTCTCATGGTGCTCGATCTCATGGTGCTCGATCCCCAAGCCGAGGGTCGCGCAGCCCCCGGTCGCACAACCCCCGGTCGCACAACCATCGACATGTTTTATGACGGAGGAACGGAAATGCGAATCGCCCATTGGCTTTGCGCACTCACCTCTTTAGTACTCATTTTTGTACTCATGAGGGCGTTCGCTCGTGCTATTCTGAAAAAGTCTTGGTAGAGGAGCGAGGGCCATCAGTAGCCCGGCGCGCATTTCCGGCGAGCCCGGAGCGTCCGGTGAAAGGGGCGGCCTCGCCGAAGCCGCGGCGCCGGCTCGCAGGCGCGTCGGTTGGTGAACCAGGCTAATACCTGCTCACTGTCATTCGATTCGAAATCGCGAATCGGGTGGAGCGCTATCGGGAAGCGATGCTGTATGCGCCCTCCTGGCCGGCTGGATCGCCGCGCGCCTCTTCCAAACTAGAGTTCATTTATGAACGCATTTGAGTTGACGCGAGCGCTGGTCGATATCGAGTCCGTGACGCCGAACGAGGAACAGGTCGGGCATTTTCTGTTGGATCATCTGTCGCGTCTGGCGGAATCGACCGGCGGACGGGTGGAACCAATGCCGGTCGAGCCGCATCGCTTCAACGTCTTTGCGCGCTGGGGCGATCCCGTCGTCACGCTCTCGACGCACATCGATACCGTGCCGCCGTTTTTCGCATCGCGCGAAGATGACGAATTCATCTGGGGCCGTGGCGCGTGCGACACCAAGGGCATCATCGCGTCCATGATTTTTGCCGTCAGCCAACTGCTCGAGGACGGCGTTCGCAACATCGCGATGCTGTTCGTGGTCGGCGAAGAGCGCAACAGCGCCGGCGCTCTCGCCGCAGCGCAACAACCTCGCGGCAGCAAATTTCTCATCAACGGCGAGCCGACCGAAAATAAACTGGCGCTCGGATCAAAAGGCGCGCTGCGTTATGAAATCGAGGCTCACGGCCGGATGGCGCACTCCGCCTATCCGCATCTGGGCGAATCGGCGATCGAAAAACTGCTCGATATTCTCGATCGCCTGCGCCGCATGCGCTTGCCGGAGGACCCGTTGTTCGGCCCCAGCACCGTCAACATCGGCACCATTCAGGGCGGCCGCGCGCCGAACGTCATTCCCGATCACGCGCAAGCCGAAGTGTTCTTTCGATTGGTCGACGACGGCGCATCCACGCGCGCGGCGATGCCCGCCATCGTCAACGGCCAAGCCGATCTGCGCGAGGTGCTGTGCATGCCCGCGCTCAAATTCGGCCGGCTCGACGGATTTGAAACGAGCATCGTCTCCTACAGCACCGATATTCCCGCGTTTGGAACCACCTGGGGCCAGCCGTTTCTGCTCGGCCCGGGGAGTATCCACGTCGCGCACACCGCCGAGGAGCGCATCGCCAAACGCGACATCCTCGATGCCATCCAGATTTATCAAAAACTAGTGAGGCAATTACTAAACCAATGACTGAACGAATCTCCGTCGGAATTCTCGGCGCCACCGGAATGGTGGGCCAGGAATTTGTCAGCTTTCTCCGCGATCATCCGTGGTTCGATTTGACCTGGCTCGGCGCAAGCGACCGTTCGGCCGGCAAGACGTATCGAGACGCGACCACGTGGCGGCTGGGTGGCACGACTCCCGCGCACGTGCGCGACATCGTGGTGTCGGAATGCAAGCCCTCGTCTGACGCTCCGCGCCTGATGTTCTCCGCGATGGATGCCTCGGTCGCCGGTGAAATCGAACAGGAGTTCGCCAAAGCCGGCCACGTGATCGTTTCCAATTCCCGGAATCATCGCATGGATGAGGACGTTCCGCTGCTGGTACCCGAGATCAACGCGAACCACCTGAACCTGATCACAGTTCAACAGCACAAGCGCGGATGGAAAGGAACCATCGTCACCAATCCCAATTGCTCGACGGTCGTGCTGGTGATGGCGCTCGCGCCGCTCAAACCATTCGGCATTCGCAGCGTGATCGTGACCACCATGCAGGCGATCTCCGGCGCGGGTTATCCCGGCGTCGCATCGATGGACATTAATGCGAATGTGGTCCCGTTTATTGGCGGCGAGGAAGAAAAAATGCAGCGCGAGACGCAAAAAATCCTGGGCGATTTTTCGGATTTTCACGTGATTCCGCTCGCCGCAAAAGTCAGCGCGACCTGCAATCGCGTTCCGGTGGTCGACGGCCACACGCTCTCCGTTTCGGTCGAGTTCGAAAGGAAACCGAGCGAAGCGGAAATTCTCGGCGCGCTGCGCGGATGGCGCGGCATCCCCCAGGAAAAGGAATTGCCGAGCGCGCCTCCCTGCCCCGTCATTTATATGGAGGAGCCCGATCGCCCGCAGCCCCGCCGCGACGTGGAACGCGAAAACGGAATGGCCGTATTCGTCGGCCGTCTGCGCCACTGCCCCGTGCTCGATTTCAAGTTCATCGCGTTGGGCCACAACACCGTGCGCGGAGCCGCGGGAGCCGCGGTCCTCAATGCAGAGCTCATGAAATCCGAAGGCTGGTTGTGAAAGCGCAATGATCGTTATGAAATTCGGCGGCACTTCCGTCGAATCGAAATCCGCGATCGAGCGCGTCGCGGGCATCGTCCGCGACCGGCTTGCGCAGAATCCCGTGGTGGTCGTCTCCGCGATGGGCAAGACCACCAACAAGCTGCTCGCGATTGCGTCCGCGGCCGTTGCCGGAGATCGTGACAGCGCGCTCGATCAACTTCGCCAGCTTCGCGAGTTCCATGCACGCGAAGCCGCCGGCCTCGGCGTCGACACCGAAATCGAGGCGCATTTCTCCGAGCTGACGGAGCTGGTGAAGGGCCTCGCCGTCATGGGCGAACTGACGCCTCGTGCTACCGATGCCGTCTCCTCCTACGGCGAGCGCATTTCGAGCATCATCGTCGCGGCTTTTTTCAACTGCGCCGGCATCCCGGCCGCGCACGTCGACTCCCGCAGGCTGATCGTCACCGATCATCGTCACACCCAGGCCGCACCGTTGTTTCGTGAGACCAATGAGCGCCTTCAGTCCTCGATTCCCAACCTCGCGCGGCGCCAGGTCGTCGTGATGGGCGGATTCATCGCCTCTACCGAAGACGGCGTCACCACCACGCTCGGCCGCGGCGGATCCGATTACACGGCATCCATCGTCGGAGCCGCCATCGGCGCCGACGAAATTCAAATCTGGACCGACGTGGACGGCATGCTCACCAGCGACCCGACCATTGTTCCGAACGTGTATCGCGTCAAGGCCTGCTCCTTCGCCGAAGCCGCCGAACTCGCTTATTTCGGCGCGAAAGTTCTGCATCCCGCCACCGTTCTTCCAGCGATTGAAAGAAACATTCCGGTGCGCATCCTCAATTCGCGGCGTCCTGAAAACACGGGCACGCGGATCGTCGCCGAGCCTCCGCCGTGCGCCAATGCCGTTCGCTCCATCGCCTGCAAGCGCAATATCACTTTGGTGAACATCGTTTCGACGCGCATGCTGATGGCGCACGGATTTTTGCGGCGCATCTTCGAAGTATTCGATCGCTTCGAAACCGCGGTGGACATGCTCGCGACCTCCGAAGTCAGCGTCTCGTTGACCGTCGATAACACCGGAGCGCTCGCCGCGATTCGCGAAGAACTGGAAAAATTCGCCGAGGTTTCGGTCGAAAAAGATCAGGCCATCGTATGTCTGGTCGGCGATAATATTCGTCAGACACCCGGCGTAGCCGCCGGAGTTTTCAGCGCACTCGAAGGAATCAACGTGCGGATGATTTCGCAAGGAGCCTCGGCCCTGAACATCAGCGTAGTCGTCGCCGACGGCGACGTGCGCCGCGCGGTAGAATCGCTGCACCGGGAATTTTTCCGGAATCCTGATCCCACGGCTTTCGAATGAAACTTGCGATTATCGGCTACGGAAAAATGGGACGCCTGATCGAGCAGCTCGCGCCCGAATATGGATTCACCGTTCACGCGCGCATCGACGTGAACGACGATTTCGGGCAAGCCGCCGGCGCCGACGCCGCGGTCGAGTTCACGGCGCCCCACGCGGTTCCCGAAAATATCGAAAAGCTCGCCGCGCTCGGCGTGCCGGTTGTCGTCGGCACCACCGGATGGCTCGGGCACATGAAGGAAGTGCGCGCCGCGATCGTGAAGCACAACTCCGCGATGGTCTGGAGCCCGAATTTTTCCATCGGGGTCAACGTATTCTCGCGCCTGGTTCGCGAGGCCGCGCGACTGCTCGCCGATGAGCCGCAATACGGCGCATGGGCCTGGGAAATTCATCATCACACCAAGAAGGATGCACCGTCGGGAACCCTGATCAAATTAGTGGAGGAGATGAAGGCCGGCGGGTACGCGCGCGCGGTCGACGTCAGCTCCAATCGCGCCGGCGCGCATCCCGGCACGCACGAAATCGGTTTCGATTCCGCGGCCGACACCATCACGCTTCGTCACACCGCCCGCAGCCGGGAAGGATTCGCGCGGGGAGCTTTGAAGGCCGCCCAATTCATCGCCGGCAAGCACGGCATTTTCGAATTCAGCGAAATTCTATTCGAGAGGTAACCACCATGTTCACAGGATGCGGCACTGCCTTGGTCACTCCGTTCCGCCAGGATCTTTCGCTCGATGAAGACGCGCTGCGGCGCCTCGTCCGGCGTCAGATTGAGGCGGGCATCAATTTTCTGGTTCCCTGCGGAACCACCGGGGAAAGCCCCACGCTCACTCGCGCCGAACATCTTCGCGTGGTCGAAATCACCGTCGCCGAAGCCAGGGGAAAAGTTCCCGTGCTCGGCGGCGCCGGCGGATACAACACCGCCGAAGTGATCGAACTCGCGACGGAGCTGCGGGACATCGGCGTCGACGGAATTCTTTCCGTCACTCCGTACTACAACAAGCCGACGCAGGAGGGCCTGTACCAGCATTACAAGACCATCGCCGCCGCCGTGCCGCTGCCCATCGTCGTCTATAGCGTGCAGGGCCGCACCGGCGTGAATGTCGAGCCAGCGACGCTGAAGCGCCTCGCCGCCATCGGCAACATCGTCGGAGTGAAGGAAGCCTCCGGCAATATCGGCCAGATGGCCCGCGTGGTTCACGACGTTCCCGAAAAATTTCTCGTGCTCAGCGGCGACGATTCGATCACGCTCCCGCTCATCGCGCTCGGCGGACGCGGGCTCATCTCGGTCGCGTCGAACGAAATTCCCGCCGAGATGACGCGGCTGGTGCAACTCGGGCTCTCGGGCGACTTCGCCGCCGCGCGCGTTCTGCAACGCGCATGGCTGCCGCTCATGGAGGTGAATTTCGTCGAATCGAATCCGATTCCGGTCAAGGCAGCGATGGCGATGATGGGCTTGCTCGAGCCGGCCTGGCGCCTCCCGCTGACTCCGCCGCTCCCGCCGAATCAAGCGAAAATCGAAGCGGTACTCGAAGCCTCCGGATTGCTGGCTCATGCGAGAACGCATGCAAGCTGAGATCGAAGCGCTGTTCGACCGGAAACCCGCCGCTTACGCCGAACAACATTTTGCGTTGTTCGAGCGCTTCAAAGACGCGCTGAACCAGGGCCGCGTGCGATCCGCGGAGCCGGATCCGTCCGCGCGCAGCGGATGGCGCGTCAACGCGTGGGTCAAGAAAGGGATTCTGCTCGGTTTTCGCATGGGCGCGATCGTCGATATGTCGATCGATCCGGCGCGCCAGCCGATGTTCGATAAATCGACCTGGCCGGTGAAGCGGCTCGCGCCCGATAGCGGGGTGCGCATCGTGCCCGGGGGCTCCAGCATTCGCGACGGCTGCTTTACCGGCAAGGGCGTCACCTGCATGCCGCCGATGTACATCAACGCCGGATCGTTTGTCGGCGACGGAACCATGATCGATTCGCACGCGCTGGTCGGAAGCTGCGCCCAGGTTGGCAGGAATTGCCACATCTCCGCGGCCGCGCAGATCGGCGGTGTGCTCGAACCGGTCGGCGCGCTGCCGGTGATCATCGAAGACGAAGTGCTCGTCGGCGGAAATTGCGGCGTCTATGAAGGCACGGTCGTGAAGCGGCGCGCCGTGCTCGGAAGCGGCGTCATCCTGACCCGGTCCACGCCGGTCTACGACGTCGCGCGCGGAGAAGTTTACTCGGCCACCGATGAGGAGCCGCTGGTGATTCCCGAAGACGCGGTCGTCGTTGCCGGATCTCGCGCGATCACGCGAGGCGCCGGAAAAAATTGGGGAATTTCTCTGTACACGCCGGTAATCGTCAAATATCGGGACAGCCGGACCGAAGCGAAAATTCAGCTCGAAGATCTCCTGCGGTGAGATTCGGGCGGAAGCAACACCGCCAGCGTTCGCCGCGCCGCGCTCTCCCATGTGAACTCGCGAGCCCGATTCGGCCCCTCCGCCATCAGTTTTTGGCGAAGCGTTTCGTCGTTCACGATTCGTTCGAGTGCGGCTTCGATCTCGCCTTCCTCCTGCGGCGAGAAATACAACGCCGCGTCGCCGCCGATCTCCATCAGCGGGGGAATTTTCGAACACGCCACTGGAATCCCCGCCGCCATCGCCTCCAGCACCGGCATGCCGAAACCTTCAAAGGTCGAAGGCAGCACGAACGCCTGGGCGTGCGCATACAATCCGAGCAGTGCGCCGCGATCGATCCACCCGGTCAGTTCCACCGAATCGCCGGCGCCGAGTTCCGCGACCAGCTTCTCGATCCGCGCCGTCGAAAGCCCCGGTAATCCGGCCAGCACCAGCCGGTATTCGCGTTTCTTCCGGGCATAGGCGCGGATCAACCGGTCCAGATTTTTGTGCGGATGCAACGTGGATACGCACAACACGAACGGCTCCAATTGCGACCGGTCGAGGGCGAAAAACGCCGCATCCACGCCGTGCGGGATTACTTCCACGCGGCCTTTGGTGAACGGATAAAACCGCGTCAGATCGCCGCGGGTGGCCTCCGAGACGGCGATGAGCTTGCGCGAGCGGTGCGCCGCCGCCCACAATAGCAGGCGCCAGAGCGGCAGATCAAACCAGCGGAAATATTCCGGATGCTGTTTGTGCTGCAAGTCGTGAAACACGGTGACGCAGGAGCAAGGAGCGAAGACAGGCGCCGTGAATCCGGGATTGAACATCACATCCAGGCGATAGCGCGACGCCTCGAGCGGCAGCACCGTCTGCTCCCAGACGATGCGCGCCGGGCGAAAGCGCGCGTGCACGGCTTGCGGCTTCCAAAGGAAATTCGCCTGCCGCGGAACCAGATCCATCCCGGTTTCGACATTCGTGAAAACGAAATATTCATTCGCGGCATCGATCCGCGCCAGCGCCGCCAGCAGTTCTCGCAGATAAATCTCGGTGCCGCCCACCGCTCCCGGAATCAGATACAACGCGTTGACCCCGATGCGCGCCATCTATACCATTTCCCGGTTTTGCACAGACTGGTTTTGCATAGACTGGTTTTGCACGGCTTGTAACGGTGCTTCGAAGGATTTCGCTTGGTTCCGAAACGTCATGCTATTCGCGGTCTAGCGGGCCGCCGCCGCCTGCACCAGCCCGTCGCGCGCCGCCCGATTGGCGGGATTCAGCGTGAGCGCGCGCCGGAATTCGCGCTCCGCGCCCGCGCGATCGCCTCCCTTCAGATCGATATCGCCGCGATACACATGAATCATTTCGTTTGACGGGTTGAGCTTCTCGGCCGTGTCCAACTCCGCGAGCGCCGCAAGCGTCTGGCCGTGCTTGGCGTACACCATGGCGAGCTGCGTGTGCACGTGCGAGCCATCGACCAGCGCCGCCGAGGACTTCAATTTTTCAATCGCCTCCTGCCATCGTCCCGCGCAATCGAGCGCCAGCGCCCAATCGGTCAGCAGGACCTGGTCGTTGCTCCCCAAATGCGAACCGGCCTCAAAATCCCGCGATGCATCCTCGCATTTCCCATCCTGATACTCGGCGTAAGCGAGCTGAAATCGCGGCCGGTACTTGTTCGGCGATTTCGCCACGCTATCCTTCCACAGATCCAGCGGAGCCGCCCACACCGCGTTTCGCTGATAGGTCAGCACGCAGCACGCGGCCAGCGCGATGGTTCCGGTCCAGACTACTTGCGAGAAGCGCAAACGCCGGAGTCCTTCCAGGCACACCAGAACCAGCCCCAGGAACGGCAGATACAGTCGATGTTCGGCCTGGACGTCGCGAATCGGAATGAAAGACGACGTCGGCGCGAGCAATAGCAGGAACAGGAAGAAGCCGAACGCGGCGAGCGGATAGCGCTTGCGAAAAATCCACGCCGACGCGGCCAGCGCGATCAACGCAACCAGCCCTAGAATCGCGCCGTGCTCCATCAGGCTGCCGGAAATCGCGACATCCGGGTCCACGTTCTGCCTGAAAGGCAAGAAGAACATCCGGATGTAGGTCCAGATCACGCGGCATTGCGTGAAGAAATATGTTGCGGGGGTCAACCCCTCCACGTGGAATCCCGCCGTGTCGGCGTGGCGCAGGACGCTCCATACCGCCAATCCGCCCACGATTCCCGCCAGCGCCAGAAGCGCGTAAAGGTTCCGGTTCGCCCGAATCCCGCCGCGATTCCAAAAATAATCCGTCGCGACGAGCAGGACGGGCAACGTCAGCGCGTGCTCTTTGGACGAGACCGCGGCGCCGAACAGCGCGACGATCGCCACCGCGCGTAACCAGGTCATCCTGGTCCTATCGGCGTCGCCTTCCGCGCCGGGCCGGTAGAGAAAAACGGCGAACGCCGCGTAATAGAACAGGACGCTGAGATTTTCAGACCGGCTCGCAACGTAAGCGACCGATTCCGTTTGAACCGGATGAAGCAGAAACAGCGCACCCGAGAATACCGACAGCGCGGCGCGCAGTTTCCCGGTCACGTTCGCCCATTCGAGCAGCTTCGCCGCGATGAGCGCCGCCAGTACCGCGACGCCGAAGTGAAGCAAAACGTTGGTCGCGTGAAACAGAAACGGATCAGAATTGCCTTGCAGGCGGTTGTCCGCCCAGAAGCTCACGGCCAGCAGGGGACGAGAGCTATGGAAAATGGCCGCGCTGCTTTGGGCCGGATCCGTCAGGAACGGCAGGTACAGATCGTCGAGCACGAAGGCTCCGTTGAGCGCCGGCGCGTAGACCTGAAAGACGGCGACCAGACTCGCGAACCCGGCCACCCACATCCACCAGGTGTCGTGTTTCGGCGCCGGGCCGGGCTTCCGCACGATATCGGGTTGCGGTTTAGTCTCCTGCGGCCGATTTCTTTTTTTCATCGAGAGAAGTCAGACGGAATTCCAGAATGGCGACGCGTTGGGTCAGCGCGATATTGGAATCCTTCAAGCGGGAAATGATCAGCGAAAATCGATAGAGCACCACCAGAAATATGGCGCCCGCGACGCTCAACAGCGCCAGCGGGGCGTCGTTCATGCCCAGCGCGGCCGTAATCCATCGCCCCAGCGCCTGCCATCGCGAAAGGACCAGCAGCACCACTCCGGCGATCAGCCAACTCACCGAATATTCCACGCGAATATGGGCGCGGCGCACGGAGGCCAGCACGAATACGATCAGCAGCACGCTGAAAACGGCGATCACATTGAGCAGACGTTCCATGATTTCTGGTCCTGTGGGACTATTTTTTCCGGCCCTCGATCTTCAGGATATTGACGAAAACTCCCAGCAACACGTGTACCGGATAATACAGCGATTTGAGCGCCGTGATGGTGCTGCGGCCGCCGCGCCGCGGCCGCATTTTGGTGGTGACTTCGACGAATCGAAAACGCTTGCGCTGCAATACCACCAGCGCCTCAATCTCGGGATATTCCAGGGGAAAACTCTTGCTGAACACCAACAGTGCGGTCCGGTTCACGCCTACGAATCCCGACGTCGGATCGTGCACGCTGCGCCCCAGAATCGGCCGCAGCATGGCGCGAAAAAACACGATCCCCAGCGCGCGCAGGAACCCGCTGTGCTGGCCGTCGCCATTCACAAACCGCGAACCGATCACCATTTCGCAGCCCTCGCGTTCGAGCGCCGCGAGCATCTCCGGAATATATCGCGGATCGTGCTGGCCGTCGCCGTCGACGCGGATCACGTAATCATAACCAAGCTCGAACGCGAGCCGGTAGCCGGCCTGAACGCATCCGCCGAGGCCCAGATGGCACGGCATGGAGAGCACTTTCGCGCCCGCCTCGGTGGCCGCGTGAACGGTTCCGTCCCAGGAGCAATCGTCCACCACCAGCACCGGCACTCCCGGAATCACCGCCTGCACTTCGCGGACGACTCCGCCGACAGCCGCCTCCTCATTGAAAGCCGGGATCAACACCAGCAGTTTCTTCTCCCCGCTCACAGCGCCGCCACCTGGCGCATTGAGATCGAATGCCGCGCCAGAAGCTTCTCGAACTCATCCACATTCAGGCGAGCCTGTTTGCGAATCCGGCGGCGCTCGGCGAGCAGCCGCGGCATGCGAAACAGGGCGGCGGCGTGCGCGCGCACCACCAGGAACGGAAGCATCATCGCGGAAAATCCCGCGCGCTGAAACTCCGCGGCCTTGCCTTGCCCTTGCGCCATCAGCACAGCATGCCAGAAGTAGCGGGCCAGCGCCATCAGCGGCGCGCGAGCCAGCATCGCCAGCGGCAGATTCTTGATCGCCGTATACAACCGGTTGCGCTCGACGTAGTACGCCTTGAGCGGCGACGCCCGTCCGCTCGAATGCGAATAGCGATGCTCCACGACCGCTCCCGGAACGTAGACGCATTCCCAGCCCGCCCATCGCGCGCGGAGACCCAGGTCCGTGTCCTCGCAATATAGAAAGAAGTGCTCGTCGAACAGGCCGATTTCTTCGAGCATCTTCCTGCGGTACAACGCGGCCGACCCGCTGGGCAGCAGGGCGTCCGTCACTCCGCGAAATTTCGCTCCATCCTCGCCATGCCCGCGCTGCTTGCTCGAGCCGTCGGCGGCGATCAGCATTCCGGCCGAATCGAGCGTCCCGCGTCCCGCCATCCTCACTTCCGACGCGAACATCCCGGCGCGCGGCGACCGGCCGGCGGCTTCGACCAACCCCTCCAGCCAGCGCGGATGCGCCACGGCGTCGTCATTCAAGGTCGCCAGATATTCGGATTCGGAAGCTCGAAACGCCTGATTGACCGCGCTTCCGAATCCGACGTTGGCCGCATTCGAAATCACGCGCACCCGCGCGCCGTCGGCCTGGACGCGGCGCTCTCCGCTGTTGTCGACGACGATCACTTCAAATTGCTCAAACGTTTGTGCCTGGAGCGACCGCAAACACGCGGCCAGCGCATCGTCGGCGGCCAGCGTTGGCACGACAACGGTGACAATCGGGTTCGGCAATCCTCGATTCTAACAGCAAACTCAATCCTGAATCACCGGCAGCGGATTCGCGTTCGCCGCGCCGCCGCCTTCGAGATTGAGATACCGCGGATCGAGCAGCCGGTCCGTTTCGACATGCCCCATCGCCGAAAGGAGCGACTCCTTGAGATGCGGATGATCCCGTTCCAGCTCGCCCAATAGATCGCGCAGCGTTCGCCGCACCGTGCCCGTGCGCTGCGAGCATCCGCAGGGAATCACCGGCGCGCCCAGCGATTCGGCGAATTTCGCGGTCAGATTCTCGGTCACGTAGACCAGCGGGCGGATCAGCCGGAAATCGCGTTCGCGCGACCAGGTAATCGCGGGAAGGGCGCTCACTCGTCCGGTGAACAGCGCGTTGCGCAGGAACGATTCGCAGAAATCGTCAGCCGTGTGGCCGAACGCGATCACGTTCGCTCCCAGGCCGCGCACAATCTGATACACGGCGCGCCGCCGATAGCGGCTGCACAGATCGCAGCCGTGGCCGGGCTGCTCGTCGAGCAGACGGAAGCTGGGATTGTCGCGATGATAGGTCCAGTCCACATTGCGCGCCTTGAGATATTCGCCCAGGGGCTCGATCGGACGCAGAAATTTTCCCTGTTCGACGGTGAACGCGCACACGGTGAACTCGATCGGCGCGCGTTCGCGCAATCGCAGCAGCACTTCGAGCAGCGTAAGGGAATCCTTGCCGCCGGAGAGCGCGACCGCGACCCGGTCGCCGTTGCGAATCATCTTAAATCGGGAGATCGCGTCGCCGGCCTTGCGCAGCAGTAGTTTTTCAAGCTCCAAGCTTCAATTATAGTGGGCGAGGTAACGCAAATAAAAAAGCGGGCCTGCGCGAACGCAAACCCGCTTGAAATTGCCCGCTTCCGTTCCCGATCAGAAGGTAAAGCGGGCGCTCAACTGCATGCGCCGCGCTTCCGTGCCGTCGGGGAAGAGCCCGTCGGATGTGCCGACGCCGTACGCCCCCGGCGTCAGCGTGAGCACTCCCTTCGCTTCGGTATACTCCTGAGACGACATTGCGGTCGGCGACCAACTGTTACTCAGGTTAAACACCTCGAAGCTGAGATACAGCTTGTACCTCTCCTGAATCGGAACGATCTTGCTGATGCGAGCATCGGCGCGATACATCGCCGGCTGCCACACGCTGTTGACCGGCAGGAACGGAACGCGGCTGCTCAGGCCGGAACCGTTGATGGTGAAGTTGCTGAACATGCCCGACACCGGAGTATCGTTCACCTTGATCGTCGGGCTGGCGTAGGGTCGAGAGCTGTTGATGGTGGTGATCGAGGAGAGCTCCCAGTTGTTCACGAAATACTTCGCGAAAAACCCGCTGCGATGCGTGAACGTGGGCAGCCAGACCCAGGAGAACACGAGACGCTGCGGCTGATCTTCCAGACCATCACCCTTATCCGCTTTGTAATTTCCGTTGAGCAGCCAGTTGCTCGCGCTGCTCAAGTAGAGATTCGGCGTGTTTTGGCCGTAGCTTTGGCCGTCGTCGATCTCGTGGGACCAGGTGTAGGCCACCGCCGCCTGGATTCCATGCGAAAAGCGCTTGTTGAGCTGAAGCGTGAGAGCGTTATAGGAACTGGTGACGCCGTTCTCATCCTGGTAGATCCCCGAAAAACGCCCGTCGGGCCGGCTCCCGGTATAAACCGGCGTCGTATAAGTTCCCACGGATTGCCCGCTCGCGTTGTCGATCGTGTAGGTGAACATGGTCGAGCCGAGAACGGGCAGATTCAGATCGCGAATGCTGTATAAATCGACGCCGCGGCTCCAGATATACGAGGCCGTCAGGGCGAGATCGGGCATGAGCTGGCGCTCGATCGCGAGCGTGCCTTGCTCGGAGTAAGGAATCTTCAGATTGGGCGCCGCGAACTGGATGCTGGTGGCCGCTATATTGATGCCGCTCGGCACCGCGGTCAGGATGTTCGGAAACACCGGACCGACGGCAACCTGGTTCGCCTGAGTGGCGGTCAGCGTGAAAGTCGACGTGGTGACCCCGTTATTGCTGAACAGATCCTGCAGGGTCGCACCCGCCATGCGCGAATAGAACATCCCGTATCCCGCGCGCACCACGGTTTTCGGGTCCACCTGATAGGCAACCCCGAGACGCGGCATCAGGTCCGTGCCGGGCGAGTTGATATGGCAGGTCTGCGTGTAAATCGGATTGCACTGCTTCGGCTGCGGAATTTGCTCGTATTCGTATCGCACGCCGTAATTGAGCGTCAACTTCGAGCCAATGCGCCACTGGTCCTGAACATAAAACCCGTAGTCATTGATCCGGGTGTCCACCACCGGATTCCCGATCGCCTGCTCATAGCTCTGCCAGTTCTTGGCGCCGGTCGTGTTGCCCGAGTAATCGAGCGCGAAGGCGGTGACCGTCTGATAGGTGTAGTAGCCGTTGGCGTATTGGATGAAGTAGCTGTAATCGTCCGTGGTGGCGATGTCGGCGCCGAACTTGACCGTGTGCGCGCCCTTGGTCCAGGACGCGCTGTCTACAAACTGGTAGCGGTTCTCGTTCGGTTCGACGCGCGGGAGGTAATAAGTCGACCCGATCTGCTGG
>DATHCE010000109.1:0-3252 GCA_035319685.1 Bryobacteraceae bacterium | reverse complement strand
GCCGATCTCGTCATCGTTGCTCGGAACAATTAACGTGATGAATATTCTGGCCGCAGCGGGCGTGGGTTTGAGCTTCGCGCTGGACCCCGATCTGATCGCTCGAGGAATCGCCAATTGCCGCGCGGTGCCGGGGAGATTCGAGCGCGTCGATCAGGGCCAGCCGTTTCTGGTCGCCGTGGATTACGCGCACACCGATGACGCGCTGCGCCACGTGATCCAAGCGGCGCGCGAATTGGCTCCGAAGGGCCGCGTGATTACGCTGTTCGGGTGCGGCGGGGATCGCGACCGGAGCAAGCGTCCGCTGATGGGGATGGCGGCGGGCGAGCTGAGCGATTACGTGGTGCTGACGTCGGACAATCCGCGATCGGAAGATCCGCTGGACATTATGAACGATGCGCTGGTGGGGCTGCGGAGATTCGATACGCCGCACGTCGCAGAGCCGGATCGGGCGAACGCGATTCGCCTGGCGATTCAGCAAGCGCAGCCGGGCGACGTGGTGCTGCTGGCGGGGAAAGGGCATGAAACCTATCAGGTGCTGAAGGACCGGACCATCGGGTTTGACGATCGGGAGGTCGCGCGCGGGGTGTTGGGCGCGTTCGGCTACAGGAAATCAGAATGAAGGCGGGGCTGCGCAGCGTCGCGGCCATGTTGGGCCTCGGTATTGAGTCGGATGCGGTGGTGACGGGCTGGAGCGTCGATTCGCGGACGCTTCAGGCCGGCGATTTGTTTTTTGCGCTGCGCGGGGCCGGGCATGACGGGCACGACTACGTCGCGCAGGCGCTCGAGAAGGGCGCGATTGCGGCGGTGGCGGATCGCGAGGTCTCCGCGAGCGGCGTGGTGCTGCGGGTGAGGGATTCGCTTGAGGCATTGCAGACCATTGCGGCGCGGGTTCGGGATTCGTGGGGCGGAGATGTGGTCGCGGTGACGGGCAGCGCGGGAAAAACGACGACGAAGGATATCATCGCGGAGATGCTGGCGGCGGGAATCGAGACCGCGAAGAGCGAAGGGAACTTGAATAATCATGTCGGCTTGCCGCTGTCGCTCCTGCGGATGCCCGGGACGGCGCGGGTTGCGGTGATCGAGATCGGGATGAATCATGCGGGCGAGATTCGCGAATTGGCGGCGGTGGCCAAGCCGCAAGTGGGCGTGGTGACCAACGTCGGTTACGCGCATATCGAATTTTTCGATTCGATCGAAGCCATCGCGGCGGCCAAGCACGAGCTGATCGAGGCCCTCCCGGAATCGGGGACGGCGGTGTTGAACGCGGACGATGCTCGCGTGGCGGCGTTTCCGCATCCCGGGCGAAGGATTTTGTACGGGCAATCGGCGGCCGCGGAGGTGCGCGCCGAGGACGTCGAATATTCGACCGGGGGCGTGCGATTTCGCGTCGGTCCGGTGCAACTGGAAAGCGCGATGACCGGACGGCACAGCGTTTCCAATATCCTGGCGGGCATCGCCGTGGCCGGATTGTATGGCATCGCGCCGGAGCAGCTGGTGGCGCCGGTCCGGAAACTTCTTCCCGGGAAAATGCGCGGAGAGCTCTTCCATCACCGGGGTGTCCTGGTGTATAACGATTGCTACAACTCCAACCCGGACGCGGTGCGGGCCATGATCGACGTGTTGCGAGACACGCCGGCGCGGCGGCGGATCGCGGTTCTGGGGGAGATGCTCGAACTCGGCCGTTGGGCTGAGCCTTTGCATCGCGACATCGGTCAATATGCCGCGGAGCAGGGGATTGATGTGCTTGTGGGCATACGCGGCGCGGCTTGCTACACGCTGGACGCAGCCACGCGTGCAGGCCTTCGGGCCGGCGCCGCGTACTTTTTTGACAACCCGGCCGAAGCCGGCCGGTTGATCGGCGAGATCGCCGAGCCCGGCGATGCCATCCTGTTTAAAGGCTCACGCGGCGTGCACGTCGAACGCGCGCTCGAACCATTTCTGGCTTCTGAAGTCGAAGGAGGCCGGAACTGATTCATGTTCTACTGGCTGTTTTACGAAAAGCTGTTCCACTATTTTTCCCCGCTGCGCGTATTTCAGTACGGGACCTTCCGCACGGCGATGTCGGCGATTACCGCGCTGCTGTTGTCGATCCTGCTGGGGCCGTGGCTGATTTTCCGCTTACGGGAATTTCAGATCGGGCAGCACATTCGCGAGGACGGACCGGCCTCGCATCAGAAAAAGGCCGGTACGCCGACCATGGGGGGCGTGCTGATTTGCGTTTCGATCGTAGTGCCGACGCTCCTGTGGGCGAGGCTGACGGTTCCGGCGGTGTGGGTCGCCATGGCCGGTACGGTGCTGTTCGGCGCGATCGGTTTCTGGGACGATTACACGAAAGTCGCGCGCAAGCGGAACCTGGGGCTGACGGCGCGGCAGAAGATCGTGCTGCAGGTGATTGCCGCGCTGCTGGTGGGCCTGATGCTGCTTTCGATGAATGCGCATGGGCGATACTCGACCAGTTTGAACGTGCCGTTCTTCAAGAATCTGCATCCGGATCTGTTGATCCATTCGCTGTTGAAAAATCCGTGGACGCGGCCGGGAGCGTTTGTGTTTTTCGGCGGGTTTTTGATTCTGGTGCTGGTGGGATCGTCGAACGCGGTGAATCTGACGGACGGTCTGGACGGGCTGGCCATCGGTTTGATGATTATCGCGGCGGGTGCGATGACCATCCTGTCCTACTTAATGGGAAACGCGGAATTTGCACGGTACCTGGAGTTGTCGAGCACGCCGGGCGCCTCGGAGCTTACCATTTTCTGCGCGGCCATGACCGGCGCGTCGCTCGGGTTCCTGTGGTACAACGCGCATCCGGCGGAGATTTTCATGGGCGACGTGGGATCGCTCGCCCTGGGCGGAGGATTGGGGACGGTGGCGGTGCTGCTGAAGCAGGAAATTCTGCTGCTGTTCATCGGCGGAGTTTACGTCGTCGAATCGCTGTCGGTGATCTTGCAGGTGGCCAGTTTCAAGCTGCGCGGCAAGCGGGTTTTCAAGATGGCTCCGCTGCATCATCATTTCGAAGCTCTGGGATGGCAGGAATCGAAGATCATCACGCGGTTTTGGATCGCGGGACTGATCATGGCGCTGTTCGCGCTGACCACGTTGAAACTGCGATGAAACTTGCGGGCGTAAAAGTCGTGGTGGTGGGGATGGCGCGCAGCGGCGTGGCGGCGGCCGAGCTGTTGCGCGATCAGGGCGCGAGGGTGCGCGCGGTCGACGAAAAGCCGGTCGTGGTCGAGGGAATCGCGGTCGAGCCGCAAC
>DATHCE010000108.1:0-15544 GCA_035319685.1 Bryobacteraceae bacterium | reverse complement strand
GTCGAAGGCTTTGCCTTGCTGATTGCCGCCGGCGACGTCCCTCCGGCCCTGCGCGGCGTCGCCCTGCGCACGCTCGACCTGGGGCTCCTGCAGGCCGGCGCCGGCGTCAAGGGGGAGTTCGAAAACCGCCTCAAGCAGGTCATCTCCGAGGTCAAGGCTTCGGCGATACCGATCATCCTCTTCATCGACGAGGCGCACACCATGATCGGAGCAGGCGGCCAGGCAGGCCAGAACGACGCGGCAAATCTGCTCAAACCCGCGCTGGCGCGCGGCGAGCTGCGCACCATCGCCGCGACTACCTGGTCCGAATACAAGAAATATTTTGAAAAAGATCCCGCGCTCACACGCCGTTTCCAGGTGGTGAAAGTCGAGGAGCCGGATGAGCTCCAGTGCGTGGTCATGCTGCGCGGAATCGCTGGAGCGCTCGAAAAACATCACAACGTCCGCATTCTGGATGAAGCCGTCGTCGCGGCCGTGCATCTTTCCAACCGCTATCTGGCCGAGCGCCAGCTTCCCGATAAAGCGGTCAGCGTTCTCGACACGGCTTGCGCGCGGCTTTCGCTGAGCCAGGAAGCTACGCCTGCCCCGCTCGAAGACGCCACGCGCCAACTCGATTCGCTCGAAGTGCAGGAACGGGTGCTCACCAGGGAATCGGCCGCCGGCGCCGATCACGCCGAGCGTCTCGCCGATATCGCCAAACGTAAAGCGGAGGTGAAGGCGCAGCTCGCTTCGCTTCAGGAAAAATGGGGCAAGATTCGCGAGCTGGTGGTGAAAATCCGCGACCTTCGCACTAAGCTGGAAGGGACCGCGCTCGCCGCGGGCGCGGCCGCCGCTCAAGCGACCTCCACCGGCTCGGCGGAGTCGAACTCTTCTGAAACTGCGCCGGCGCGCGAGGAGATGGCGCGCCTGCAAAGTGAGCTCGACCAGATTCAAGGCGAAAATCCGCTGATGCGCGTGTGCGTGGATTCTCACATCATCGGCGAAGTCATTTCAGGCTGGACCGGAATCCCGGTCGGCAAGCTGATGAAAGACGAAATCGCCATGGTGCTCGAGCTCGAAACGCATCTGGGCCGCCGGCTCATCGGGCAGGATTACGCGCTCCAGCTCATCTCCGAGCGGATACGCACTTCGCGCAGCAGCCTCGACGATCCCGGCAAACCGATCGGCGTGTTTATGCTGGTCGGGCCGAGCGGCGTCGGCAAGACCGAGACGGCGCTCTCGCTCGCCGATCTGCTATACGGCGGCGAGCGCAACCTGATCACCATCAACATGTCGGAGTTTCAGGAAGCGCACACCGTTTCCACGTTAAAAGGTTCGCCTCCCGGCTACGTCGGCTACGGCGAAGGCGGCGTGCTGACCGAAGCGGTGCGGCGCCGTCCGTACTCGGTGGTGCTGCTCGACGAAGTGGAAAAAGCTCACCCCGACGTTCTGGAATTGTTCTACCAGGTTTTCGACAAGGGCAACATGGAGGATGGCGAAGGGCGCGAGATCAATTTCAAGAACACCATCATTCTTCTGACCACCAATGCCTGCACGGATCAGATCGCGAAACTTACCGCCGACCCGGAAACCATGCCCACGCCGGAAGGCTTGGTCAAGACCATCAAGCCGGAGTTGAACAAAATCTTCAAGCCCGCGTTTCTGGGACGCATGGTCGTCATTCCGTATTATCCGGTTCGCGACGAAGTGCTGAAACAAATCGTCAGGCTGAAACTTGGAAAAATCAAGCGCCGGCTTCTGGAAAATCATCGCATCGAGCTGGTGCACGACGAATCGCTCATCACCGAGGTGGCCAATCGCTGCACCGAAGTGGAGAGCGGCGCGCGCAACGTGGATAACATCCTGACCAACACGCTGCTGCCCGATATTTCCCGCCGCATCCTCGCGAGTCTCGCGGAAGGCGAAAAGCTCTCCGCCATTCGCGTTTCGATCGGGGAAAACGGCCAGTTCGTGTACGCTTAATCGACGCCCGTGCCGGACCTTTCACAAGCAGGCCGTTTTATCAAAATCACCACTCCGCTCGGAGACGATGCGGTGGTCCCTCGCAGCCTCGAGGGCACGGAGGAAATTTCGCGTCTCTACGAATTCCGGTTGATGCTCGCGTCTGAAAACGGGTCGATCAGCCCGCAATCGATCGTCGGGAAACGCGTGACGGTGTCGATTCTCCAGTCCGACGGGCAGACCGCGCGCTATTTCGACGGGTTCGTGTCCCATTTCGCGAAACTGCCCCGGCGTCCGCCGCATCGCGCCTTTTACGAGTACGAAATCAAGATGGTGCCGTGGCTGTGGTTTCTGACGCGCACCACCAACTGCCGCATCTTTCAGGAGAAGACCGTGCCGGAGGTGATCGAGCAGATTTTTCAGGACTACGGATTCGGCGGCCAGTTTCAGGATCAGACCGCGGGAACGCATAATCCCTGGACATATTGTGTCCAATATCGCGAAACTGCCTTTAATTTCGTCTCCCGTTTGATGGAAAAGGAAGGTATTTTCTACTTTTTCAAGCACGAAAACGGCAAGCACACGATGATCCTTACCGATCAAATCTCGGATTTTAAGAATTGCGAATTCCAGGCCACCGTGGGAATGGAGCCAGCGAAAGGCTACTCGGGGGACAAGGACACTGTCGGTCTATGGGAGCGCCATTATCAATACCGCTCCGGCAAATGGGCGCAGAACGATTATAATTTCGAGACGCCGACCACCAGTCTGCTGGCCAATGAATCCACCGTGCTGGAGATTGAAAACAGCACGAATTACGAATTGTTCGATTATCCCGGCGTGTACGACAACAAGGGCGACGGCGCGTCTCTCACCAAGCTGCGCATGGAAGAAGTGGAGGCCGGCTATAATACCGCCCGCGGCGAAAGCAAGTGCCGCTCTTTCGCTTCCGGATTCAAATTCACTCTGGAAAATCACGAACAAAAGGAGGAGAACCAGGAATACGTGTTGTTGTCTGTCACGCACAGCGCCAGTCAGGGCGCCCTGTACGGCGGCGAGAGCAGCGAGTTGGCCAGTTACCAGAACAGCTTTGAATGTTTTCCATCCTCCGTCCAGTTCCGTCCGGAACGCATCACGCCGCATCACATCGTGCACGGAACCCAGACGGCGGTGGTGGTCGGGCCGAGGGACGAAGAAATCTACACGGATCAATACGGCCGCGTGAAAGTACAGTTTTTCTGGGACCGGCTTGGCCAAAAGGATGAAAAAAGTTCCTGCTGGATCCGCGTTTCGCAGCCTTGGGCCGGGAAAAATTGGGGAGCCGTCTGGATTCCAAGAATCGGGCAGGAAGTGGTGGTCGATTTCCTCGAAGGAGACCCGGACCGTCCGCTGATTGTCGGGCGCGTGTATAACGAACAGCAGACCGTTCCCTATTCCCTCCCGGATAATTCCACGCAAAGCGGGTTCAAGAGCCGCAGTTCGAAGGGCGGAGGCAGTTCCGATTTCAACGAGCTGCGTTTTGAAGACAAAACCGCCAGCGAAGAGATCCACATTCAGGCGCAGAAGGACATGACGATCCTCGTCAAGCATGACGAAACGACGACCATCAACAACAACCGGACGGAGCAGGTCGGGCAGAATGAAACCGGCAACATCGGACAGAAGCGCGAGTGGACTACCGGCACAGATGATAATCTGACTGTCGGGAACAACCAGACGACCAACGTAAGTAATCAAATCAGCGTTCAGGCCGGAACATCCATCAGCATACAGGCCGGAACAACGATCAGCATTGAGGCAGGCGCGCAGATTCAACTAACCTGCGGCGGCAACACGATCACGATGGGCCCGTCCGGAATCTCGATTCAGGGCGTGCCGATCGTCGAGATCAATTAAGCCAGCGTCCAGCTAACGCGGCCAGCGGCGCGGCGATGGACTGAAACCGCACCAGCATCACCACGTCGCGGTTTTTCATCGAAGCGAGCGCCATCAATCCCTGATCGTGGATAAACTCGATCTGGCGATCGGTCAGCAGCACTTCGCCGCACGGCTGCGACTCGATTTCTCCTTCGGCTTCGAAGGAATGGCACGGCAACCCGTCGATCTGGCGCACCACGCCGGGACGGAACTTCCAGCCGAATTCGTTGAATGCGCGGCCCAGCAGCCACGCGCAGACAAATGCCGGGTTCGCCCACAGATAGTCGCCGTGCTCGGGCCGGCCGTCGATCTCCTCGAAAGGAAAACTCTCGACGGCGTAAGTCTGGCGGCCGTAAGGGATGCGGGCGAGGAATCGCGGAAGCGCGAGCCCGATCCAGCGCGCATCGGGCGACGCACGCAATGCGCGCCATTCGGGAGTTGCGGAATCTTCATCGGGCGGCGCCGATTCGGCCAGGAACGGGGCTCCCGCGCGGCGGGCGAGCGCGCCGAGCTTGGCGAGCAATTGGACATCGCGCTCGCTCCGATCGAACACGTAGTTGCCCGCGATCACCGCCCATCGTTGCGTTCTTATCGGCAGATCGTCGAGCCCGAGCTCGAGTTCGGCTCTGGTCACGTCGAGAACGTAGAGGCCGAGGGCGCCATCGGTATCGAGCCCGCGCGCCACGAGATCCAGCGCGCGCCATGCCGCTTCGACCGCTTGAAATTCCGGGTGATGAAGAATGGCCCGCATCAGCACGGCACTGCGCTGGTCGGCGGCGGAATGATCTTCGGGCTGCACCAGGTGCGGCGCGACCACGCGATCGATCACCGATTGTAGATCGTCTTTCGCCTTCGCGGGCCCTTCCGCGGGCCGAGGAACGTCTGCTTGTTCGACGATATCGTCGAGCAGGCTGCCCGAGGTGAGCCGCGCCACATCGGATTCGATGGACGGTTCCATGGACGCGCTCGTCGCCGCCGCGGGCGCGCTCGTAGCGCGTTGAGCGGGCGCCGCGGCGCGGAACAATTCGCATCGCGCGAAAATCGAATCCGGCTCGAAATCGGCGAGCGACGTGAAATGCAACTGTAACGTCACATTCGCGCCCAGTCGCAGGTTCGCCCCCACCTTCATGTTGCGCAGCACGTCGTCGAAGTTGTCGCGGTCGATCCGTTGCGGCCGCCGCGCCGCGAGGCTGGGACGGTGTTCGCCGCGGCAGAAATCGCCGAGTATCAGGATGCGAAATGGATCGTCACTCGCCGCCTGCAACGGCAATGCCTCCGGCTGCTCCGCTGGATTCCCCGCATTCACGTCCAGTATGACCGAACTCGAATTTCCTGAGGGCATAATCAACCTCGCTCCAGATAGCTTACCTTGTGTTGAGATATCGTATAGGGGATATGAAACGATTGCAGCCGGTGATCTGGGCCAAGGGCACGTTTCTTACGCCCCAGCATCTGCAGTGTCAGGACCGGTTCATCGAAGACACGCTGCAATTTCAAACCGAGTCTCTCAACTTTCGTCCGTGGGGATTTCAGCGCCTGGAAATCGATCACGCCGCGCTCGCTACCGGCACCATCGCTCTTTCGCGAGCCTCCGGCATTTTTGCCGACGGGCTGCTGTTCGACGCTCCCGATTCCGACGCCGCGCCGCCGCCCAAATCGCTGGTCGATTGTTATCTGCCGGATCAGGAGACCGTCGACGTTTTTCTGGCGGTGCCGCATCACCGCGACCGCGGATTGAACGTTTCCGGCGTTCATCTCAGCGCCGAGACGCGCTATCGCGCCGAAGTGACTTTGATGCGCGATGAGAACACCGGCCAATCCGAGAAGCCGATTCAGGTCGCGCGCAAGAACCTGCGCCTGATGGTGAAAAGCGAGGTCCGCGAGGGAACCTCCGCGTTGCGTGTCGCGCGGGTGCAACGCACGGAAGCGGGCGCTTATCAACTGGATCGGACGTTTATTCCTCCGCTGCTCGATTTTCAGGCCAGCGAACACCTGGTGTCGATCGTACGGCGCCTGGTGGAGATTCTCGCGGCCAAAAGCAGCGAGCTTGCCGGCAACCGCCGCCAGAAGAATCAGGCGCTTGCGAATTTCACGGCGTCCGACATCGCCAGCTTCTGGCTGCTCTATACCATCAATTCCAATTTCCCGTGGCTGAATCATTTTTTCCAGGCCGCCAAGGGCCACCCCGAGCGCGTGTTCCACACCATGCTGTGTCTGGCCGGCGCGCTCACGACGTTTTCCACCGAGATTCAGCCGCGCGATCTGCCCCAGTACGACCACGATAACCTTTCGAGCTGTTTTTCGGATCTCGACGAAAAAATCCGCCTATTGCTCGAGACCGTGGTGCCGAGCAATTTCGTGGCGCTGCCGTTGAAGCTGGTGCAGCCTTCGATTTACGCGACCGCGCTCGCCGAGGACAAGTATCTGAACAACACGCGCCTGTATCTGGCGATCAACGCGGACATGAAGCAGGCGGAGCTGATCGATAAAGCGCCGAAACTGTTGAAGATCGCCTCGGCGACGCACATCGAGCTGCTGGTCCGGCAGGCGCTTAGGGGAGTGCCGATGAGCTACGTCGCATCGCCGCCCAATTCGATTCCCGTGAAGATGAACTACCAGTATTTCAGCCTGAGCCAATCGGGCGGAGCGTGGGAGTCGATCACCCGGGCCCGCAATTTTGCGGCGTATATCCCCGCGGATTTTCCGAATCCTCAAGTCGAGCTGATCGTGCTGTTCTCGCAGGCCCAGTAGCTCTATTTGTGCACGAAAACAAATACCAGCACCAGGGCGAGCACCGCTAACACCGCCAGAATCAGGATCAACGGCAGAATCGATTTCGGCTTGTCGGCGGCCGGAGGCTGGGGAGGGGTAACTTTGGCCGGTTCCGGCGCAGGCGCCGGTGCGGCCTGCGGTTGCGCGGCGAACATGCGGGTGTATTCGCTGGGTCCTTGAGCCGCCTGCGGTGCATGCGGCATGTTGAAGACGCCGGTCGCTTCTTTGGTTTGCGGAGGCTCCGTCGGACCGCCGGGTTTGCCGAACATTCGTGTGAATTCTCCGGCCTCGGGTTGCGCGGGCGCCTTGGCCGCCGGTTTCGAAAAATAATCGTCGGAGGGCGTCGAGGGCGTCGGCTTGGCCAGCGGTGATTGAAAGAACCTGGTAAACTCGCCCTGGTCTGTTTTTTGCGGCTGGACGGGTTGTGGCGGCCCGGCCGGAGCCTGATACGGCGCCGGCTGAGCCGGTTTCCCGGCCGCGCCTGGATTCTGGAAAAAACGGGTGAATTCGCCGGGCTCACTGTGCGGCGTCCTCGCCGGAGCTGGCGCTGCCGATGGACCTGCCGTTGGGGTTTGGAAACCGGGCTCGCCTGTCGCCTTGAACAGGCGGGTGAACTCACCCGGCTCATTCTTCGCCGGTGCAGGCGGTTGAGGCGCCGCGGGCTTCGGCGTTCCTGAGGCAGATCCAAAAATGCGAGTAAATTCACCGGGTTCCACAGCTCGCGAGGGCGCTGCGCCGGCAGCGGCCTGCGGAGCCGCGGGCTGCTGGAACAATCGCGTGAATTCTCCTGCGGACGGAGCCTGCGCGGCCGGCGTCGCCTTGGCGGGAGATGGCCTAGATGGACCTGCGGGCGGCGGCGCCAGAGGGGACGTGAACAATTTCGTGAACTCGCCGGGCCCCTGTTCGACCTTCGGCGCGGCGGCCGGCGGTTGGACGGATGGCGTGACCGGCTTGGGGGCGCGCGGCGGGAGTTGCTGCGTGGTATCCAGATCTGCCGGCAAAGGCGATGATTGCCGCGGCGTCGCCCACGACTGCCCCGGCGGAGCCGATGACTGCCCCGGCGGAGCCGATGATTGCCCCGGCGCAGCCGATGATTGCCACTGTCCCGGCCGTTGCAGCGGATCGGTTACTTCCGCCGCCTTGTCCTGAGCCGCGATCAGCAGCCATTCCTTCAAGCTGGAGAAATGAGTCGGACTCTCGGTAATCAGGTACATCCGGCCCTCGCGAATACCGGCCTCTAAAATCAGCGCGCGGCCCGCCGGCGGCAAGCCGTCCAGCAATTCGAGTAGCGAGCGGATCTCCGATCCGGACCCGACCGGCATCCAGTGAACCAAAACGTTGCGGCTACCTTGGGGATCGCTGGCGAGGTAAGTTTTGACCTCGCCGTCGTTCACCAGTTCCAGGAGTTGCAAGCCGTCGAACAGATTCATGACTCATCCTATTTCAACACATACGGGTTGGTGTTAGTATTATTATCCGGCGCTGGACCTGACTATGAAGAACCTATCCCGAGTGGTATGGTCCGAGGGAATGTATCTCGGGCCTCATCATTTTCAGGCTCAGAGCCGCTATTTTGAGGACTCCATCCGATTCGTCGCCGACGCGCTTTGGCTTGGCACGCACGGCCTGACCGGTGGCGCGCTCGATGAAGAGGCGCTGAGCAACGGCACGGTGGCGATCGTTCACGCGCGCGGCATTATGCCCGACGGCACCGCGTTTCACATGCCCGAATCCGATCCGCTGCCGGCCCCGCGCGACGTGGGCGCGGTGATTTCGCCCGCCAGCAACCGGTTGACGGTGTTGCTCGCGCTTCCCTGGCGCAAGCCGAATGGAGGGAACTGTACGCTCAATCCGGCGGCGGATGCCAACGGCTCCCGCTACATCGCCGAGACCGAGACGCTGCATGACGACACCACCGGACAGGATGAAAAGCCGGTCCGCATCGGACGAAAAAATCTGCGCATCCTTTTCGAGACCGAGCTGACCGAAGATTGGATGGCGCTGCCCATCGCCCGCGTGATGCGTTCGGGATCGGGTAGATTCGTTTTCGATCCGGCCTTCATCGGTCCGACGCTGCAGATTGGCGCGAGCCGCCGCCTGATGAGCCTGCTCGGTCCGCTGATCGAGTTGATGGAAGAAAAAATCGGCGCGCTCACGCGGTCCGCGGAAGCTTCCGGCGGCGCCGTAGGATTCTCCACCCGCGAGATCGCGAGTTTCTGGTTTCTGCACACCGTGAATGCGAGTCTGTCGCCGCTCCGGCATTTTTATTTTTCCAAGCGCGGCCATCCGCAGGAGCTGTACCTCGAGTTGTCGCGCCTGGCCGGCGCGCTGTGCACTTTCGCTCTCGAATCCCATCCGCGGACCCTCCCGGCCTACGATCACGACCATCCCGACGAATGTTTCGACGCGCTCGACCGGCACATCCGGGAACATCTGGAACTGATCATCCCGACCAATTGCCTGTCGATCCCGCTGCATTCGACCGCGGATTATTTCTACGCCGGTGAAGTGACCGATCCACGGTGCTTCGGACGGTCCACCTGGTATTTCGCCGTGCGTGCCGAGATGGGCGAGATGGAACTGGTGGCGCACGTGCCGCAACTGGTGAAGATCTGCTCGGAGAAGTTCATCGCGGAGCTGGTGAAGCGCGCGCTCCCCGGCTTGCCTCTGGCGCACGTGCCTACGCCGCCGCCCGCGATTGCGGCGCGAGTCGAGACGCAGTATTTTTTGGTCAGCAAAAGCGGACCGTTCTGGGACCACATCGTAAACACCAAGCACGTCGGAATCTACGTGCCGGGCGACATTCCGAAACCGGAGATTCAATTGTTCGCGGTAATCGACTCGTAACCTTAATATATGCCACAGGCCAGACAATACGACAATCTTGCGCTGGTGTTTCAGGAAGCCTTGACGGCCATCGAGCGCATCCGCGCCGGCCGCGAAAAAGTCGCGGATGCGGAGAGCTTTCGCGCGGAGATGCGCCAGCAATTCCTGCATGCCAACGAAGAGGGGCGCGTGCGCGGTTATTCGCGCGAGGATATTCGCCTGGCGATGTTCGCGGTGATCGCGCTGCTGGACGAATCGATCCTGAATTCGCGCAATCCGATTTTCGCGGACTGGCCCCGCAGGCCGCTTCAACAGGAGGTTTTCGGCGGCCATCAGGCCGGCGAGATTTTTTTTCAGAACATCGACGGATTGCTCGCGCAGCCGGATTCGAGCGTGCTGGCCGACATCCTGGAAGTATATTTGTTGTGTATTCTGCTCGGCTATGGCGGAAAATATAGCGTCCTCGGAAAAGGAGAACTGCGCGCGATCGCCGATTCGATGGCGGAAAGAATCCGCCGCATTCGGGGATCGAGTCCGCTTTCGCCGGGTTGGGCTCCACAGGGCGGCGTGGCGGCGGCCGCGCAAGGCGACCCCTGGCTGCGCTGGCTGATCATCGCAGCGTCGGGATGCCTGGCGCTGGCGCTGCTCCTGTTCGTGGTTTTTAAGGTGAGTCTCGGTTCCGGCGTGTCAGGATTATCGTGATGTCGAAAACAGTCAAAATTGCGGTTGCCTCGTTGGTGGCCTACCTGGCGTTCTCGTTCCTGATCCCCAAGCTGATGAGCGTGAGCGGGTCGAATTACTGGATTCTCGCTGGCGGGCTCGCTTTGATCGGAATCCTCGCTGCCGCGGCATTTGTCTGGTTCGAAGCGCGCAACCAGGCGGCGACGCCGAAATCGCTAGCCGGGCTGGGCGCGAGCGGATCGGCGGGCGCCTCCGGCGATGAGCTTTCGGGGTTGCTCAACGAAGCTGAGGAACGCCTGCGGAGCTCGAATCTCGGCCGCGGTGCGCGATTCGCCAGTCTTCCGGCGCTATTCGTGATTGGTCCGAAGGGTTCGACGAAAACCACGACCGTGGTGCAGTCCGGGCTCGATCCCGAATTGCTCGCGGGGCAAGTTTATCAGGAAGGAAACGTCGTCTCGCCTACCCGGTTCGTCAACGCGTGGTTTGCGCGGCAATGGATCTTCGTCGAGGCCGGCGCCGCCGCGATGGCGGATGCGAACCAATGGGTAAAGCTGATCCGGCGCATGCGTCCGGGGCCGTTGCAGGGCGCCACTCGCAAGGGCGCGCAATCGCCCAGAGCCGCGCTGCTGTGCTTCGATTGCGAGGAGTTCCTGAAACCTCGCGGAGCGGAAGCGACCGCCGTGGCGGCGCGCGAGCTGCACGGGAAAATCGGAGCGATTTCGCAATCGCTCGGCATCAGTCTGCCGGTCTACGTGTTGTTCACCAGGGCCGATCGGATCCCGTATTTTCTCGATTATTTCCGCACGCTGACCAACGACGAATCGGCTCAAGTGCTGGGCGCGACGCTCGATGCCGGAGCGGGCAAGGGCGCCTACGACCAGGAACAGTCGGCCCGATTGAACGCGGCCATCGATCAGCTGTATTTTTCGCTCGCCGAGCACCGCACCGATTTTCTCGGGCGCGAGGGCGATGCCGAGAAGCTCCCCGGATCCTACGAATTCCCGCGCGAATTTCGCAAATTCCGCAACCTGGTGGTGCAGTTCCTGCTGGATGTCTGTCGTCCCAGCCAATTGAACGCGACGCCGTTCCTGCGCGGATTTTATTTTTCGGGCGTGCGTCCGGTAATGGTGCGCGACGCGGCGCCGGCTCCCGTCGTCAATCGTCCGCGAGAGGGAGACTCCGGCGCGACCGGCGTTTTTCGAGTCGGCCCCGAGCCCGCCACGGCATTCGCGGAAAGCTCCGCGGTGCGCAAAGTCCCGCAGTGGGTTTTCTTGAGGCAAATGTTTGGCCAGGTAATTCTCGCCGATGAAGCGGCGCTCGGCGTCAGCGCGGTCACCGTCAAGTCCAGCCCGTGGAAACGCGCGGCGCTCGCATCCGCGGCTGCGCTGGGTCTGTTGCTATCGATCGCGTGGATCACTTCGTTCAGCCAGAATCGCGGATTGGAAGCGAGCGCGCTCGACGCATCGGCGGCGGTGAAGCTCAATAACGCGGCGGCAGCCCCGACGCCGGTTCCTTCGCTCGACGATCTCACCAAGCTCGACAATCTGCGGCAATCGGTGGAAACCATCGGCCGCTACAATCGCGAAGGCGCGCCGTTGAGCTATCGCTGGGGATTGTACGTCGGCGACGATCTTTATCCCAAAGTGCGGCGTCTCTATTTCCGCCGGTTTTTTCAATTGCTGTTCGGCTCGACCCAGGCCGGGTTGCTTTCGAATCTCCAGGCGCTGCCGGCGAGCCCCAGCCCGACGGATTCCTACCAGTATCCTTACGACAGCTTGAAATCGTACCTGATCACCACCTCGAATCATGATAAGAGCACCAAGCTGTATCTGTCTCCGCTGCTCTATTCGCGATGGGAAGCGGGAAAGAGCGTCGATCCGCCGCGCGCGCAACTGGTCCGCCGGCAGTTCGAGTTTTACAGCGACGAATTGAAGTTTGCAAATCCGTTTTCTTCGGAAAACGATTCCGCGGCCATCGATCGCGCGCGAAAATATCTCGCGCAATTCGCGGGAACCGAGCGCGTCTACCGTTTCATGCTCGCCGAGGCGAACAAAAACGCGCCATCGCTGAATTTCAACCAGAAGTTCCCGGGCTCGGCGCAGACCGTGGTGAACAGCCGCGACGTCGCGGGGGCATTCACCAAGACCGGTTGGCCTGTCATGCAGGATGCGATCAAGCACGCGGACCGTTATTTCGCGGGCGAGCAGTGGGTGCTCGGCGATCAGTCCGCCAACATCGGCGATCGCGCCAAGCTCGAGGCCGATCTGCGCAATCTGTATAACAACGATTACGTCGATCAATGGCGCGACTATTTGAAGAAGTCGGTGGTGGTGGGATACACCAGCATTCAGGACGCGGCGAAGAAGCTGGCGGTAACGGCGAGCCCGCAGTCGCCGCTGCTGGCGATGTTCTGCATGGCGTCGCAGCAGGTGGGCGTCGATCCTGACCTCGCCAAATCGTTCAAGCCGCTATTGGCGGTGGTCCCGGCGTCCTGCGGCGATCAATACGTCGGCGGGACCAATCAGGATTACATGAAGTCGCTGCTTGCGCTCCAGTTGTCGCTCGGACAGATCACCAATCCCGATCCCAACGATCCGAACGTCGCCGCGGCGGCGTCGAATGCGACCGCGGCGAAAGTCGTCACCGGCCAGATGGCGCAGGGCTTCGGCGTCGATCCCCTCGCCCCGACCGTGCAGAAGCTGATCGAAGATCCGATCGCACATGTCGAGCCGCTGGTAAAGGGATTGGGTGCGGCGGCGCTCAACAAGGGCGGCAAAAATCTCTGCGCTGATTTTCGCGCCCTGATGACGAAATATCCCTTCAACGCAACCAGCACGAATGATGCGACCATCGCCGACGTGAACGGCATCTTCAAGCCTCAAGAAGGCTCGATGTGGAAATTCTACGATCAGAATCTCCAGCGGCTGCTGCCGAAGCAGGGCGCGACGTATGTGCCCGCTCCCGGCGGAAGCGTCACGCTGCTCTCCGGCTTCGTGAATTTCTTCAATCGAATGGCGGCGTTCTCGAACGCGTTGTATGCGGGCACGACCGATCCGCATTTCACCTACTCGTTGAAACCGGTTCAATCCGAGGGAATCAAGAGCGTCACGTTGAATATCGACGGCCAGAGCCTCAACAGCACCGGAAGCGCCCCGGCCAAGCAATTCACGTGGCCAGGATCGCCGCAGGGCGTCAACGCCATGGTGAATTACGGCGGTACGGATCTTGGATGGCAGGCGTTCCCCGGTCTTTGGGGCGTGTTCCGCTTTTTCGCGGCCGCTGACAAGCCGGCGGGATCGGGCACGACCAGCACAGTTGAGTGGGTCATGCGATCGGGCACCCAGGTCACCAAGCTCCCCGACGGCCGGCCGATGACCGAGCGGATCGAGCTCAATATGGGCGCGTCGCCGCCGGTGTTTCAGCGCGGATATTTTTCGAGTCTGACTTGCGTGGCCGACGTGGCGAGATGAAGCGGGCGAAGTAATCATGGATCTTCCGGCGCGCCTGGGTAAGTATGAACTGATCGAATTTCTGGGTGGCGGAATGTCGCACGTCTATCGCGCGACCGATACCGTGATCGGCAGAACGGTCGCGGTGAAAATCCTGACACCGGAAGGCGCCCGCGACGCCGACGTGAAGGAGCGCTTCCTGCAGGAAGCGCGCATGGCCGGCAACATCAGCCACGAGAACGTGATCAGCATCTTCGATTTTGGAGTGATCGACGGCGCCCCGTTCATGGTGATGGAATTTCTTCAGGGCGACAGTCTGCGCTCCTTGATTCACGACGGACGCACGGGCGATCTTGACCAGCGCTTGCGGATCGCGGTGCAGGCCGCGCGCGCGATCGAGTACATTCACGCGGCGCAGATTATCCACCGCGACATCAAGCCCGATAATATTCACGTCAACCCCAAGGGCGTCGTCAAGCTGATTGATTTCGGCATCGCGAAAGTCCAGGATCTTCAGCGTACCCAGCCGGGCTACATTCTCGGCACGCCGTATTACATGGCGCCCGAGCAGGTCCGCGGCGAAAAAGTCACGCCGCTCGTCGACGTGTACGCTTTCGGCGTGTTGCTGTTCGAATTGTTTGCCGGCGTCAAGCCGTTCAAAGCCGAATCGGTGGAAGCCATCTTTCATCGCATTCTGTCCGAGCCGTTCGATTTCGCTCCGCTGCGCCAAGCGGGCGTTTCCGGACCGCTCTACGACCTGATCGTCCAGTGCGTCGCCAAAAATCCGGCGGAGCGGCCTTCGGGATTGAAAGAAGTTCGCGAGCGCCTGGAGGCGATCGCCGCGCCGCCGCAAACCGCGGTTGAAGCGCCGAAGCGCCCGGTCATTTCGATGACGCTCGCGGTGATTCTTGCCGTAGCGGTGATCGTCGCGCTGATCGGCGCGTATTTCGTTTTGCGGCCGAAGCCGGCGCAGCCTCCGCCGCCGCTCGCCGCGACCATCGAAACTCCCTCCGGCACGATGATTCTCATCCCTGGCGGCGCGTTCCCGTCAGGTCCCGATAAGCAGCCGGCGACAATTCCCGACTACTACATCGACAAGACCGAGGTGACCAACGCGGCTTACCAGCAGTACTCGACTGCGCGTGGCCGTCCGCTTCCCGAAGGCTTTCCCCAGGACCGCGGCGCCTATCCGGTGACCGATATCACCATCGACGACGCGCGCGATTTCGCCAAATGGGCCGGCAAGCGGCTCCCGACGATGCTCGAATGGGAAAAAGCCGCGCGCGGCACCGATGGCCGCCTATATCCGTGGGGCAACGATGCCGGTGCGCAGAACGCCAATCTTTCGCAGGGAGAAACCCGTGGTGCGCTCCGGCCCGCGGACGATGCGGGAAAGGACGTCAGTCCCTTTGGCCTTCTCAACATGGGCGGAAATGCTTCCGAACTCGTCGATCAGTTGCAGACGCCGAGCGCCGGGGCCATAAGCGCATTCTCCAAGCTGGTGAATCCGCCGCCCGGCGCGAACGAAGCGTGGTACACGTTTAAAGGCGGCTCGTATGTTCTTCCGTTGCCAAGCGCGCTCACCTATGAATGGGGCGCGATTCCGGCCAGATTCCACGGTCCCGATCTCGGATTCCGCTGCGTGCGCGACGCGCGTCCGTCCAAGCCAGCCGGAGCGAACTAAATGCCCATCGAACCCGTACAGGTGATCGGCGGTTACGAAGTGATCGGCCTGATCGGCGCCGGCGCGTTTCATCGCATGCATCGCAGCCTGGTGAAGGCGGTGAAGATGCTCGAATCCGGATCATGAGTCCCACGGCAAAACTCGAACCCCGGCTCACTCCTCCGTCGCCGGAGGACGCCAAAATCCTGCGTGCGTTCTTCAAAGATGCCGGTTACAATCTCGACGCACTGCGCGCCGGATTCCCATTGGCGGATGCGACTTCGTTTCGCTATCG
>DATHCE010000107.1:0-3015 GCA_035319685.1 Bryobacteraceae bacterium | reverse complement strand
CGCGCGACGCGATCGATCAGAAGCATGTCATCCTGCGAAATGGCCAGCACGGGTTCGCCGTATTGGACCGTGCGGCGGTCGTCCTTCATCTCGATCGCGGAATGCGCCAGCACGCGATCGATCTCGAAGGTTTGCGCGGCGTGGGGATATTGTTTCAAAAACGCTTCGAGCGAGCGGATCAGATCCATGCTGCTGGTGTTGCCGTCGCTCAAGGCGACCGACAGCGCTTTCTGTTCGGCATCGCTCGAATCCGGCTTAGCCACGCCGCTCTGAGCCGCGTCAGCCTTGGTGACGCCGCTCTGGGCCGCGTCACTCCGGGTTGGCTCTTGCGCGAGCAGCGCGGCCGGGACCATCAGCATCGCCATGGCACGAAGCATCATCGGGTCTTGGTGATGGCGCGAATCGATTCGGCGATCTCGGCGGCGCGCTCCCGCGACATGTGCATGAAAACGTCGTTTCCGGCGATTTGGTCGAGCAGCGGAAGGAACTGCTCGGCGCCCGCGAGGCGCCGGCGATTCCAACTCTCCTGAATGGCCACAACGGCGTCGTTGACGCCCAGACGGTCATGCCGCATCGCGCGGCGCAGCCCCATCAACAGGCGCTCCGATTCGGTGATCCGCTCAAAACTGTCCCACAAAAGTTTCGCGCTCTCGTCGAGCGAATAGTTGAATTTTACTTCGTGTTGTTCCGTGCCATTTTCCCAACGGAACGTCTTCGCGCCCATGTTGGCGACCTTCAGGCCGGATTCCACGGGGTGATCGAAATGATCGAGCTTGCCGGCCAGATCGAAAAAACTGTCCGTCGAGGCCGCGTCGAGTTGGAACGTTTCCGGATCGTCGTCGGCGGACTCCTTGTATCCCACCGCGCCGTTGCGCTCGATGGAAATTTCCACGTAGGCAGGATCGGAGCCGGGAAACGACTTGATGAAGACGATGCGCGGGAGCGACCCGCCAAAACCAGCCGGGCAGCCGAAACAAACCGCGGCCAGCGCCGCCAGACCCAGCGCCCTCATTGCGCGGCCCTCCACGCAATGACGCTATGCGTCGCATGGCAGATGGCGACCGCCAGCGCGTCGGCCGCGTCTTCCGATTCGATGATCTCTCCGGTCAGCGATCGCACCATGAGCTGCACCTGCTGCTTTTCCGCGCGCCCGTAGCCGACCACGCTCATCTTCACTTCGAGCGGAGAATACTCGCCCAGCGCGACGTTCGCTTCGGCGATGGCCAGCAGCGCGACGCCCCGTACATGGGCCAGCTTCAGCGCGGTCTTCACGTTTTGCGAGTAAAACACTTCTTCGACCGCGGCCGCTTCCGGCGTGTGCGCGGCGATCACCGATCGCAATCCGCAGGCGATGAAACGCAGCCGGGACTCCAGAGGATCGCGCGGAACGGTGGCGAGCACGCCGTGCGCCAGCACCCGGTGCCGGCGGCCATCGCTATCGATGACGCCCCATCCGGTGCGCTCGGTTCCGCAGTCGATGCCCAAAACACGCATGGCACGCCAGGCGATCCTTACTGGGTCAGAGCCGCCATCTCCTTTTCGTCGATGTCGAAGTTGGAATACACGTTCTGCACGTCGTCGTGCTCTTCGAGCACTTCGCTCAGCCGCAGCATGCCGCTGGCGTTCTTGCCTTCCAGGTGAACCAGGTTTTTCGGCACCATCCCGATTTCCGCGGATTCGGTCGGGATGCCCGCTTTCTGGATTGCTTCGAGCACCGCCTCATGCGCTTCCGGAGGCGAGATCACCAGCCAGTTCCCCCCGTCGTTGCGCAGATCCTCGGCGCCGGCGTCGAGCGCGATGTTCATAAGCTGGTCCTCGGTGGCTTTCTCGCCGTCGATGACGATGGTGCTTTTGCGCTCGAACATCCAGGAGACGCTACCATGCTCGCCGAGATTCCCGCCGTTTTTCGAAAAGATGTGGCGAATTTCGCTCACCGTGCGGTTGCGGTTGTCGGTGGCGACCGCGACCATCACCGCAGCGCCTCCCGGCCCATACCCTTCGAACATGATTTCGTCGATCTGCCCGCCTTCCAGCTCGCCGGTGCCGCGCATGATGGCGCGTTTTATGTTGTCGGCGGGCATGCTTACAGCCTTGGCGGCGACGATCGCGGTGCGAAGCCGGGGATTGGCGTCGGGATCGCCTCCATTACGGGCAGCGATCATGATTTCTTTGATGATGCGCGTGAATATTTTCCCGCGCTTGGCGTCGAGGGCGCCCTTTTTGTGCTTGATTGTCGCCCATTTTGAATGACCGGACATACGGACCTCTAGCGGCTTTCCGAGATTAGTGGACCCAACTTTCGAGGATAACAGATGGCGTCGAAACACACCAGCCTTTACGCGCCGCCGCGGGGCGTTCTAACCCCATCACGCCAAAGCCAATTTCCTCGCTAAAGTTTCCCCTGAATTCCGCGAAGTGTATGAATAGGATGTATGGTCGAGTCGGCGGAACCCTGGTTCGGGCGATCCGCGATCCACTAGTCCGCCTCCGGCTCCTGGCGAGCCTCGCGGCCGGTCTGGCCGGTCTGCTGATCAACCATTTTCCCCTTCAGATTTTCGATGGCGCGCCGGTCTGGTTCGGCGGGGTCCTTTCGCTCGCCGTAGCTTTACTCGCCGGCCCCCAATACGGCGCCCTGGCCGCGCTGATCGGCGAGCTCGGCGCTCCCACTGAGGGTCTCCGTTTCGGCGCTCACCTGCTGCACATCATGGAACCGGTGGTGGTGGGGATCTGCGCGCGGCGCCGGATGCTTCCCCTGCTGGCCGATGCCGCGTACTGGTGCCTGATCGGCATCCCCTTTGCTGTAATTCGCACGCACTTTTCGCCCGTTGTCCTTCCGCCGCCGCTATTGGCGCTCATCATCAAGAATCTGTTGAACGGTCTTATCGATGTAACGCTCGCCGATCTTCTGGCGAGTTGGCCGCCGGTGGCACGTCTATTTCGCGCGACTCGTTCGCTCTCCCGGCCGCTGGGCGCCTATCTGTCCCGATCGTTTCTACTCGCCACCGCGCTGCCCAT
>DATHCE010000106.1:0-2948 GCA_035319685.1 Bryobacteraceae bacterium | reverse complement strand
GTTCGGATTTTCCGACATGTTCGGCGGGTCGCGCCAGCGCCGCACGCGCGCGCAGCGCGGAGAGGATGTCCGCTACGATCTCGAAATCAGTTTCGAGGATTCGATGCGCGGGCTTTCGGTCGACATACAGGTTCCGCGCCTTGAAGAATGCACGCGATGCCACGGAAAGGGCGCCGAGCCCGAGGACGGCCTGACGACGTGCCCCACCTGCCGCGGGCGCGGCGAGGTCATCTATCAGCAGGCGTTTCTGTCGGTGCGCCGGACCTGCACGCAATGCGGCGGCCGCGGGCAGATCATCCGTCGTCCGTGCAAGGAATGCAAAGGTGACGGCTATTTGCGGCGCGAGCGCAAGCTGAAGGTCAACATTCCCGCGGGCGTCGACAACGGCACGCAGCTCCGGCTGACGCAGGAAGGCCAGCCGGGCGCCAACGGCGGTCCGCCGGGCGATTTATATGTGGTGCTGAAAGTCCTCGAGCACCCGATTTTCGAGCGCCATGAAAGCGACCTGCACTGCACGGTGCCGGTCAACATCGCGCAGGCCGCTCTGGGCGCATCGGTCGATATTCTGACGTTTGACGGGTTGCAGACGGTGAAGATTCCGGAAGGGTCGCAGGCACAGTCGCGGCTGCGGTTGAAGGGATTGGGCGTGCCGCACCTTCACGGCAGCGGCCGCGGCGATCTGTACGTGCATTTGGATGTGCGCGTCCCCGAGAAGCTGACACGCGAGCAGCGCAAGCTGTTCGAGCAGCTTCGCGAGATGCTGCCGGCCGAAAACGAGCCCGCCGAAAAAGGAATTTTCGACAAGGTCAAAGATTATTTTCTGTAGGCCGAGTGGTTGTCTTATCTTCCTCAGTGCCGGCGCGACGGCGAGCGTCAGCCGCGTCCGGAGCGTGCGATTTTTTCGCCCAGATTTTTCGCCAACGGACCCAGATCCTCCACCGCGACCTTCATCTTCCGGCGCCAGTTAGGATGCTGCCAGGTGCTCCCCGGCAGGTTCTGCTGCTCGGTTTCGCCGGTCAGGTCTTCCTGATTGATAATCGCCAGCGCGCACGGCGTCGATAACAGAAACCCGAGCGGGTCGTGTTCGAAGCCGGCTTCGCGCAGCGCTTCATCGAGCCTGGCCTGCTCCTGGTGACGCGTCGCGAGCTGTTTGTGATACTCCTCGTCATCGATCAAGCCCGCTGCGCGGCGCGCTTCGATGTCGCGCGCAGCGGCGAATCCGGCGAGCGTCGGAAGATCGTGCGTGGTGGTCGAGACGGCGGCTTGCGCGGGATATTCCGCGGGCCTGCGGAACGATCCGTCGGGATTCTTTTCGAACCAGAACACGCGATAGCCCAAAATTCCGGCTTCGGCGAGCGCCTGGCGCACTTCGCCGGTCACGGTGCCCAAATCTTCGCCGATCACGAGGAAATTTTCGCGCACGCTTTCGAGCGCGAGGATGGCGACCAGGTCGCGGGCGTAATCGAGCACGTAGGCTCCGCGCGAGGCGGGCATACGATCGGGAATCCAGTAGAGGCGGAACAAACGCATGACGTGATCGATGCGCAGCGCGCCGCCGTGGCGCGCATTTTCGCGGATCGATCGAGCGAATAATTCGTAGCCGTTACCGCGATGCGCATCGCGATTGGGCGGAGGAAACGCCCAGTCCTGCCCATTCGGAGAGAAATCGTCGGGCGGCGATCCGACGCGGCAACCGGCGGCGTAAAATCGCCGGTGAGCCCAAAAATCCGCGCCCCAGCGATCGGTGGCGAGCGCCAGATCGTGGTAGAGACCGATGCGCATGCCCTTTGCGATCGCATAGGCCTGCGCTTCGCCGAGCTGGCGGTCGATGTGCCACTGCAAAAATTTATAAAACAGAACCAATGATCCCTGTTCTTCCGCGAATCGCGCTACTTCGGGCGATGACGGGTCGCGATATTCGGGCGGCCAATCGGTCCACAGCCAGACATTCGAGTCGCGGCGATGCATCTCTGCATCGAGTGCGCAAAAGACGGCGAAATCGTGAAGCGGCGCGCCTTCGGCCTGGACGAAGCGGTCGAATTCGGTCGAAGGCGGAAGCGAGGAGAAAATTTCTCTGAGCGCGCGCAGCTTCAGCGCGGCTACGCGCTCATAGGCGACGAATTCGGTTTCGCGCAGCGCTTGAATCTCCTCGCGATCGGCATGGGAGGGGCCGATTTTTTCCACATCGAGATAAATAAAATTGCGATACAGCGAGCTTTGCGGCAGGTACGGGCTGGTGTTGTAGGGCTCGCGGTTGGGAATCGCGTGCAGCGGATTCAGCGCCAGAAACTGGACGCCGGCGGGCGCCAGCGCATCGATCATCGCGCGCAGATCGGTGAAGTCACCGACGCCCCAGTTGCGCGCGCTTCGCAAACCATAGAGACTGATCGCGACGCCGGCCACGCGATGATCTCTTCCCGTATCTGCTCGTTGATCTGCTCGTGTATTTACGACGGATATGGCGCGCGCGGGACACACGATGAATCGCGCCTCGCCGAGCGTTTCGAGCTGAGGATCCTGCATCGCGTAAATTTTCAGATGGTGATAGCCGCGGCGAAGCGGATGAGGCAGCGGAACGCGCTTGGCGATGAACTCGCGGCCATCGGCGTGCGCGGTTTCGAGCGTGGAAAGCTCCGGCAGGAAGAACCAGTGATGCTCGAGTTCGCCCGATTCCCAACGGATCTCCAGCTTCACCGAACCCGCGGCGCGAACGGCGGGAACGCGCAGCCGGATGGAAGCGGCATCCTCGCGAACGACGATCGCAGGATCGAGAGGGCGCGACCATTCTTCCATCGCCTTGCGATCGAGCGCGTGCGCCACGTCGTTAACGCCAAGCGAGTGCAGAATGGCGCGGGCGACATCGTCCGGCGTCTGATGTCTTAGTCCCCAGATGTCTTCGTATTCGGGCTCGATGCCGTAGGCAACGGCCACGCGCGCGAGAGTTTCCG
>DATHCE010000105.1:0-5908 GCA_035319685.1 Bryobacteraceae bacterium | reverse complement strand
CTGCTCGCCGAACCGCTGCCGCACGCTGACGGTCGCGGCATCGTAGGAATCGTGGCGCAAATTGCCGAGTTGGTAAATCATCATCGAGTCGACCGGCACAAGCGTCGATGGCGTGTAGCTCAACCCGTCGCCTCCGTGCTTGCTGATCCCGTTAACGCCTAGCAGAATTTTTTTCGGAAGATGCTGCTCCAGTCCGAGCGTCCAGGTCCGATACTCCGGGAATTTGAGATTGCGATTGGTGATCTCGAACATCGTCGTGATGGGTCCTTCGGCGATGGTTCCGTCGGGATTGTAATAGGTGTCGATCGAGTATTGATCGCGCGGCCGCGTGAACAGAATCAGCGGCGTCGCGTCGCGCATGATCGCGTAACCGGCCGAAATTTTGGTGTCCTTCGACCCGAGGGGCGCCCACGATGTGGCCACCCGCGGCGAGGGAGCCCACCTGCGCAGCAGATCGTCCCAATCCTCGCGAACACCTGTTTCGACCACCACATCGGGCCGCACCTTCCATTCGTCCACCAGGTACCAGGAAGCTTCGTAATTTCCTTGCGAGACGACGCCGCTGCCCATAAATGTGGTCTGGCGCAGCAAATCGCCCGCGCTGTCGAAAGCGTCGATGCCGGTACGCACAAAATCCTGGTTGTAATTCAGGTGATCCACATCGACGCCGGTCTTGAACTGATGATGCCCCCAGGCTTCAAACGACGGCAGGAACACGTTCGCCAAGGCCTGGCTGCGCCCCGATTTTTGCGTCGAGTCGATGTAGTAATTCCCACTCCGTCCCGCCGGCGTGATGTCGTAAAACGCGTCGCCCTGCGGAATCCGGCGCAGAAAATTGGCGTCGCCCGCGAACCCGATCTCGAGCAACGTGCCGCGCGTCACGTAAATCTGATCCTTCACGCTGAAAAAATATGTGTGCGAGTGTTGATCGATCGTCGTCGAAACCGGATCCAGCACGTCGAGCCCGTACTGTGGCGCAAGTTCGTAATTCACCAGAAAATCCGCGAACAGAATATTGGAGGGCGTCAAATCCGCCTGCGCGCGCAGAATGTTGCTTCCCAGCACGATCTGCGACGTGTTCTGGTTCGCGGGCAGTCCCGGAACCACCGGCCGCGAATAATCGAGATCGGCGTGTTCGGAAAACCACGCGCGGCCGCGCTTGATCGGTCCGGATAGATTCGCGCGCGGCGCAAATGTGCCCACATGCAGCCCCAGGCGCGTATCGAACCCGGGAAGAAAATTGGTTGCCGAATAGCGCCACGGATCGTCGCCCATATCCGTGTGCAGCTGCAGCGCGCCGCCCGATCCTTTGCCGAATTCAGCGGAATAACGGCCGCTGATCCAATCGACCGTGCGTACCGATTCGACGCTGATGGTCGTGTCCAGCTTTCCCGTCAGCGGATCGCTGATATCGAATCCGTCGAGCAGATACAGCGTCTGCGATTCCAGGCCGCCGTCGAAATGCAAGCCGCCCGAAGGATCTTCGATCACGCCGGGAAGCAGCGGCAATGCGGCCCGCAGATCGCGCGTCGGCGTGTAAGGCATGTCCATGATCTCGATGCCGGTCAGCTTTTGCCCGGCTGCGGTGTCGTCTACGTCCACCGCCGACGTGGACGCGCTGACTTTTACGCGGGTGAACTCCTCGCGCACGTGATTCAAGCTCAGATGAATTTCGCGCGTGTCCTCGGCGACGTCGACCGGAGAATCCTTCAGCGGAAAAAATCCGTCGCGCTCCACATATGCCAGGTAATGGCCCGGGCCCGGCAGCGTCGCCGAAAATGCGCCCGTGGGATCGGACGTAGCCGACGTCGAAAACGTATCCGCATGAAGCGTGATCCGCGCATCGCCGACGCCCTCGCCGGTTTCGTCGATCACGCGGCCGGCGAGAGTGATCTCGGCCTGCACCGGCAGGCCGACCAACGCGATTGCTATCACCAGCCGGAACCGACCCGTCACCGAGACCACCTGGGTTCCATTATAGAGGCGCATTTCGCCCTCCCGCGCAGCCTAAAATAAGAAAAAGATCGTGCCTGCGGACAGTTCTCAAAAATATCGGGCGCTGCTCGAAATTTCCGAGGCGTTCATCGCGTGCCGGGATTACGACACCCTGCTGCGCGTGCTGTGGGATTCGCTGAATCGGGTCATTCGGTTCGATTACCTCGCGCTGGTGCGTTACGACGCGCAAAAACAGACCGGATGGGTCGAGGCCATCGTCGGCGAGATCACGCCCGACGTTCCGCTTCGCACCGATCTGCCGCTCGACCGGTCGCCCATGGCAATTTTGCTCGCCACCGGCCAACCCTTGTACGTCCCGGATCTGCGAACGGAGACGCGCTTCCGCCCCGATCTGACCGGCCGCTTCACGCGCTACGGAATCCTCAGCGGATATTGGGTGCCGCTGACGCGCGACCATCACCGCCTGGGTTGCCTTTCGTTCGGCTCGCAGTTGACCGACGGCTACAACGCCGAGGATCGCGAGTTGATGGATCACATCGGACGCCAGGTGACCATTGCCGTCGAAAACGCACTGGTTTTTGACAAAATCCGCGAGCTCCGCAAGCGCATCGAAGACGAAAAGGTCTATCTCGAAGAAGAGATTCGCAGCGAGTATCGCTTCGACGAAATCGTCGGCTCGAGCCCGGCGCTACGCCACGTCTTGCAGCAGATCCAAACCGCCGCGCCCACCGATTCCACCGTTCTGATTCAGGGCGAAACCGGAACCGGCAAGGAGCTGGTCGCGCGCGCGATCCATCAGCTCAGCCGCCGCACCCACGGCACTTTCGTCAAGCTGAATTGCTCCGCGATCCCTTCCGGATTGATCGAAAGCGAGCTGCTCGGCCACGAAAAAGGCGCCTTCACCGGCGCGCTCGCGCAGCGCATCGGCCGATTCGAGCTGGCGCACGGCGGCACTCTGTTCCTGGATGAAATCGGCGAACTTCCGCTCGAGCTTCAGCCGAAACTGCTGCGCGTATTGCAGGACGGGCAATTCGAACGTCTGGGCGGATCGCACACGCTCACCTCGGATTTCCGTCTGGTCGCGGCCACCAATCGCGATCTGCGAACCCTGGTGACCGAACAGAAGTTTCGCACCGACCTTTACTATCGCGTCAACGTGTTTCCCATCACGGTTCCTCCGTTGCGCGAACGCCGCGAGGATATTCCCACCCTGGTCCGTTATTTCGTGCAGGAATTCGCCAACCGGATGCGCAAGGAAATCGAGTCAATTCCGGCTGAAGCGATGGAGGCCTTGGTCGCATATTCCTGGCCCGGAAACATTCGCGAGCTCCGAAATGTCCTGGAACGCAGCGTAATTCTCTCTTCGGGCAAGCGATTACGCGTCCCCAAAGACGCTTTCGACGAAATTCTGCAATCGGAACCCTCGGGTATCATGCCGCTCGCCGACGCCGAACGCCGCCACATTTTGGACGCCTTGACCGCGACGAATTGGATTATCGGCGGACGCAATGGCGCCGCCGCCCTGCTCGGTCTCAAGCGGAGCACGCTTCAATCGAGGATGGCGAAACTTCAAATCCGCCGTCCTGGCATCGCACATCGCACCTAGGCCGCCGACATTTCGGCACGCGCCGATATTCCGGCGCTGAAATTTCGGCACTAGATTATAACTATCTGTAAAATCTATACTTACTATCGGAATCCGAAGTGCCATTATCTTGATGTTTATGATGAAGGCGCAAGTCCGGGAGACCGGCGACCAGATTACCCTCCAGGTGTGCGGACGCCTGACCGCCGAGGGCTGGGTCGGCGAACTCGCAAAATGCTGGCAGGCCGCGCGGCTGAAGTACCAGGACCGGGTGATCGTGGTGGATCTTCGCGGCGTGACCTTTGTCGACCAGGCCGGAGAGCGCCTGCTCGAATCGATGCATCGGGATGGGGCCACGTTTCTGGCCGCGGGTTTACTGATCCAGGAGGTCGTAAATCAGATCACAGGCGGCACGAAATGAAACGGCATTTGACCTTCACAACTGGACTTGTATTGGTCATTTATCCCGTAATTGTATCGGCGCAGGGACCCGCAGCTCCTCCACCGCCTTCGACGACGCAGGCGAATATTCCGCAATCCGGCTTGACTTTCGGGGCATCTCCGGAGCAGTTTCAAGGCAGCGTCCCCTCCGGACAAGCCACCGCGGCTCCGATTCCGTTGTCGCTCGAAGACGCGATCGCGCGAGGATTGAAAACCAATCTCGGATTGCTGGTGCGCGATACCGGCAATCAACTGGCGCGCATCGAACGCAAGCGCGCGCTCATCAATCTGCTCCCCGATATTCAAGGATCGGCGCAGGCCACCGAACAACAGCTCGATCTGGCATCCTTCGGGTTTCATTTTGCGGGGGTTCCGAGCGTGATCGGCCCGTTTCATTACGTCGGTGCGCAGGCCGCGCTGGGGCAGACCGTTTTCGACTGGACCGCGCTCAAGAACAAATTATCGGCGGATCAGAATCAGAAAGCCGCGCAGTTGTCGGTCGAGGACGGGCGCGATTTGGTCGTGCAGGCGGTTGCCTCGGCGTATCTCCAAATCATTTCCGATGCCGCGCGCATCGAAGCGACTAAGGCGGTGGTCGCGACGGCGCAGGCGCTGTACCAGCGCGCGCATGATCAGCACGTGGCCGGAGTTTCGCCGGCCATCGACGAGCTACGCTCGCAGGTGGAATTGAAGACCCAGCAGCAGGTTCTGCTCGCCCAGCAGAATCAGAGCGACAAAGACAAGCTCGCGCTCGGACGTGTCATCGGCCTCGCTTCGGGGCAGGATTTTTCGCTCACCGATACGGTTCCCTACAGGCCGCTCGAAAGCCTGGCGCCGGCCGACGCGCTGCATCAGGCCCTGGAAACGCGCGCCGATTACAGGAGCGCGCTGATGCAGGTGCGCGCGGCCGAGTCCGCTCGCGTGGCCGTGCTCGCCGAGCGGTATCCGACGCTCGGCCTCGCGGCCAATTACGGCGACATCGGAGAGAATTTTAACAATTCGCACGGCATTTTTACCGTCACCGGATCGCTCAAGTTCAACATTTTCGATTCGGGGCGCATTCGCTCCGACATCGATCAGGCGGACGCGATCATTCAGCAGCGCCGGAACGAACTGGCCGATTTGCAGGGTCAAATCGATTTTCAGATCCGCGCCGCGCTGCTCGATTTGAAGACCGCCGCCGATCAGGTTGCCGTTTCGCAGGACAATCTGAACCTGGCCAATCAGACGCTCGAGCAGGCTCGCGACCGGTTCGCGGCCGGCGTGGCCGATAACATCGAAGTGGTTCAGGCGCAGGAATCGGTAGCCAACGCGAATCAAAGTCTCATCTCCAGCATCTATATGCATAATCTCGCCAAGGTGTCGCTGGCGCGCGCCATCGGCGCGACCGCGACCAATTTGCAGAAGTTTATGGGAGGAAACTGAAGATGCCCGAACATCTCGAAACGGAAGTGCACGCCGTAGTCCGGACGAGCGGTGCGAAGACGGCGCTCACGCGCATCGTTGTCGCGCTGGTCGTAGCGGGATTGGCCGTCGGCGGGTACATGATCTGGAAAGAATTGCAAAAATTCGAGACCACCGACGACGCCCAGGTAGACGGCGACATCTATAACATCAGCCCTCGTGTCGCGGGCCACGTCGTCGAAGCGCCGGTGGAGGATGAGCAATTCGTGAATGCCGGCGACGTGCTGGTGAAACTCGATCCGCAGGATTTCGAAGTGGCCGTCGCCAAGGCAAAGGCCGATTTGGCGGATGCGATCGCGAATTTACAAAGCTCGCGCACCGATGTTCCCATCACGTCGGTGACTACGGAAAGCACGCTCGCCAACGCGCGGTCGGGGCGGGCCGATGCCGCCGCCGCCGTGAGCGCGTCCGAGCAGCAGTTGGGAGCGGCGCGGAGCCGCCTGGCGACGGCGCAAGCCAACG
>DATHCE010000104.1:0-2275 GCA_035319685.1 Bryobacteraceae bacterium | reverse complement strand
CGTCCATCGGCGATCGCGGTTCGTTCCGTCATCGAGTACACGCGATGCGTCGAAGCGATGAGCGTCGTGCGATCCGGCGTCACCAAGCCCCGCTCGATGGCGCGGCCCGCTTCCATCAGCTCGGATGCGATCACGAGGTCGAGCTCGCCCGGCACGGGCATCAGCCCGAGCACCGGTTCTTTCCCCGCTTCGCGCACGGCCGCTTCCGGAAACATTTCGAGATAGTAGATGGTCGCGCCGGTGCGTTGGGCCACGCCCGGCACCGAAGTGGTTTGCGCGAAAAATCCGCAATGCTCCCCCAGATCGGTGATCCAGTCCGCCAGAACTCCGCCGCCTTCGCCGCCCATCGCCACGATCGCGACGGTGATCGCGCCCATGCCTGAGGAGGAAGTCTCCATCACGCGAAAATTCCCGCAAGCCGGCGATCCATCCGCCGTTGAAGGAACCCGATCACCGCGCGCCGCGCCCGCGTCGTTACGCGCTCCCACGCGGTCGGATTCGAAATGATTTCGGTTTTATAAAACGACGGGCACAGCACCGCCGCGTGCGCCACTTCGCCGCACAGTCCGCAGCCGATGCAGCTATCGATCACCGTCGCCACTGGATCTTTCCGCAGCGGATCGGGGTTCGACTTGATGGTCAGCGAAGGGCATCCCGAAAGGCGGATGCAGGAATGATCCCCCGTGCAGGTTTCCTCATCGACTCCGAATCGCTCGCGCACGACGCGCTTTCCTTCGCGCGCCATTTTATTTCTGGCCGGTTTTTCGCGGCGCTCGCGATTGAGCGCGCATTCGCTTTGGGCGACGACCACCTTGGGACCTTTTTCCTTGGTCGTCAGCGCTTCTCTCAAAATGTCGCGCATGCGAGCGACGTCGTAAGTTCGTCGGATCTCGCGCACCCATTTCACCCCCACCCCGCGCACGACATCGGCGATGGACAGCCTGGTGGTGCGGATCGGATTCGCAGCATGCGACGAGAGAAGATCCTGCCCGCCCGTCGCGGCCGAATATCCGTTGTCAACCACCAGCAGCACGCTGTCGCTCTGATTGAACACCGCGTTGCCGACGCCGCTGGTCAGCCCGTTATGCCAGAATCCGCCGTCGCCCATGATGCTGATGGTGCGCTTGCCGGTGGCCTCGGACTGGAACGCGGCGGCGCCGGCCCAACCGAGGCCGTAGCCCATGGTGGTCGCGCCGATGTTGAACGGCGGCAGAATCGAAAACAAATGGCAGCCGATGTCGCAACTGACGTGATGCGGCCCCAGTTCGCGCTCGACCAGTTTCATCGCGGTGAAAATCGGACGCTCAGGGCAGCCCGTGCAGAACGACGGAGGACGCGCATGAACCTCCGCCTGCGTTTTCGGCGAGGTTCGAACGACAGCCGGCAGGCGATCGCGATCGATCAGATGCGGCGCAAATTGTTCTACGAATTGCAAAATTCCCCTGGTCACGATCGCGGGCGTGTATTCGCCGGCCATCGTCAACAGATCCTTGCCGTGAACCTTGGTTGCAAGGTCCGCTTTACGCAAAATCGCATGGAGATTCTGCTCGATGAAATCAGGCTGTCCTTCTTCGATGACCAGCACGCCGCGTTTCGATTCGCAGAAGCGGGTCACCTCATCGGGGACAGGGGGATAGGTTACGTTTAAAACATAAAGAGGGATTTTTGTATTACCGAATGCGTCGGCCAAACCCAGTAGCTCCAGCGCGCGGATGGCCGCGTTGTACATTCCGCCTTGAAGGATGATGCCGAAATCACGGGCGGTTTCCGAAAAAAATTCGTTCAACTGGTGTTCGCGGATGAATTTCAGCGCGGCGGGCCAGCGCGTCCGGATTTTTTCCTGTTCATGAGAAAAACTCGCCGGAGGCAGCACGATACGGCTGACGTCGCGCACCGGATGCTCCATCGCGTCGCGCAAAGTGAAGGCCGGACGCACATTATTTTTCGCGATGAAGCGGCCATGCACGTGGCAGGCGCGGATGCGCAGCTCCAGCATCACCGGAGTATGGCTCGCTTCCGACAACGCGAAACCCTGCTCCACCGCGCGCACGATCGAGGGCAGATTCGGCCGCGGATCGAGCAGCCAGATCTGCGATTTCATCGCGAAGGCATGGGAACGTTCCTGCATAATGCTGGAACCTTCGCCGTAATCCTCGCCCACGATGATCAGCGCGCCGCCGGTCACTCCGCCGGAGGCCAGATTGGCCAGCGCATCGGAGGCGACGTTGGTTCCCACCGTCGATTTGAACGTGACCGCGCCGCGCAACGGATAGTT
>DATHCE010000103.1:0-2005 GCA_035319685.1 Bryobacteraceae bacterium | reverse complement strand
TTGTGGACGCAGATCAGAAATTCCAGCTCAGCCAGCCCCCCGAATTGTTCGCGCGCGTCGACGAGGAACCCCTCGGCGGCGAGGACGAGTCCATTATCACCACCACGATCGACAAGGCCATCAACTGGGCCCGCAAGAATTCCATCTGGCCCATGAGCTTTGGTCTCGCCTGCTGCGCGATCGAGATGATGTCGATGATCGCGTCGCGCTACGACATTTCGCGCTTCGGCGCGGAGGTGATGCGCGGGTCGCCGCGCCAGAGCGACCTGATGATCATCGCGGGCCGGGTGTCGAACAAAATGGCGCCGGTGATCCGCCGCCTGTACGAGCAGATGCCGGAGCCGAAGTGGGTGATCTCGATGGGCGCGTGCGCGACCTCGACCGGCGTATTTTCCAATTACGCGCTGGTTCCGGTGAACCAGGTGATCCCGGTGGACGTGTACGTCCCGGGCTGCCCGCCGCGGCCGGAACAGTTGATCTACGCGATCATGCTGCTGCAGCAGAAGATCGAAAAAGATACGCATGTGGTCGAGAAGGTTCTGAACCTCGCGTAAATCTTTCCCGTCATTTCCGATCCAGACGCGTCCGGCAGGTCACCGGTGCGATGGTATAATTATTCAACGAACTGAATAATTAATCATGAAGACCCCCGTCGGCATTGTCGGATTTCGAGGCTACAGCGGAGCCGAACTGGCCGCCATTGTTGCGCGCCATCCCTCGGTCGAGCCGGTTCTGCTGGAGCACCGCGATTCGCCGGGACGGCCGCAGCCGATCGGGTACGCGGGACCCAGGCGGCTTCCCTGCTCCGCCGAATCGGTGCGGCAGGCGGGTTTGGCGGTCGTGTTTCTGGCCACGCCGGCCGATGCGGCCATGGAACTTGCGCCGATGATGCTCGAAGCCGGCGCGGCCGTGGTCGATCTGAGCGCCGCGTTCCGGTTGGGCGACGTGGAAACCTGGGAGCACTGGTATCACGAGCCGCACACGCAGCCCGATCTGCTGGGTGAAGCGGTCTACGGACTGCCCGAATTCTGCCGCTCGCGGCTTCATGGCGCGCGGCTGATCGCCAATCCCGGCTGCTATCCGACCGCGGCCAACCTCGCCATCCGGCCGCTGGTGGACGCGGGCGTGGTCGCGCGCGAAGCGGGCATCGTCTGCGACGCCAAAAGCGGCGTCAGCGGAGCCGGCCGCACGGCTTCGCTCGCCACGAGTTTCTGCGAAGTGACCGGCAATTTCTCCGCTTACTCGATTCTGAAGCATCGCCACGTGGCGGAAATTTTGCGTATTTCCAGGCTCGATGAAGGCGAATTGAGTTTCACCGCGCAACTGATCCCCGTCGAGCGCGGTATTCTCGAAATGATTTATTTCCGGGCGCTCGAGGTTCCTTCCGCCGAGGACCTTTTGGAAATTTATCAGAAGCGCTACGAGAGCGAGCCGTTTATCCGCTTATATGCTCCGGGAAATGTTCCCGATATTCGATCGGTATCAGGAACGAATTTCTGCGATATTGGGCTTCATTATGACTCCGCGACGCGCCGCGCGGTGGTGGTCGTTGCCATCGACAACCTGCAAAAAGGCGCGGCGGGACAGGCGGTGCAGAATATGAATCTGGCGCTCGGGATCGAGGAAACGGCGGGTCTTCTTTAAGAGGGGCTGGTTTTTTGAAGATTCTGGTCAAAATTGGAGGGTCGCTGGTCGATTGCGCGGCTTCGCGGGCGCGGCTGGCGGCGGAGATCGCGCGCGCGGCCGAGAGCAATTCGATCGTGGTGGTGCACGGCGGGGGAAAACAAATGACGCGGTTTCTCGCGGAGCGCGGCATCGAGAGCCGCTTCGTCAACGGGCTGCGCGTGACCACCGACGACGTGCTGGACGCGGTGGTGAAGATTTTCGCGGGCAGCGTCAACGCGGAACTGGTGTCGGCGCTCAGAGCGGCCGGCGCGAATCCGGTGGGGTTGAGCGGGCTCGATGCGGGGCTGGTGGATGCGGAGCAGCTGGATCCCTCGCTCGG
>DATHCE010000102.1:0-11254 GCA_035319685.1 Bryobacteraceae bacterium | reverse complement strand
GTACTGATTCCATTTTGCGGAGAAAAATACAACTGGAGCGATCCGGCCGCATAAAACGAGCCCACTTCAAGCATGCGTTTTCTTCCCGGTAACGCGCAGCATATCGGATCGCGCCACTCCCAACAGGATTCGTTTGGATTCGGCGATCCGGACGACGCAGAATTTCTAGCTCATGGCGGATTTCTCGCCGTGGTCTGCGACGGAATGGGCGGGATGGAGTATGGCGACGCGGCCAGCCGTATGGCGGTGCGCGCGTTTCTCGATGCCTATCGCGCCAAGACACCGGAAGAGAGCATCCCTGCCGCGCTCGAACGCAGCGTTTATGAGGCGAACCGCCAGGTGGTTTCTCTCGCGCACGGTTTGGGGATGTCGGAAGGGATCGGGACGACGCTGGTGGCGGCCGCGCTGCGCGAACATTCGTTGTATTTTGTTTCGGTGGGCGACAGCGGCCTGTTTCTGGCGAGCGGGGGCGAGTTGAGAATGGTCAATCATCCGCATGTCTTCGCGAACGTGCTGGACGCGGCCGTCGCGCGCGGGGCCATGTCGCTTGAGGTCGCGCTGGCGCATCCCGAACGCGAATCACTGACCAGCTTCATCGGCGCCGAATCGCTCGAAGAGATCGACCGCAACCTCGATCCCTTGCCGCTGGTCGAAGGTGACACCGTTTTGCTGGCGAGCGACGGCATGTTCAAGACGCTCGCGCACGACGAAATCGCCGCGAGCCTGTGGGGGAATCCGCAATCCTGGCCGGAGGTATTGGTCGATCGGACGCTGGCGAAAAAGCGCGAGTTTCAGGATAACGTCACCGTGCTTTCGGTGACCGTGGCGGCGGAGGAAGTGCGTGCGCTGCCCCGCACGGTTACCCGGCACCAGCCGGAAATCCCGCCCGCGCCTGCCGCGCCCGGTTCGTTGCTGGAGGCGACGGCGGAATTGCCTCCGAGGGTGGTGGCTGCCGCCGCTGCTCGCAACACGTCGCGAAAAATATCCCGCAGCGGAGTTTGGATCGCGATCGTAATTTTATTTCTCGCCGCGGCCGGCGCCGGGTGGTGGTACGCGCGGCGTGTTTCGACCCATGTCGGTCAGGCGAACCCCATCTCCAATCCATTGACACCGGCGTCTCCTTCCGGAGACGTGAAAGGGCCGTCGCAATGATGAAACGAATCCTTCCGCTGCTCGCGGCGGCCGTCTGCGGCATTGCTCAGCCGGCCACGCAAAAAATGCTTGATTCGAGCGTCCAGGTGATCGGCGCCATTCAGAAGGATGGCAAGCTGCAAGTGGGCTGGCTCGGCGGCGGATTCGTCGCTGACGCGCGCCACGTCGTCACCATCGGCGCCTGTTGCGACAAGACCCAGGATGGCGACCAGAAGACGCCGTATATTCGCGCCGCGGGTAAGGTGATCGAGACGAAACTCGCCTGGACCGGCCCTGGCGACATCACGATCCTGGAGGTTCAGGAGGCGTTGAGCGGCTCCGGCGTGGCCATCGCGCCCAAGAATCTTGCGCAAAAGGAACAGCCGATTTTCACGGTCCAGTTTCCGCAGAAAGGCGAGCCGAGGGTCACCGAGGGCAAGCTTCAGGATGTCGTCAGCTCCGACAAGATTCCGGTCTCCGCATTCAAAACCACGCCCACCGCGGATTCGGTCGACATGGGCAGCGCGATGTTCGATGCCTGCGGCAGCGCGATCGGCATCAATCTGCTCGTGGACAAAGGCGCGCAGTACGCGTTCGTGATCGATCCGGTGACCGAGGGATTTCAGAAGGTGGGCGTGCAGGCATCGGTCGCGAGCAGCGCCTGCACCGCGGCCGGCGGGGGTGGAGAAAATACTGGCGGGGGCGGTGGTGGGGGTGGGCAAGGCGGCCAAGGCGGCGGCAAGCAAGGCGACGACAATCCGGGTCTTTGGAGCTGGTTGCCGAAAGGGACGGAATGGATCGGCTTCGGGATTCTGGCGGCGCTCATTTTGCTTGCTTTCCGCCGCAATACCCGGCAGCAGGTCGCGCGCGTGCTGACCGGACGGAGGCCAGCGGCGGTGGTTCCGACTCCGGCGCCGTATCCATATTCGGCGCCCGCGCCGCCCGCGCCGCCGCCTCCGCCACCCGTGCGGCGCGCCTTGAAACCGGTTCTGCGAGGCATTGCCGGACAATACGCCGGTTCCTCGATCAGCCTCGAAACCGCAGCGAGCACGCTGGGCCGCGATCCGCAGGCGGCGAATCTGGTTTTTTCGAGCGAAGCCGACAGCATCTCGAAACGCCATTGCACCATTCGATGGGAAGGCGCGCGCGGCGTGTTCGTGATTGAGGATCTCGGCTCGACCAACGGAACCTTTCTCGATACCGGCGAGCGCCTTCCGCCCGGCCAGCCTCGCGACATGCACGCCGGCGAGCGTTTCTACATCGGCGATCTGCGGAATCAGTTCGAAGTGATGATGGAGGAATAAGGGAACGCGGAGGGAAATATGATGGGCGTCCTTCTGCGGGCATTCTTCAAGCGGGTTCCGTTTCGGGCGTTCGAATCGGCGTCGCTCAGCGCGGCCGGTGGGCGCGAGCGGAACGAAGATGCGTGCGGATTCCGCGTCGTCGACGAAGCCGGCTGCTGGGTTCTGTGCGACGGGCTGGGCGGACACCGCGGAGGCGAGATCGCCTCGCGCGCCGCGGTCGACGCCGTGCTGGCGTCGTTCGAATCCGATCCACGGGCCACTTCGGAAATGCTGGCTGCGCACATCGCGCGCGCCAATCAGGCAGTGCTCGAGCGGCAGCGCAGCGAGCCCGAACTGTCGATGATGCGCACCACCATCGTCGCGCTGCTCGCCGATCGCCGGGCCGCAGTGTGGGCGCATGCCGGCGATTCGCGTCTCTACCGCTTTCGCAACGGCCGGATTCTCGAGCACACGCGCGATGACAGCGTGCCGCAGCGCCTGGTGGACGCGGGCGAAATTGATGCCGGGGAAATTCGATTTCATGAGGACCGAAGCCGTTTGCTGCGCAGTCTCGGCAATAAGGCCGAAGCGGGCGCGACGTTCGGGTGCGGGGAAATCGAGCCCGGCGACGCGTTTCTGCTCGCCTCCGACGGATTTTGGGAGCTGATCGTGGAAGGTGAAATGGAACAGGATCTCGCGGGCTCGCCTGATCCCAAGGCGTGGCTTGCGCGGATGGAAGCTCGCGTTCGGGAGCGCATCGCGAAAGACCCGGAGCGGATCGGCGAGGCCGATAATTATTCGGCGATCGCGATTGTGCGAGGAAAGTAGAATGAACCTCGCGACACTGTGCGTCGGCTGCATGCGGAATGACTCTGGCGCGCCGGTGTGCCCCGATTGCGGCGCGGCCTTCGATCTGAACGCGCAGAATTCGATGCAACTCGCTCCGCGCACGCTGCTGCACGATCAATATTTAATCGGCCGCGCGCTGGGACAGGGCGGATTCGGCGTCACCTATCTCGCCTGGGATAGCGATCTTCAGGCGCGGGTGGCGGTGAAAGAATATCTGCCGAATGGAGTCGCCGGACGCGGCGGCGATGAAAAAACCGTCGTGCCCTATTCCGATGTCGCCAGGCAGGAATACGAATACGGGCTCGAACGATTTCTCGAAGAGGCGCGGACGCTGAAGAAGTTCAACGCGTTTCCCGGCATCGTTTCCGTGGACACGGTTTTCCGCGAGAACGGCACCGCGTACCTGGTGATGGAGTATCTCGACGGCTCGACGCTCGAGGAATTTCTCCATCAGCAGGGCGAAAAAATTCCGTTCGCCTCCGCGCTGCCTCTGATTCTGCCAGTGATCGACGCCATGGGCGCCGTGCATGCGGAGGGAATCCTGCACCGCGACATCAGCCCGGACAATGTTTATCTGACGCGCGCCGGCAAGGTGAAGCTGATCGATTTCGGAGCCGCGCGAAACGCGCTGGGGCACAAGAGCAAGAATTTATCGATCATTCTGAAAGACGGCTACGCGCCCGAGGAGCAATATCGCGCCAGCGGCTCGCAGGGTCCATGGACCGACGTCTACGCCACCGCCGCGACGTTCTATCACGCGATCACCGGACGCAGGCCGCAAACGTCGCTCGATCGCCAGGTCGAAGACAAGGTGATCCCGCCGAGCGCGTCCGGCGTTTCGATCGATCCGGTGGCTGAGGCCGCGCTCATGAAGGCGCTGGCCGTGAGAGCGGCGGACCGGTTTCCATCCATGCAGGATTTCAAAGCCGCGCTGATGGGAACCGTCGACGTTCGTCGGGCGCCGGAGGCCGCGCCACTGCTCGAAGAAATTCCGCCGGCGGCCGCGTCGAAATCCCGATCGAAATGGTTGCGGCCCGCGATTGGAGTGGCCGTTGCGGCCGCTGCGATCGCATTTTTTTATCGCCCGAATCCGCAGCCGGATCAGCCCGATCCGCGCTCCGCCGCGAATTACGAAAACCTGTTGCAACAGGCCGCGCAGCTCGACCAGAGCCGCGCCTATTCCGAGGAGGTCGGAGTGCTGAATCGGGCCATCGCGCTCAACGCGAATCGCTGGGAAGCCTACGACCGGTTGGGCCAGGCGTATCTTTACGGATTGAATCAGCTGGCGCCGGCCCAGCAGGCGTTTCAATCCTCGCTTGCAAACGGGGGCAGCGTGACGCTGCATGTGATGCACGATCACGGCGCGGGAAATTTCGTTTCTCATTGCAGCGGGTTGTTGTCGCTATCGAAGAGCGGGGCGGAATATACGTCCACGGACTCCAGGCATCATTTCAAAATGACGCGAGCCGAAATTCTGGGCGCTCGAAATTACCGGCCCGTGAGCACGCGGGGAAAAACGGCCGATCGCAGCGCGTTCGAGATCCGGATCGGCCGCGGCGAGGACTTCGTGTTCGGTCCCATGGGCCAATTCGCGGACGCGCAGCGCGAACTGGCCCTGAAGATTCTTTCGAGCTGAAGCTACTTCTTGTGGATCAGAATGTTCCCGTTGTAGGTGACGAACTGCATTTCGGGCCCGCCGCCATTGATGCTGCCGTACATCGCCTTGTCCATCCTCACGCGATAACGGCCGCCGGTCTTGCGCTGGTCTTCGACCACCGGAGGATGGCTGGAACTATCCAGCTTCACGTCGAAGTCGGTGAAGATTTCGCCGTTGTCGGTTTTCATTTTGAGATTGGCCTTGATGTCGGAGGGAAGCGTCACGTCGATGGTTCCGTTCATCGTCGAAAAGCTCATCGACTTGCCGGGTGTCGCCCGGTCGAGCGACACGTTGATTTTTCCGTTCATCGAATTGGCGATGACGGAGCCGGAAGCGTTGCTGATGGTGATGGCTCCATTCATGTTTTCCGCTTCAATTTCCCCGGAAATGCTCTCGACCACGATCGCGCCGCCGTTGAGCGTCTGCAAACGCAGCGAAGTTTGGGTGGGAACCTGAATGGCGACGTCGGTCAAGCGCATCACGCCGCCGTGCACAGTGACGATGTTATTGTCCTCGGTGATATCCACATCGCCCGCGGCGCCATCGATGCGATGCATGCCCGCCGGCGCAGGCGTGCGTTCGCGCCGTCGACTTCCAGCGCGCGAGCTCGATTCGACGATCGCGTCCTTGCCGTCATAACCTCGAATGGTGATGCCTCCCTGAATCAGCTTCACCACCAAAGTGCGCGGCTTCGATGCGTCGCGGAACGGCACCGTCACGCGATCTCCGGTATCCTGCGCTTTTGCCGCCGTGAAAGCGAGCAGCGTGCCCAGCGCCGCTCCGATCAAACAGTGTCTCTTTCTCATATGGTTATTCGTTCCCTCTGCTTTTGATCAAAATATCCCCGTTCAACGTTTCAAAACTCAATTCCGCGCCGCCGCGGCCGATGCGGACGCCCGTCATGCGATTGCTCTTCCAAACGAACTTTCCGTCGCGCTGCTCCGGCTGCATCGCGGCCACCGGAACGGCGGAGACCGGAAAATCCGTGAACATGCCGCCGTTCATGGTTTTCATCCTCACGTCAGCGTTCAGGCCCGGCCGGAACGAAACGTCGAGCGTGCCGTTTACCGATTGGAACGAGGTCGCCCCTGTTGGATTCCGCGCAAACGTGACCTTCACCGGACCGTTCACGGTGTGCACGGAGCCTGCTCCCGATACTTCGCGCATCTCGATCCCGCCATTGACGTTGCTGATCTTGAAATCGCCCGAGGTGCCTTCGACCAGGATGTGCGAGTGGTTGACGGTCCGCAATTCGAGCGCGATATTCTGCGGCACGCGAACCTTGAAGTTGTAAACGAACCGATACAGCGGCTCACCGCGAAAATGGATGGAATTGTCGGCGCAATGGCAGCGGAACGGGCCATCCACCAGCAACCGGACGAGCCCGCCTTCACGCGTCTCGGCCAGCGAAATTTCTTTTTTCGCGAGTGACATCCGATCCTGCGAATCGGCGCTGAGCGATTTCTCGATGTCGACGTCGACCGTGCTGCCTGAGGTCGCCGTCACGTCAATGCTGCCGTTGACGTTGTCGACGATGAACTCATGCAAGCCGGAATAGGACTTGTGATCGGTGGTTCTTTCCTCGATCTGCGCCCAGGCGAGCAGGGGAACCATCGCGAAGAGGGCGATCTCGAATCTCATTGCAATTTCCCCAGCGCCCATTCGGCGTGCTGGCGGACCCCGGCGTCGATCTGATCGTCGGCGGCAATTTTCTTCAATTCCGGCGCTGCTTCGGTTTCCTTCAGATCCACCAGCAGATCGATCAATGCGACCTGAACCAGCGGCGTGGTCTGCTTGCGGATGGACTGGATGATCGCCGTCCGCGTCAGCGGACTCGCCCCGAACGCGTGAAGCGCATCGACCGCGGCCAGCCGGACGTTGACGTTCGAATCCTGATTGACGGTAGTCAACAATGCCGACAGCACCTCGGTATCGGACGGCTGGACGCGATACGCGTAACTCACGCCGCGCAGGCGCTCGCTCGCGGATTGCTGCTGCAACAAGGAAATGGCCACCATTTGGCGCATGCTGTTCACCTCGGCGTGAAGTTGCGAGAGTTCGATGCCGGTTGCTTGTTCCGGATGCGGATTCGCCGGGCGGATCTCGAATCCGATGCCGACGCCGATCACCAGAAGCGCGAAGCCGATGCCCATCTGCCAGGCGGGTTGCCGCGGCCACAATGAGAAAATCCGATCCCGCAGGCTGCGCCGCGGCGCCGATTCGAGTCCGTGGCGATAGGCGTTCAGCGTGTCGTAAAAGCGCCCGCGCAGATTCGCGCCCGGTTCGAAATCGCCGGACGACGCCGGAATCAGCGCGAGATTCTTCCATAGCGCGCCGAGCTGCTCGGCTTCGGCGTGGCACTGCTCGCAGGTCGCGACGTGCGTTTCCAACGCGAGCTCATTCGCCTCGCTGAGCGTCCGGCTCCAATAATCGGGCAACAGGAGCCTGGCTTCGTCGCAAGTCATGCGGTTTTCTCCTTGGCCAGGGTGTGATAAATCTGTTCGAGCGAGCGGACGGCGCGAAACACCCTGGTTTTGACCGCGCCCACTTCGCATCCGAGCACGGACGCGATTTCTTCGTACTTCATATTCTGGAAGCGGCTGAGCACCAGAATTTCGCGCTTATCCTCCGGCAGCCGGTCGAGCGCGCGGCGCAGCAGCGCCAGGTTCTGAAGCTTCTCCGCGATTTCGGCCGGCCCCGCCGCGCCGCTTGCCGGTTCCGGCCGCCGGTCGTCAAACTCGTCGATGCCGACCACTTCGCCGCGCCGTTTCTGCGCCTGATCGACGCTCGCGTTGCGAGCGATCTGATACATCCAGGCCGTGAAGGACTGTCTGGTATCGTAACTGGCGCGGTAGCGAAGCATACGCAGAAAAACATCTTGCACCAGGTCCTCGGAAAGCTCCCGGTTGCGATTCATCGAGACGAAGTAGCGGAACAGCGCCCGATGATGGCGCTCGAAAAGAACGGCCATTTTGGCGACGTCGCCGCCGCCGACCTGTGCCATCAACGCGTTGTCTGTTCCGTTCACGTCTTTGAAAGTGGATACCGCCGCGGTTCCGGAAGGTTACAGGCGCTTGATGTTACGATGGACCGTGATCCTGCCGTTGTTCCTGGCGGCCTGCGCCATTGCGGGCTACGCGTATGCTCTTCAACAGCATATCCCCACCGCGACGACCCTGGCCGTGCTGCCGGCGTTTCTGCTCGAAGCGGCGTTCTTTTACGCTCTGGCGGTGGATCGTGCCAGGGCGCGCATCGAAAAAATGCGTCCGGCGGCGGCCGCGCTGGCGCTGACGATCGCCGCGATGGCTCCCTACGTCGTGGCGACGGCAGGGTTGGGCACGTTCCGATGGCGGTCGCTGGTCTGGATCGCGGCACTGGCGGCGGCGGCTTCGTTCTGGTACGTCGTGTTGCCGCACAAGCCCGCCGTCGACATTTTCTTTCTGATTTTCGTGGCGGTGGTGTGGCTCTCGAGGATTCTGCATCGCAGTTATATGCCGATTCCGCATCCCCGCGTGCCGATGGACGCGCTGGCTCAACTGATGTGGTTCCGCACGGGAATTTTCGCGATGGTTTGCGTGCGACGGGCCAGCGGAATCGGCTTCGGATTCTGGCCGGCGAAGCGGGAGTGGAAGATCGGCGCGCTATATTACGTCGTGTTCCTGGGACCCGCGGCGCTGGTGGCGTGGTGGATCGGGTTCGCCAAATTTCGCATGCCGCCGCTCGGATGGGAGCGAGCCGCAATCGTGGTGGCGACGTTTTTCGGCGTGCTGTGGGTGCTCGCGCTCGGCGAGGAATTCTTCTTTCGCGGGCTGTTGCAGCAGTGGATGACCGCGTGGCTGGGAGAATGGGCCGGGTTGCTGGCCGCATCGATTCTGTTCGGGTCGGTGCATTTGTGGTTCCGCCAATTTCCGAACTGGCGAATCGCGGCGATTGCGGTGCTGTTGGGAATCGCGTGCGGGCTCGCGTTCCGGCAGGCGCGAAGCATCCGCGCCTCGATGGTGACGCACGCCTTGGTGGTCACTACCTGGCGCGTGTTTTTTTCTTGATTCGCTTTTAGCGAACGTGGAGCAGGGTAACATCGCCGCCGATTTCAAACGAAGGCGTTTGGGGAGGGATTTCCCACACCTCTCCGGCTTGAATCGGATGGCCGGCGATGGTCCCCGAGCCGGCGATCGCGATGAAAAGCTGAGGAGTATCCGGAGATGACCAGGTCCGCGGGCGTTCGATCCTTAATAAAGACGTCGTGAAATAGTCGCACGAGACAAGCAATTCGCCGCGCGGCGAAGCTCGCGCAACATGAGCCTCGTGCCGGCTGACCGCGACCGCGTGGTCCAGATGCAGTTCACGCGCCCGGCCGTAATCGTAAAGCCGGTACGTCACGTCAGAGTGTTGCTGGATTTCGCACAGGACCAAGCCTGCGCCGATGGCGTGCACCGTTCCGGCTGGAATGAAAAACGTGTCGCCGGGCGCAGCGTCGTACCATTCGACCAACGTTTCGATTTCACCAGAAAGCGATGCGGATAACAGCTCCTCTCCGCTCAATGTCTGGCGAAATCCCGCGGCGATTTTCGCGCCCGGCTCGGCCGCCAGGATGTGCCACATCTCGGTTTTCCCGCGCGACTGATGATGCCGCTGCGCGTAGTCGTCCCCCGGATGGACCTGAACGGAAAGTTTTTCGGTTGTGAACAGAAATTTCACCAGAACCGGAAGGGCGTCGGTTTCAAACCACACCTCGCCGATGCGTTTTTCGGCATTCGGGAACCATGGCGCGAGGTTGGTCGCTCCCCATAACTTTTCGCGAAATGACGGCGTCAGCCGGCGCATGCCCGCTTCAGACGCGCGCGGCGATGAACTTGTGCATGCGATCGAGACCGCGCTCGAGTTCCTTCATAGACGTCGCATAGGAGATGCGGACATGATCCTGCGTGCCGAAGGCTTCTCCGGGCACGACGGCGACGTATTCCTCGGCCAGGAGTTTTTCCGAGAACTGAAGCGAGTTCGTAATCCCGCCGCGGAACCCGGCGCTGACGTTCGGATAGGCGTAGAAGGCCCCCTGCGGCATGTTGGCTTCGACGCCCGGGATCCGGCGCAAACGCTCGATCACATAATCGCGGCGCTTCTTGTACTCGGCGAGCATGATCGTGACGGATTCCTGCGGGCCACGCAGGGCCTCGATTGCGGCCTTCTGCGCGATCGAATTGGGATTCGAGGTCGAGTGGCTTTGCAGCTTCAGCATGCCGCCGATCACCGGCGCCGGCGCCAGCACGAAGCCGATTCGCCATCCGGTCATCGAGTACGTTTTCGACAGCGAGCCGGCGACGATCACGGTGTCCTTCATCCCGGAAAATCCGGCCATCGAGTACGGCTCGCCTTCGTACAGGAAGCGATGGTAGCACTCGTCGGTCATGATCAGAATGCCGCGATCCCTGGCGATGTGCGCGATGCGCTCCAGTTCCCCGCGACGGAAAACCGCGCCGCTCGGGTTCGAAGGCGAGTTGACCAGAATCATCTTCGTCTTCGGCGTGATGTGCTGCTCCACCATCGCGGCGCTGAGCTGAAAGCCTTCGTCTTCATCGGTATCGACGAACACGCAAACACCGCCGGCGTAATTCACGACGTCCTTATAAGTGACCCAATAAGGCACCGGAATGATGACTTCATCGCCGGGATCGATCAGCGCTTGAGTCAGATTGAAGATGCCGTGCTTGCCGCCGACCGTCACCAGGCATTCCTTGGTGCTGTAATTGGTGCCGTAGTCGGTCTTGTGGCGCTCGACGATGGCCTGCCTGAGCTCCTCGATTCCACCCGAATTGGTGTACTTGGTGAAGTTCTGATTGATCGCGTCGATCGCCGCGCGCTTGATGTTATCCGGCGTGGGAAAATCAGGCTCGCCCGCGCCAAAGTCGACCACGTCGGCGCCTTGCCGCCTCAGCCGTTCCGCTTCGGCGGATACGGCCATGGTGGAAGAAACGCTGATCGAAGAGATCCGATTGGCCAGCTCTTGTACAGTTTGCATGTCCTACTTTTTCTCCAATTGATGTATGTCCCGTGGATGGCGAGCGAGGCGCTCGGTGAGTCGCGCCTCGACCACCGCGGGAACCAGTCCCGAAATGTTTCCTCCCAGCGACGCCACTTCCTTCACCAGCCGGGAGCTGACAAAGGAATACGCTTCGCCGGCCATCAGGAACGCCGTTTCGATGCCGGGCTGTAACCGCCGGTTCATCAGCGCCATCTGCAATTCGTATTCGTAATCGGAGATGGCGCGGATACCGCGCAGAATCATGTTCGCGCCGCGTTCCGCCGCGTAGGCGACCGTGAGGCCGTCGAAGGAGCC
>DATHCE010000101.1:0-5855 GCA_035319685.1 Bryobacteraceae bacterium | reverse complement strand
ATTCGCCGCGGCGGATGATCAGTAACGTTTTTTCGATGCGAATCGTTTCCGGCTTTGGTTTCCAGAGCGGAAGCGAGTGCTCGGTGCCGGCTTTGCGCGCTTCGCAATGGCGCGCAAGCGGACACGCGGCGCAATGGGGGTCGCGAGGCGTGCAGACGGTGGCGCCGAGCTCCATCATCGCTTGATTCCACCGGCCGGGGTTGGTTCGATCGAGCAGGCGATCGGCTTCGATCCGGACCCGCGCGTCAACCTTATTGAACAGGCGAATGATGACGCGGCGGACATTGCCGTCGACGGCGGCGTGCGGCAGATCGAAGGCGATGCTCGCGACGGCGGCCGCGGTGTAGTCCCCGATGCCGGCGAGCGCGCGAATCGATTCGTAATCGCCCGGAAACGTCTCAGATCCAATTTGTTTTGCGGCTTTATGTAGATTTCTCGCGCGCGAATAATAGCCGAGCCCGGCCCACATGGTCACAACCTGATGTTCGGTCGCGCGGGCGAGCGAGGCGGCATCGGGAAACGCCGCGAGAAATTTTTCGTAGTACGGAATCACCGCAGCGACGCGCGTCTGCTGCAGCATGATTTCGGAAATCCAGATGGCGTAGGGATCGAGCGTGCGGCGCCACGGCAGATCGCGGCAATGGCGTTCGTACCAGCGTATCAACGCGCGTCGGATCAGTTTGGCTTTCATCAATTGACTGCCAACTTATAATAGAAGCATAAAGCCTGCCGTAACCGATTCCATTCGTATTCGTGGCGCGCGCGTCCACAATTTGAAAGACGTGTCGCTGGACATCCCGCATGAGCGGCTGACCGTGTTGACGGGCGTGTCGGGATCGGGAAAATCGTCGCTGGCGTTCGACACGATTTACGCGGAAGGGCAGCGGCGATACGTGGAATCGCTGTCGGCGTATGCGCGGCAATTTCTGGAGCGCATGGAAAAGCCGGATGTGGAGGAGATCGACGGCATCGCTCCGCCGGTCGCGATCCGGCAGAAAAATACGACGCGCAATCCGCGGTCGACGGTGGCAACATCCACCGAGCTTTATGATTTTTTGCGCCTGTTGTGGGCGCGCGCGGGGCGCACCTATTGCCCGAACTGCGGAATTCACGTGCAGCGCGACACGGTGGATCAGGTGGCGGCGATTGTGCTCGCGCAGCCCGCGGGATCCCGATGGTACGCGCTGTTTCCGGTGGCGCAGGAGAAGACGACCGAGGCGCTGCGCGACCGCTTGTTCGATCTGCGAAAGAAGGGCTTCAACCGGCTGATGCAGGGCGGGCGCGTGTTTGAATTTTCCACGCCGGAATCGCTGCTCGACATCGATTTTTCAAAACCGGTGTTCGTGCTGGTGGATCGCATCGCCATTCCTTCCCAGGGGTCCGGCGACATACGGCAGCGCGTCGTCGATGCGGTGGAAATTTGTTATCGCGAGGCAGGCGAGGCGATTTTCGAGCCCGCAGGCGGCGGCGAATCGCTGCGGTTCAACGAAGAATTCCAGTGCAAAAAATGCGGCAAGGAATTTCTGGAACCCGAGCCGAGCCTGTTCAGCTTCAACAATCCCTACGGCGCCTGCAAACGCTGCCAGGGATTCGGCAACACCATCGATTACGACCTGGATCTGGTGATTCCGGACAAGTCGCTGGCGGTGGAGCAGGGGGCCGTCGATCCGTGGACCAAGCCGCAGCATCAGTGGTATCTCGAAGAGGAATTCCGGCGCGCTGCGCGCGGAAAATTTCGATTGGGCGTTCCGTATTTCGAGCTGACCGCGGCGGAACGCGCGTTTCTCGCCGGGCACATCCGCCGTTATTTTCGCGAAGTCGAAAAGAAAAAATACAAAGTGCACGTGCGCGTGTTCTTGAGCCGGTACCGCGGATACACGCAGTGCCCGGATTGCGGCGGATCGCGGCTCCGGCCGGAGGCGCTGTATATTCGCGTCCGTGACAAAAATCTCGCCGAGGTTTCCAAGATGAATATCGCGGAGGCCGCGGCGTTTTTTAATGCGCTCGAATTGACTCCCGAAGAATCGCAGATTGCGGAGAAGATTCTGGTCGAAATTCAGCAGCGATTGAAATTTTTGAACGACGTCGGGTTGGAATACCTGACGCTCGATCGATTGTCGGCGACGCTTTCCGGAGGCGAAGCGCAGCGCATTCAACTCGCGACGTGCCTCGGATCGCGGCTGGTGGGCGCCTGCTACGTTCTGGACGAACCTTCGATAGGCCTGCATAGCCGCGATACGGGGCGGCTGATTCACATCCTCGAAGAACTGCGCGATCTGGGCAACACGATCGTGGTGGTGGAACATGATCCCGAGGTGATGCGGTCGGCGGATCATATCATCGATATGGGGCCGGGCGCCGGTGAAAAAGGCGGGCGCATCGTGTTCGAAGGATCGTTCCGCGAGTTGATGGCCGACGGCAACACGTCGCTGACGGCGCGATACCTTCGCGGCGAGTTGAAGACGTCGCATCTGGCGGAAAGGCGGAAGCCAAATGCGAAACGGACCATCCGTTTTCTGGGCGCGCAGGCGCACAATCTGCAAAATATCGACGTGGCGATTCCGTTGAACCTGATGGTGGCGATCACGGGGGTTTCGGGCAGCGGAAAATCGACGCTGGTGCACGACGTGATTTATCAGTCGCTCGAAAAGCGGATGACGCGCGAGCACGCGACGCCGGCGAATACCGAGGATTGGGGCTTGCCCGCGGAAAAACTGACGTGCCGAAGAGTGGAAAAAGCGGATCTGCTGACGCAAGTGGTACTGGTCGACCAATCCCCCATAGGCCGGACGCCGCGATCGAATCCGGTGACCTATATCAAAGCGTTCGATATCATTCGCGAGCTGTTCGCGTCGACCACGGAAGCCGACCGGCGCGGCTACACCGCCGGACATTTTTCGTTCAACATCCCAGGCGGGCGCTGCGAGACGTGCCAGGGCGATGGAACCGTGACGGTGGAGATGCAGTTCCTGGCCGACGTCGAGCTGATCTGCGAAGACTGCAAGGGAACGCGCTACAAGCCGAGCGTGCTGGAGGTGAAATATCACGGGCTGAACATTCACGAAGTGCTGCAACTGACGGTGAAAGAAGCGATCGCGTTTTTTTCGGCGACGCCGAAGCTGACCGCGAAATTGAAAGTGTTGAACGACGTCGGGCTCGGATATGTGCGGCTGGGACAATCGGCCACGACGCTGTCGGGAGGCGAAGCGCAGCGGGTGAAGCTCGCCGCGCATCTGTCGCAGGCGACCAGCGAAGGGACCCTGTATATTTTCGACGAGCCGACCACGGGTCTGCATTTCGACGACATCGCGAAGCTGCTCGAGGCGTTCGAGAGGCTGCTGCGCGCAGGCGGGAGCATTCTGATCATCGAACACAACCTGGAAGTGATCCGGCGCGCGGACTGGGTGATCGATCTGGGACCGGAGGGCGGCGATCGCGGCGGAAGAATCGTCGCGGAAGGAACGCCGGAAGAAATCGCCAAGGTCGAGGCGTCTTACACCGGGCAGTATCTTCGCAGGGAGATGTAGCTCCGCAAGAGGGTCGCCCCTGGCCTCGCGGCGGGGTGTCTTGAGGACCTTCGCCCAGAGGGGGTTCCCAACAGCGATTTTTTTGTGTATAGTTTTCAGAAAGCACTGGAGGCTTATGGAAATCGATCGCAGACTTTTTATCGCCGGTCTCGGCGGCGCGGCGGCCGTCGCAACAATGGGCCCGGAAGCCAAGGCGGACGCCCTCGAGGATTACATGCTCGAAGAACTCGGGGCGGACGATGACAAGACCCCCCCGAAATTTCCGACCGTTGCCGAAATCGAGGCGCAGATCGACACGCGGCCATACCGGCGCGGCGCGGGCAATCTGTTCGTTTCCGGGCGCGGAAACGTGAAGAAGCTGGAGGCGATGCCGGCCAATCCGAACATTGTCGATTTTTTCAAGCTGCGATTCGGCAACGTGGTGACGCATTGCCTGCAAAGCGGGAATCACGCGCAGAAGACGGGCATGTCGGAAGAGATCGTGTTCGCCTGCCTGCTGCATGACGTGGTGCAGAGCCTGATCAAGACCGATCACGGATGGTGGGGCGCGCAGCTGTTCGAGCCGTACGTGTCGGAAAAAGTCGCGTTCGCGATCCGTTATCACGCGGCGCTGCGGTTTTACGAGGACACCTCGGTCGGCTACGAGTATCCGGACCTATATAAACGCATCTGGGGCGAGGATTACAAGCCGCCGGCTTACATCGAGGCGACCTACAAAATGGTGCGGAAGCACAAGTGGTACATGGAGCCGAGGCTGGTGACGGTGAACGATCTGTATGCGTTCGATAAGAACGTGACGGTGACGCTCGACCCGTTCGTCGACATCCTGATGCGCAATTTCAAGCAGCCGAAAGAAGGGCTGGGCAACGACAACAGTCCGGTGGCGCACATGTGGCGCTCGATTATCAATCCGGACGCGCCGCTCTAGGTTGCAAAAAAAGGGGACGGACGCGAAAAAAAGCTGTCCGTCCCCTTTTTGTATTTCTTGGAGACGTCTCCTACCGCAGTTGTAACGCTCGCGGCACCGCGGCCACACTCACGCTAGCGGCTCTCGGCCATCCTTTTGACGTTCGCGCGACAGCATCTAGAATGCCGCGCGGCGGTGAACGGGACGCAGATCGCCGCGCCCGCCTCTCTGATCACAAAATAAACGGGAAGCGAAAATTCGCGGGGCGATCAAAAGCGGTAACGCCGTGATTCGCGGACAAAAATAAGTTATCCGATGAGGAGTAACAAGTCTTTGGCGTCGACTTTATCGCCGGCGCTGACGAGTTTTTCGATGATTTTGCCTGAAACCGGCGCGTAGAGAGTCGATTGCATTTTCATCGCTTCCATAACCAGAAGGCGATCGCCTTTTTCAACGGTCTGTCCGATTTCGACCGAGACGCTGGAAATGGCGCCGGGGATGGGCGCGCCGACCTCGCCGGGATGCGCGGGATCGGCTTTGGCGCGAGCCGGGACGGCGGCCTGACGGCTGCGATCGCGAATGGTGACCTCGCGAGGCTGGCCGTTGAGCTCGTAAAAAATGGTGCGGTTGCCGTCGGGTTGAGGGTCTCCGACCGTGAGGAGTTTGATGGAAAGAATTTTTCCGGGTTCGATTTCGACGGCAATTTCCTCGCCTTTTTCGAGGCCGTAGAAAAACGGCAGCGTGGGTAAAACGTCGAGGGAGCCGAATTGCGATCGCACTTTCGAGAATTTCAAAAACACGTCGGGGTACATGAGGTAACTGAGCAGGTCGGACTGCGTGATTTTATGCCCGGTTTTCTTTTCGAGCATCAACCCGGCTTGAGTGAGGTCGACCGGAGCGAGGTGTTCGCCGGGACGGCCGGATTTTGGTTTGGCGCCGCGAAGAACTGCCCTCTGAATTTTTTCGGGCCAGCCGCCTTCGGGCTCGCCTAACGAGCCCGACAGCATTTCTACGACGGAGTTGGGCAAGGTGAGCGAATGATCGGGGCCGAGACGTTCTAGATCGGCGACGGTCATGTTGTGGCTGACGAGAAAAAGGGCGAGGTCGCCGACGACTTTGCTCGATGGAGTGACTTTGACGATGTCGCCGAAGGCCATGTTGACTTCGGCGTAGGCGCGGGCGATTTCGTGCCACCGCGCGCCGAGGCCCATCGATTCGGCCTGCGCCTGGAGGTTGGTGTATTGGCCGCCGGGCATTTCGTGCAAGTAAAGTTCCGCCGTGCCGGAGGGGGGCGCGCTGTCAAAAGGCTGGTAATAGGTGCGCACGGTCTCCCAATAATCGGCGCACGCGTTCAGCGCATCGAGATCGAGGCCGGTCGAGCGCGGCGTGTGCTCGAGCGCGGCTACGATTGAATTCAGATT
>DATHCE010000100.1:0-7273 GCA_035319685.1 Bryobacteraceae bacterium | reverse complement strand
AATCCGAACAATCACCTGCTGCGTTATAACCTGGCCCGCGCCCTGGTCGCCAAGGGCGACTTGGAAGCCGCGCGCCTGCAACTGGAAGAAGCGATCAAGCTGCGCACGGATTTTATCTCCGCCCGCGAGATGCTCGCCCGGATTTATATGGTCAAAGGCGATCCGCAAAAGGCGTTGCAGGGAAGCGAGGATATTCTGAAACTCGACCGCAACAACCTGCAGGCGCACCTGACGCGTTCCGCGGCGCTGATGTCGATCGGCGACCGCGACAGAGCGCATCAGGAACTCGATTACATTGCCCAAACCCATCCGACGAATCTCGAAGCTCAGTATCAGACGGGTTATCTGGCCTGGCAGGAGAAGGATTATAAGAAGGCCGAGCAGTTGTTTACCCAGTTGTACAAGGCCAATCCCAGCGACCCCCGGGGATTGGGCGGATTGACCGAGGCTTTGGTCTCGGAAGGGCGGATGGCCGACGCCACCAAAGAGGCCGAAGCCGCCTCGGCCGCCGCGCCGGACCGCCGCGATCTGAAATTGTTCGTCGCCAAGCTGTACGTGCGCTCGGAGCGCTATGACGATGCCATCAACATCTATCGTGCGCTGCTCGACAAGGATCCCAAGAACGTCAGCCTGATGTTCCAGCTCGCCGAGACCCAGCGCCGCAAGGGCGATCTCAATGCCTCCATGGATTCGTTCCGGCGCTGCAGCCAGGAAGCCCCCAGTGACACCATGTGCCTCACCCAGCTCGGCATGCTGCTCGAAGCCACCGGCAAACGCGACCAGGCGATGCCCATCTGGGAGCAGGTCCTGAAAATTCAGCCGGACGCGCCGGTGGCGCTCAACAATCTCGCCTACGCGAAGGCGGAACAGGGTGTCGATCTCGATCAGGCCCTGACGATGGCTCAGCGTGCCGTGCAGAAGGTTCCCGGCTCGATGGATATGGCCGATACGCTCGGCTGGATCTACATCAAGAAGAACTTGAGCGACGACGCCGTGCGCGTCTTCAGCGACCTGGTGCAGAAGGATCCCAACAATCCGACGTTCCATTATCATTACGGCATGGCTCTGCTCCAGAAAGGCGATAAGCCGTCGGCGAAGCGGGAGCTCGAGACCGCGATGAAGGACAAGCCGTCCAAGGATGATGCGGCCAAGATTCAAGACCTGCTGCGGAAAATCTGACGGGTGACCCGGTTTCCGTCGTTCCCCTACATCGCTCCGTTCGCGGTGTTTCTGGCATTGCTGCTCATCCTCCCGCGGCTCGCGGTACCGGAATTGGCCGATCAGATTGCCCGGGTCGCCGTGACGGCCGCCGTGCTGGCGCTGTGCTCCCGCCAGGTCATTGATCTACGGGTTGGGCGATGGATCGGCAGCGTTCTCGTCGGTGTCCTGGTTTTCGCTGTGTGGATCGCGCCCGACCTGCTCGTCCCCGGATACCGGCATCACCCGTGGTTTGAAAACCCCATCATGGGCTACGCGCGGAGTTCGCTATCGGCGCCCGCGCGGACCCAGGCGCCCGTGCTGCTGTTCCGGTCCATTCGTGCGGTCCTGATTGTGCCCATCGTTGAGGAACTGTTCTGGCGCGCGTGGCTGATGCGCTGGATCATTCTCCCGGACTTCCGGAAAGTTCCCCTCGGCCAATACGCTCCCCTGGCGTTTTGGGCCGCTGCGGTTCTGTTCGCATGCGAGCATGGTTCCTACTGGGACGTCGGCCTCGCCGCCGGCGTGGCCTACAATTGGTGGATGGTACGCACCCGAAGTCTGGGGGACCTGATTCTGGCGCACGCCGTCACCAACGCTTGCCTGAGCGCTTATGTGATCCTGGCGGGCAAGTGGGAATACTGGTTGTAATTCATTACCGGCTCGATGAGAACCCTGGCCATCGACATCGGGGGCACCAAATTCACGCTGGCGCTGTTCGATGAAGAACGCCTGATCGAGCGCGAATCGCGCCCGACCGATCGCGCGGCCGGACCCGAATGGATGCTGGATCAGATCGGGCGGATCGCCGGAGATTGGCTTCCGTTCGATCGCTGCGGGATCGGCTTCGGCGGCCCCGTGGATTTCCGCCGACAGCGCGTGGCCCTGTCGACGCACGTAGCCGGCTGGAATCAGTTCCCGCTGGCCGGGCGCGTTGCCGCCTTCTTTCACATCCCCGCGATTATGGACAACGACGCGAACGCGGGAGCGTTGGGCGAGTCGGTTTATGGCGCCGGACGCGACGCGCGGCCCATGTTTTACATGACGCTTTCGACCGGCATCGGCGGAGGCATCGTGCTGCCGGATGGCGGCCTCTATCGCGGCGCGGATTCCTGGGCCGGAGAGATCGGCCACTTGACCATCCGCCCGGGCGGAGCGGAATGTCTGTGCGGCGCCCGCGGCTGTCTGGAGCGGATGTGCTGCGGGTTGTGGCTCGAACGGGACTACGGAAAGCCCGCCCACGAGCTGTTTCTCGATCCGGAATTCGTGAAGGGATACGTCGTGAATCTGGCGATGGGACTGAAGGCCGCGATCATGCTGCTGAACCCGGCGCGCATTGTCATCGGCGGCGGCATCGCCAAAGCGGGCGACCGGTTGTTCGCGCCGCTGGGCCAGGAATTGCACCGGCAGATGACCGCCTGGTCGGGCGCGCGGGTGGACGTGGTTCGGGCGCAGTTGGGCGACGACAGCGTGCTAAGGGGAGCGCTCGCGCTGGCGCGGATCAGTTCGGCTTCTTGAACAGGCTGTCGAAAATCGCGCGGGCGTCGTTCGCGTTTTTCGGAGCCGGTGCCGCGGCCGGAAGGTTTCCATTCCCGGCGCTGTTTCCCGTTCCTCCATGCGCGGCGTCGCGAGCCACGGTCACGCGCGGACTGAACTGGTCGCAGTCGTTCGCCTGGTCCTTGGGGGAGATCCGAACCGGAATCGGTTTCAGACATTGGAACCGCGTGGACGGCTCGAAATGCGCGCACTGCTTGCAGCAGTGCAGCGCGGCTCCGCACTTGGGACAGTTCCCCCGCCATTCGATGTCGGAGGGCAGCGTCATCGAGCAGTTGAAGCAGCGCGCTGCCGTTACCGCCTGCACCATTCGCGGCAGCCGCGGACCGGTGACGTCAATGGGCGGGCGTGGACCCTGCGGCCGCGGACGCTCGTCGCGTCGCGCGTCGTTGCCGGAATACTCGCGGCTGGAGTCCTGATAGCCGCGTTGCCGGTATTTTCGTTCGCCTTCCATAAGATTCCAGGTTGGCTCACTCCTTTGTTGAAACGATTCACACTCGAATGGGGACGGGCAATTTGTCAGTGATTCGGGAGACGGCGGGGTCACTACAAGGAAGCCTTCGAACGTTTTGACACCCGCTCAAATGCCTAAACCACTATGTACCACGAACTGGCGACGGAATCCAGTGAAATCTTCGTGCCACTTATCGATCGGCAGTAATGGAACTCAACTTTAGGCCCCCTGCGCTTCAGTTGCCGCTCTCGCCCGCCCACTTCATCAGCGCATTACAAGGCCGGTTCAACGGATCGTCACAATGATTCGGGCTCACGCGCAGCGCATACCCCAGCCGCCCGGTCGTAAACGGAGCAAAATCCCGGCCAAACATATATTCGCTTCCATGTTGTTCGAGCGGCGCCAGCGTCAGCACCTGCGTATCCTCCAATTCTCCGTTGGCCGCGATCCTTCCGACCACCGCCTCAACCCGCACATCGTGCGGCGTAAGGCCGCTCAGATCCAGGGTCGCGCGCAGCGGCAGCGCCGATCCGGTCAGAACCGAAGCCTCCAGCCCGATGCCCGAATCGACAAAATTCACGCGCGGCCACTTTTCGGCGACGCCGCGGGTCCATTGTACGCGCTCGCGCGGCGCCTCAAACTGACCCAGCACCACCGCTTCCCAGCCGCGGTGGGCCCAGTCATACAACTGGGACTGGTACTCGCCGACCATCCGCTGGCAGTTGAAATTCGCGCTGACGAACTTCAGCGACTGTTTGACGCGCCGCATCCATTCTTCGGGTACGCCCTGCTCGCGCCCGTTGTAAAACAGGGGAGCGATTTCGCCTTCAAGCAGCGAATAAATCGCCGCGGCATGCGCATCGTCGCGATCCGGCGAGTACGGCTCGCGGTCCCCGATCGCCCATCCACCCGATTGCTCCGCCGCTTCATCGAACCAACCGTCGAGAATGCTCAGATTGAGCACGCCGTTGATGCCGGCCTTCATCCCGCTGGTGCCGCAGGCTTCCTCGCCCCGCCGCGGCGTATTCAGCCACACATCCACGCTCTGCACCATCTCGCGGGCCACCTGCATGCCGTAATCTTCGACGAAAATGATATTCCGCGCCAGTTCCTCATCGCGCGAAAACTGCACGATCTCGCGAATCAATCCCTTGCCCGGCGCATCCAGCGGATGGGCCTTGCCGGCGATCACAACCTGCACCGGCATGCGCGGATTCGTCAAAATTTTCTTGAGCCGCGCCAGATCGCGGAACAATAGCGTGGCGCGTTTGTAGGTGGCAAAGCGCCGGGCAAACCCGATGGTCAGAACGTCCGGATCGAGCACTTCCTCGAGACGTTTCACTTCCGGCGCCGGCGCATTCCGGCCGCGCGCTCCCGCTGCCGCCCGCTCCCGCACGAACGAGATCAACCGGCGCTTGCGCCGCCGGTGCGCCTCCCACAACTCCGCGTCCGGAATGTCCTCGATCTGCTCCCACGCGTTCGCCGGCACATGCCCCTCGCGCCAGTCCGGTTGCAGATACTGATCGTACAATCCGGCCAGATCGCCGTTGATCCAGGTCGGCAGATGCACGCCGTTGGTGATCGAGGTGATCGGCACCTCCCATACCGGCAATTTCGGCCACAATCCTTCCCACATCTGCTGCGACACGCGCCGATGGAGCCGGCTCACCGCATTCCGGAAAGCCGACGTTTTGAACGCGGCCACCGCCATCGAAAACGGCTCCTGCGAATCGTTGGGATCGCGGCGCCCCAGCGCCAGCAACTGCTCGAACGAGGTCCCGGTATCGTGACAGTAGTCCTGAAAGTACTCCCACATGATTCCGGCATCGAACAGATCGATTCCCGCCGGCACGGAGGTGTGCGTCGTGAAAATGTTATTGGTCCGCGACGCGTCCAGAGCTTCTTCAAAACTGAGATTCTGCTGCAACATCAATACCCGGATCCGTTCCAGCGCGAGAAACGCGGAATGGCCCTCGTTCATGTGATACACGGTCGGCTCCAGACCCACTTCTTTCAAAGCACGTAAACCGCCGATTCCTAAGACGATCTCCTGCTGGATCCGGGTGTGACGGTCTCCGCCGTAAAGCTGATTGGTGATCTCGCGGTGCTCCGCGCGCGTGTTCTGAGCAATGTTGCTATCGAGCAGATACAGCTTCACGCGGCCCACATCGATCCGCCAGACCTTCAGAAACACCGGCGTTCCCGCCAGCTTCACCGTCACCAGCAGCTCGCTTCCGTCCGCGCGCGATTCCGGCGTCACCGGCAACGAGTAGAAATCGTTGATGGGGGTATGCTCATGCTGCCATCCATCGGGACTGAGGGTCTGCCGCAGATAACCTTTCTGATACAGCAGCCCGATGCCCACCAAAGGCAGCATCGCATCGCTCGACGCTTTGAGATGATCCCCCGACAGAACCCCCAAGCCGCCGGAGTAGATCGGCATGCAGTCGAGCAGGCCGTACTCCATCGAGAAATACGCCACCAGCATCCCGTGCGGCGCCGCTTTCGGCGCTGCCAGATACCCATCCAGCGTTTCGCAGGCGCGCCGGTACAGCATGAGAAATCGCGGGTCGGCCGCCGCGCGTTCGAGCGTCGCCTGCGGCATGCGCCCCAACATCACTACCGGGTTCATGTTCGACGCTCTCCACAGCACCGGGTCCAGGCGCCGGAACACGGCGCGCAGGTTGTGATCCCAACTCCAATAAAGGTTGACCCCGATCTCGGAGAGCCGGGACAATGCCGGAGGCAATGCAGGCCGAACCAGAAACTCTTTCAGGGGACGAATCTGGAAAGACATCAATATGTTTGTAGCCTTTCAGCATACCAGACAGCGGAAGCCGTTACGGTTGGGTTACGGAATTTCCGGGTCCTGATGCGGTATTATTCCCACTGTCGACCCCGGAGGGAAACATGAGCCCACTGGCAGAGCGCCTCCGTACCGCCCGCGCGCAGACCGATGCGCTGTTCGGCTTAATCGATCCCACCGCCCTCTATGACCGTCCGGTCCCCGATCGTCACCGGTTGATTTTTTATCTGGGTCACGTCGAGGCGTTCGACTGGAACCTGTTTTCCCAACACGCGCTTGGGAAATCCTCGTTCCATCCGTCCTTCGATAAGCTGTTCGCCTTCGGCATCGATCCCGAGCCGGGCCAGGCCGCGGCGGACCAGCCGTCGGACTGGCCGCGCGAGCAGGAAGTGCGCGACTACGCGGCGCGGGTGCGCCGGGAGCTCGACGGTTCGCTCCATCAGACGCCGGATCAATTGATCCACGTGGCCATCGAACATCGCTACATGCACGCCGAAACGCTCGCGTATCTGTTTCACAATCTGCCCTACGAGAAGAAATTTCCTGGGCGCGCGCCGCGGCCTGAGGCGCGTGCGCTGACCGAGCCGGCGCTCGCCGAGCCGGCGATGATCGAGATTCCCGCGGGAGTGGCGACCCTCGGGCGCCCGCGCGGCGAGGGCTTCGGATGGGACAACGAATTCGACCGGCATCAGGTCCAGGCCCCTGCGTTTCGCATCTCAAAATACAAGACCACCAATGGCGAGTATCTCGAGTTCGTCCGCGCCGGCGCTTCGCCGCCGCATTTCTGGATCGAACGTGACCGGCAATTCTTTCTCCGCACCATGTTCGAGGAAATCCCGTTGCCGCTCGATTGGCCGGTCTACGTCACACAGGCGGAAGCGGGCGCGTATGCGCGATGGCGCGGGAAGAAATTGCCGTCCGAGGTGCAATATCATCGCGCCGCGGAAGGCGCATCGCCGGTCAACGTCGATTTCGAAAATTGGGATCCCGTTCCCGCCGGCGAATCCGAAGGCGAGAGCCGCTACGGCGTTGCGCAGATGCTCGGCAACGGATGGGAATGGACCTCCACCGTATTCGCTCCCTTTGCCGGCTTCGAACCGTTCTCTTTTTATCGCGGCTATTCCGCGGATTTTTTCGACGGCAAGCATTTCGTGATGAAAGGAGGCTCGCCGCGCACCGCGCGCTGCCTTCTGCGGCGGAGCTTCCGCAACTGGTTCCGCGCGGATTATCCCTACGTCTATGCCGGTTTCCGATTGACCGAG
>DATHCE010000099.1:0-4537 GCA_035319685.1 Bryobacteraceae bacterium | reverse complement strand
GGTGAAGCTGGATTCGGCGAGGGAAAATGTCGAGCGAACGTCCGAATCGACTTTGATTATAGCAAGGTCGGGAGAATCGGTGGTGATCTATTTGCATGCGCAGCCGATTGGCGCAGCTCGCCTGAGAGACTGCGCCATCTGGCGCTTTTTTTGTAGCCCGATCGAGGGCTCGATTCGTGGAACTCGAAGAACAAGAGCGGTTTGAGAGGATTCCGGCCATATTGGCAGTTGTGGTATCCGGGGTGCGTTTGTGTGATGTCCCGGGCTTCGAAAACGGGGTCCGGGAGAAAGCGAGTAGGAGATTCTATAGAGTCCGAAGGAAAGGGGGCGGCAAACCGTCCGGAGACCGTTGAATCTGCCACGTCCGGATTAACGCGCACGGAGGCGCGGCGCTTATGAGCGCAACACGATGGCGCGAGCAGATTTCGAAAGTGACCGCCGGCGGAGCCGCTCCCTGATTCATCCGTTTGAGGAGGCGAACATGAGCATCATGATCGCTCGCGGATTGGCACTGACCGGAGCTATTTCGTTTTGCCTTCTGAGCCAGAATCCACCCTCCCGAAGTCCGGAAACCACACGAGTCGTCAATTCGATCGACGGGTCTGTCCTGTACAAGAACTATTGCGCCGTCTGCCATGGAATTCACGGCAAAGGGGATGGCCCGATGGCGGCGCTGCTCAAGGTGCCGCCGCCGGATCTGACGCGGATCGCGCAGCGACACGAGGGCGCATTTCCGCGCGAAGCGGTGGAAAAAATCATCCGAGGAGAGGAACCACGCCAAGACGCCCATGGCACGCGCGAGATGCCGATCTGGGGACCGATTTTTTCTCAAATCGCGTGGGATCTCGATCTGGGCCGCGTGCGCGTGTACAATCTGGCCGAATACATCGAGCAAATGCAGGCGAAATAACGAAATAGCGGGTGTATACTCAACGCTAGAGAGCCAAAATATGCCACGAAAGGTCAAGATCGTGGTGAACGGCGTTGCGCACACCTTCGACGCCGACCCCGATCGTACGCTGCTCACGGTGCTGCGCGATGAACTGGATCTGACCGGCACCAAATATGGATGCGGGGAAGGGCAGTGCGGGGCCTGCACGGTCCTGATCGACGGTGTCCCGGCCCGCTCCTGCCAGACGCGAGCCGCCGCAACGGCGGGACGCCGCATCACCACGATTGAAGGGCTGGAGCAGAATGGACGGCTGCATCCGCTACAGGAAGCGTTCCTTGAAACCGGCGCGATGCAGTGCAGTTATTGCACTCCCGGGATGATTGTCGCGGGCGCGGCGCTGCTCGAGAAGAATTCCGCGCCGAATGATGCCGAAATCATAGATGCGATGCAGGGCAACGTGTGCCGGTGCGGGACGTATCCGCGCATCCTGGCGGCGGTGAAGCTCGCGTCACGGAAGATGAAGAGGAACGCGGCATGAAACTCGAACCGGAACGTTACGAGCTTTTTTCCGGCCCCGCCTACGAGTTTGCGTTTGGCCGGCGTGGATTTTTCAAGGCGCTGGGCGGCGGGATCGTGGTCGTGTCGGCGCTCCAGCCCGCGATGGCTCAGGAATCGGGCGGCGCGCGCGGCGGCTTTGGACGAGCCGCGCCACAGGAAATCGGCGCGTGGCTGCATATCGACGGGTACGGCGCGGTCACCGTGTTCACCGGAAAGGTGGAAGTGGGCCAGAACGCGCGAACCAATCTGACGCAGGCCGTCGCCGAAGAATTGGGCGCGCCGGTCAGCTCGATTGAAATGGTGATGGGCGACACCGAGCGCACCCCGTTCGACATGGGCACGTTCGGAAGCATGACCACGCCGCAGATGGTTCCGATTCTGAGGCGGGCCGCCGCGGCCGCGCGCGAGCTGCTCCCGGCAGCGGCGTGGGACAAGATCGATTTTGCGGAAGTCGCGAAAAATCCCAGGCTGATCCAGTCGCCGGCGACCAGCGGCCGCATCAAACCGGCGTCGGAATGGCGGGTGATGGGCACGCCGGTTCCGAAGATCCACGCGCGTGAGATGGTGACGGGCCGGCACAAGTTCACTTCCGACATGAAAGTCGCGGGGATGCTCCACGGACGCGTACTGCGCCCTGAAAGATTCAATGCAACCCTGGTTTCCTTCGATGGAAGCGCCGCGCAACGGATGGGGGGCGTGACGGTGGTGCGCGACGGAGACTTCGCCGGGGTAGCGGCGCCGACTCCGGCCGCCGCGGACGAGGCGCTCGGGGTCCTCAAAGCCGAATGGAAGGCCGATCCGCAGGCTTCCTCAACGAACACCTCCGCGAAAACTCTGTTCAGCGACTTGAAGCGGACCGGATCGCCAGCCGAGCGTTCGAGCAATGAGCGCGGATCGGTGGCGCAGGGACTGGCGCAAGCCGACAAGAAGCACGCGAGCACGTACACGATCGCCTACATCGCGCATGCACCGCTCGAGCCGCGCGCGGCTGTGGCCGAATGGAACGGCGACAAGCTGACCGTGTGGACCGGCACGCAACGGCCTTTCGGAGTGCAAGGCGAATTAGCGCAGGCATTTCATATTCCCGAACAAAATGTTCGCGTGATCATGCCCGATACCGGCTCGGGCTACGGCGGCAAACATACCGGCGAAACGGCGATCGAAGCGGCGCGGCTGGCCAAGGCCGCCGGCAAGCCGGTGAAAATCGTATGGACGCGCGAAGAGGAGTTCACCTGGGCTTATTTCCGGCCGGCGGGCGTGATCGAGGTGAGGAGCGGCGTGGACAAGGCCGGCCGCATCACCGCGTGGGAATTTCACAACTACAACTCGGGACCGTCGGCCATCGGCACGATGTACAACATCGCCAACACGAAAATCGAATTTCACCCGTCGAAGTATCCGCTGCGGCAGGGATCCTATCGCGGGCTGGCGGCGACGGCCAATCATTTCGCGCGCGAATCGCACATGGACGAACTGGCGGCGCTCGCCGGAATCGAGCCGCTCGAATTTCGCATGCGCAATTTGAAGAATGAGCGCTTCCAGGCCGTGCTCGAAGCCGCGGCCGGCCGGTTCGGATGGGGAAAGCGGAAACCGGGCGAAGGGGTTGGTTTTGGAATCGCCGGCGGCTTCGAAAAGAACGCTTACGTGGCCGCTTGCGCCGAGGTGCGATGCGAACCCGGCAAGGCTCCGCGCGTGGTGCGCGTAGTCGAATCGTTCGAGTGCGGGGCGATTGTCAATCCCGATCATCTGAAGAACCAGGTTGAGGGAGCGATGGTGCAAGGGCTCGGCGGCGCGCTGTTTGAAGCCATCGATTTCGCGGACGGCAAGATTGTGAATCCGCGTTTTTCGAGTTACCGCGTGCCGCGGTTCGGCGACCTGCCCGAGATCGACGTGGTGCTGGTGAATCGCAAGGATCTGCCCTCGGCCGGCGCTGGGGAAACGCCCATCGTCACGATTGCGCCCGCGATCGCCAACGCAATTTTCGCCGCGACCGGCGAACGCATCCGCTCCATGCCGCTGAACGCACGCACACCGGCGAACCCGGTTCCAACCGGTGCGGCCGCGGCAGTCTGAACCTGGCGCCGCAAATTTGGTAGCAGAAATTGGACCCCGCTTCAGAGGCGGAGCGTGGGATACCGTTGCAGGCCCCGCCCATCGGAGTCCGTGTGAAAACAGCGATTTTTACCCCGGCATGACTGCCGGGGCTTGACCGGCCCTTGCCGCTCAACGACATCGTCAAGCCCCGCCTGTCATGGCGCGACTAATTCCGCGTCACGATGACGCTGCGCCAGGAGACGTTGCCCGCTGTGTCGGTCGCGTTGATGGTAACCGCGTTCAAGCCCACCAGGAGCGGAATCGTAGCGGACCAACTGGTGGTCCCCGAAGCAGTGCCGGATTGGCCGGTGTTGGTCGCCCAGGTGACCGAAGCCACGCCGGCGGCATCGCTGGAGGTTCCGGAGAAGGTGATCGACGACGCCGAGGTCTCAACCGAGGTCGAGGATGGCGACAGGATGGTCAGCGCGGGCGGCGTAGTGCCGGTGGGCGCATTGCCGGTGGGCGTATTGCCGGAAGGCGGGTTCGCCGGCGGCGCGGTTCCGGAGGGCGATTGACGCGTCACCGCGACCACCTGCGAAACGCTGGTCGAACTATCGGAGGCTTTGACGGTGATCGTGTTCGAACCGGCTGCCAGCGGCAGGCCGGCGATGGTCCACGCGCCCGAACTCTCGACCGATCCCGAAACGTTCTGATTGGTCGACCAGGTGATCAACACGATGCCCTTTCCTCCGGTGGTGGCTCCGGTCAGATTGATGGCCGCCGAGGTCGTCGTCGACGGCGGTGGATTTACGGTCAGGGTGAGCGTATTCGACGGCGGCAAGGGATTCGGCGTCCCCGAACTACCGCTTGATCCGTTGCTGCTCGATCCGCTGCCGCTCGATCCGCTGCCGCTTGATCCGCTGCCGCTGGCGCTGCCGGGTTGCGCCGCCGCATACAGCGTTTGGACCGTGCTGATGTCGAGCGGCGATAATTCGGTCGACATCTTGTAATAGGGATACATCACGGCCGAAGGACTATCGGCGTGTCCCAACC
>DATHCE010000098.1:0-12950 GCA_035319685.1 Bryobacteraceae bacterium | reverse complement strand
TTCGGCGCTCCTTCCGGCCCGCCCAAGACCAGTACCCCCCGCGCCAGTCCCAGCGCACCCGATCAGCCTTCCGATCGATTCTATCCAGCCGAATCCGATGCAACCGCGGACAGTCTTTCAACCCGATCGCCTGGAGGAGTTGGCCGCATCTATTCGTGCCAACGGCATCATTCAACCTCTGATCGTTCGATCGCACGGCGATCACTATCAGATGGTCGCCGGAGAACGCCGCTGGCGCGCGGCGAAACTGGTTGGACTGCTTGACGTTCCCGTGGTGGTTCAGGATGTCGCAGAACCAAAGATGCTGGAACTTGCGCTGCTCGAAAATATTCAACGTGAGGATCTAAATCCGATCGAAACCGCCCACGCTTATGATCGTCTTAGCCGGGAACTCGGCCTGTCGCAGGAAGAAATCGGCCGCCGCACTGGCAAGGACCGGACGTCTATCGCCAATACTATCCGCCTCTTACGCCTCCCTCATGAGGTCCAGGCTCTGGTCGCCGCCCAGCGGCTCTCGATGGGACACGCCCGTGCGATTCTAGGACTTCCCGACGCTGCCGACCAAATTCAGATTGGCGAGAAAACAGCGGCGCAAGGTTTATCGGTACGTCAGGTCGAAGCTCTGGTACAGGAATTGACGGCTGATCGTTCCAAGTCCGGTGGAACATCGCGAAAGGAGAAAAAGCAGGACCCGAACGTTAAGGCCGCAGTCGATGAGCTGGAGCGCGTTCTCGGGACTCGGGTGAGAATTATCGAGCTCAGCGAACAGCGGGGACGAATCGAGATCGAATATTATTCGCAGGCGGAGCTCGATCGCCTGTTCCAGCAAATTGTCGGATGAATTGGTGCCGGCGGCAGGAGTCGAACCTGCGACCTACGGATTATGAGACCGTCGCTCTAACCACCTGAGCTACACCGGCGCACTTTCAGCGTATCCGCCGCGCGTGAATTGTGTCAAGCATCCATCCCTATTCAAACGTTGGCTCTTCGTCTACAATTTCAATAGTGCCGGTCCCTGCCGTTGAATTTTCGCGTGTTTCCAAAAGCTACTCCATTTATGCCGCGCCCGGCGACCGGCTGAAGGAACTCGCGACCCTGAATCGAAAGCGATTCCACACCGATTATTGGGCCCTTCGTGACGTCTCTTTCGAAGTCGGACGCGGCGAAACCTTCTGCATTGTCGGCGAAAATGGCAGCGGCAAGAGCACGCTTCTTCAGATCTGCTCTGGAATCCTTCAGCCCACCTCTGGAAATGCCGTCGTCAACGGACGCGTGGCCGCCCTGCTCGAGCTTGGCTCCGGATTCAACCCGGAATTCTCAGGACGGGACAATGTTTATCTCAACGGTGCCATTCTCGGCCTTTCGACCAGGGAGATGGAGCGTCGTTTCCCGGAAATCGCCGCCTTCGCCGAAATTGGCGAGTTCATCGAACAACCCGTAAAGACCTATTCGAGCGGCATGGTTGTCCGCTTAGCCTTCGCCGTCGCGATTCACCTCGATCCCGAGGTTCTGGTTGTCGATGAGGCGCTTTCCGTTGGTGACATCTATTTCCGCCAGCGCTGTATGCGCAAGGTTCACGAACTGCGATCGCGCGGAATCACAATTTTGTTTGTTTCCCATTCCACCGGCGACGTGAAAACGCTCGGCGACCGCGCCATGTGGCTGGAACATGGCCGCGTCATGGCCCTCGGCAAAACCGACCTGGTGATCACAAAATATCTCGCCGCGATGAACGCCAAGGATGCGCAATACGTCGCGCATGATCTCGAAAATCAGCAAAACCGGATCACGTCCGCGCCCGCGGAAGTGATCGAATGTATCCCCAACATCGACCATCGTTTCGGCGACGGACGCGCGGAGGTGATCGGCATTGCGGTGTGCGATGAAACCGGCAAGGACCTTGCCCTTCTGGACCCGGCTTCCACCATCGTCGTAAGGATCAGCGTGCGGGCGAAAGCGAATCTCGATCGCCCGATTATCGGATTCATGCTGCGCAATCATCTTGGGGTCGATTTCGCCGGGACCAATACGGCGCGAGAGCGCTATCCCATGCCGCCGTTGATGGCGGGCGAAACCTGCACCGCGGATTTTTACATCGATCTTCCGACGCTCTACGCCTCGAACTTCTCGTTTTCGCCGGCCATCGCCGACGGGACGCTCGAACATTACTCGATTTGCGACTGGATCGATAACGCTATCGCGCTCCCAATGGCGCCCGCCGACGGACCCGTTTACGGACAATTCCATTTCCCGTGCCGCGTCGAGCTCAATTCCAGAATCGGAACCGGGGCCGCAACTCTGTGATCGAATTCACCGGCGAGCGCGTCATCCCCGGCGAGGTCGAAGAGGATCTGTGGGCCGAGCACATCGCCCGCTACGCCTTCGCGCGCGACTGCTTTTCCTCGACACGGGCCCTGGATATCGGCTGCGGCGCCGGCTACGGCACCGACGAACTTGCCGCGCCGTTCGCAATCGGCATCGATATTTCGCGCGACGCGATCTGGTATGCGCGCGAGCATTATCCGCGCCGTCATTTCCTCGAAGCTTCGGCCACGGCGCTGCCATTCCCCAACGCCTCCTTCGATCTGATCACGGCTTTCGAAGTCATCGAGCACGTATCGCAATGGCGCGACCTGCTTCACGAGGCGCGGCGTGTTTTGAGACCGAATGGTCTCTTTTTAGTCTCGACGCCGAACAAACTTTACTACGCGGAGTCCCGCGCCAGCAACGGTCCGAACCCTTTCCACCTGCACGAATTCGAATTCGACCAGTTTCGCGACGCTTTGAGCGACGTTTTTCCCGGCGTGACCATTCTGCTGCAAAACCGCTCCGAAGCGATCGTTTTCTCACCCTCCGGCCCGGCGATGGTGGCCGGCGAGGCGGACATCGAAGGCCTGGCCGGCGATCCCGCACACGCCCATTTCTTCCTGGCCTTATGCGCGGTCTCCGGCACACCGAAGCCGCGGCAGTTTGCATACGTTCCCCGCGCCGCGAATATCCTGCGCGAGCGCGAACACCACATCGCCCTGCTCGAAGACGAGCTCGCGACCAACAAGCGCTGGCTCGCGAGCATGACCGCCGATCGCGACAAGCTGCTCGATCTTTATAGCGAGCAGAAGCAGCAGCTCGAAGAGCATAATGTGTGGGCGCTGCAACTGGAGAAGGACTGGAAGGCGGCGTTGGAACGCATCACGCAGGTTCAGGAGGAACTGAAGTCGGAACAAGCCGCGGCGAACGCGATGGCCTCCGGGTACGCGCAGAAAGTGGAAGAACTCCAGGACGAAAATCGACGGCGCGCCGACTGGGCGATGGACGTGGAGGCGCGGTTTTCGGCACAGCTTGCGAGCAAATGCGCGGAGCTCGCCGAGACGGTTCGATTGCTCGATCAGGCCGAAGCGACGGTGGTGGAGCGAACCCGCTGGGGGCAGGCCCTGCAAGCCCAGCTTGAAGAACTGGAAGCTCAACTCCAGATGATTCGGCAGTCGCGATGGCTGAAGCTCGGGCGCACGGTGGGACTGGGACCGCAGGTGAAGGCCCGGTGACAGATTAATGCGACGGTTTCTCCTGGGGTTCTGGCGCCTTCTCCAAGGACTGCCGCTGGCGGTGCTGTCGCCGCTGTTCATCATCGCCGCCGCCTGGTTTCTTTTTTTATGCGATCTGTATTGCCGCATGCGCGGACGAAAACCGCTCGCGCCCGACGCCAAGCCTGACGCGCGCGCGGCCAGCATCGTGATCCCGAACTGGAACGGACGCGATCTTCTCGCGAAATATCTACCTTCGGTGGTGGCGGCGGCCGAACAGCGCCGCGGCAGCGAAGTGATCGTGGTGGACAACGGATCGAGCGATGGCAGCGCCCAGTTCGTTCTCGAAAATTTTCCGAATGTCCGGCTCGTCGCGCTCGCCGAAAACGCGGGTTTCGGCGGAGGATCGAACGCCGGATTCGAAATCGCAAATCACGACGTCGTGGTTCTGCTGAACAGCGACATGCGCGTGGAGCGCGATTTTCTGGCGCCTTTGCTCGACGCCTTCACCGATGAAAAAGTGTTCGCCGTTTCCTGCCAGATTTTTTTTTCCGATCCCAACAAGAAGCGCGAAGAGACCGGATTGACCGAAGGCTGGTGGCAACAGGGAAGCCTGCGCGTGCGGCATCGGATCGACGAGTCGATTCGCGAACCGTACCCCTGCTTTTACGGAGGCGGCGGATCGTGCGCGTTCGATCGAAGAAAATTCCTCGAGCTGGGCGGCTTCGATCCGCTGCTCGCGCCGTTTTATCTCGAAGACACCGATCTCGGCTACCTGGCCTGGAAGCGCGGATGGAAGGTGCTGTATCAACCGGCGAGCATCGTCTATCACGAGCACCGCGGCACCATTGGCAAGCGTTTCCGCGACCACTACATTCAGTCCGTCCTCAAAAAAAATTTTCTTCTCTTCACGTGGAAGAACATTCACGAATGGAGCCGGTTGTTCCCGCACCTGTTTTACGCCTGGGCCGGCGCGATGGTGAGCTGGCTGGCCGGCGATTCGCTGGAGCGCACGAATTTCGCGGCCATCGCGCGCGCCTCATGGAAACTTCCGCGCGCCATTCGTTCGCGCGTCCGCGCTCGCGCGCTTTCGACCATTTCCGACACCGAGGCCTTCCGGCGGCCGCTGGGCGGCTATTTCCGCGATACCTTCGCCGCGATGGATCACGATCGCCTGCATGCGCTGTTCGTCTCGCCGTATCCGATCTGCCCGCCGGTTCACGGCGGCGGCGTGTTCATGTATCAGACGATTCGCGAGCTGGCCAAGTTATGTGATCTGCATCTGATCATTTTGCTCGACTGGCCGCACGAGCAAAAGGCGCACCAGGAGCTGGAGAAAATCTGCAAATCGGTGGAGTACGTCGTGCGCATGGAGGGCCGCCACAAGGTTTTCGGGTCGATCGAGCCGCACGCGGTGCGCGAATTTCGCAATGCCGACCTGGCGTGGCTGCTTCATCGGCAAATTTATCTGCATCAAATTGATGTCTTGCAGCTTGAGTACACTGTTCTCGGCCAATACGCGGGCCGATATAGCCGCATCCCGAGCATTCTGTTCGAACACGACATTTATTTCCAATCCATCGCGCGGCGGCTTCCGTACATGAAAAACGCACTCGAAAAAATCCAGGCGCGCTGGGAGTATTTGCGGGCGCTGCGCTATGAACTGCGCATGCTTCCAAAGCCGGATCGAATCCAGGTGTGCAGCCAGGACAACGCGGATTACCTTGCGTCGTTCCTGCCCGCGCTGCGGCCGCGCATCGACGCGGGCTATCGCGCCGGCATCGACACGTCGCTGTATCCATTCCACACCGGCAATCGCGAGCCGTTCACGATGCTGTTTTTGGGCAGTTTCCGGCACCTGCCGAATCTGGAAGCGCTCGACTGGTTCACGCGTAAGGTGTTGCCGCGGATTCGCGCCCGGGAACCTCGCGCGCGGCTCATCGTGGCGGGGTCCGACCCGCCGCCGCGCCATTCGCTCCCCGAAGCGGAAGCGATCGAGTTGATCGGCTTCGTTGAAGACGTGCACGAGCCGTTATCGCGATACGCGCTGTTCCTTTGTCCGATCCTGAGCGGGTCGGGCGTGCGCGTGAAACTGCTGGAAGCGTTCGCCTCCGGGATTCCGGTGGTTTCGACATTTCTCGGCGCGGAGGGATTGGCAAACATCGACTCGAAAATATGCGCGCTCGCCGACGATGCGGACGGGTTCGCGGATCGCGTGGTGGAGCTACTCGACGATCCGGAAAAAGCGGCGGCGATGGCGCGGCGCGCGCGTGAAGAAGTCTCCGCGCATCGCGACATTCGCGTGATGACGGAGCGGCTGGTCGAGGGGTATCGCGCGGAAATCGAACGAAAACGATCCGCCGTTCATAAACCCGGCTGAAACGCACTAATTATTTGCCGCTGGCGATGCCCTGTTCGCGCGCGGCGAGCGATTCCAATTCCGTTACCACGCGATCCAATTCCTCCACCAACTGCGCGATGCCGTCCGAGCGCAGCGCATCGACCAGCGTCCGGTAATACCAGAGTGTGCCGTCGCGGCCGCCGTGAAAGCGGCTCCAGAGGGATTCGCCGCTCATGCGATAATCCTTCACCAGCGACCGGGCGTTATGCAATTTGTCGCACGCCGAAACCAGGCGGACTTCGTGCGGCGCGGTGCGCAAACGCTCGATGTACATTTCCTTGCGAGCGCGCCACGGCGGCTTCGGCTGCCGATCCGTGTCGGTGCAGCCGTCGACGATGGCGGTAACGCGCGGCCCGAATCGAGCCAGAATTTCCAGGCGCGTGGCCTCGCCGCCCTGATCCTCGACGGCATCGTGCAGCAACGCCGCGATCGCTTCGTCTTCATCGCCGCCGTACTGGATGGTCAATGCGCACACGGCGAGCAGATGCGATACGTACGGGATGCCCGATCCTTTGCGCGTCTGCCGGGCATGCAGCCGGGTTGCGTAAATCAACGCCTCCTCGAAACGCGGGCCGAGCACTTGGCCTACTTGCCCTTCCGGTCTTTTTCGAGCTTCTCCGCGATCTTTTGCGCCACGCGATTCAGCTCATCGGGACTCGAATTTTTCGGCAGCTCATAGGTGCTCCAGATCACCGCGCGCGTCTTTCGATCGACCAGAAAGATGGCGCCCTTGCCGCGCCCAACCGACGTGACCATACGTCGCGAATCGTTGTTGTCCGCGTCCTTCTTGTCCTTACTCTCTCCGCCCTTATCGTCTGCGTTCTTCGGCTGGACGCCGTACAGGTCGTCGAGCTTCTGCTCAAACGGCGCGCCGATCTGTCCGGTGAAAATCGCGTCCGCCTTTTGGGGATCGGTTACCACCTGCATCACGACTCCGGTGGTAAGCTTGATCGCCAGGAACTGATCGAGGCCGTTGGCCATCGGCAGCAGGTAGACCGTCTTGAAATCGCCCAAGTCGGCCGCAGAAAGCAGGCTCGCGGCCAGTATAAAAACCGACACCTTCATAGAACTCATTGTATTCTGGTGATTCGTCCGAATGTATAAAGGCCAGAGGATCACGGTGATCATTCCGTGCCTGAACGAAGAGCAGGGGATCGAGTCGGTGTTGCGGCGCATGCCGGAGTTTGTCGACCAGGTGATCGTGGTCGACAACGGATCGACCGACCGGACTTCGGAGGTCGCGCGGAGCTTCGGAGCGCAGGTGATCCGCGAAAACGTGCGCGGCTATGGCCGCAGCTACAAAACCGGATTCGCGTCGGCGACCGGCGACGTCATCGTCACGCTCGACGGCGACCACAGTTATCCGCCGGACGCGATTTCGTACCTGCTCGAAGCGTTCCTGCACCTGGACGTCGATTTTCTGAACGCGTCGCGCTTTCCGGTGCGGGATTCGCACGCGATGAGCTTTAAACATAAATTGGGAAATCTGATTTTATCTTTCGCGATGTCGCTGCTGTATTTCCGCTGGGTTCGCGATTCGCAATCCGGCATGTGGGTGCTGCGCCGCTCGATCATCCGGGGCATGAAGCTGGTTTCCGACGGCATGGCTTTTTCCGAAGAGATCAAGATTGAAGCGCTGAAGAGCAATCGCGTGCGCTTCGCGGAAATTTCCATTCTGTACACGTCGCGCCTCGGAGAAATCAAATTGAATCCCTGGCGCGACGGATTGTACAACCTCTGGTTTCTGGTCAAGAAACGCTTTTCCTAAGGCATGACGGTCGCCGCGGTGGTGCCGCATTGGAATCGACGGGATCTGCTCGAATCGCTCCTGCGGAGCTTGCGGGAACAGACCGTCGCGTTCGATCAAATCATCGTCGCCGACAACGGATCGAAGGACGATTCGGCGGATCTTGCGGAGCGCGCCGGCGCGCGAGTATTGCGGTTCGGGCGAAACCTGGGATTCGCCGCCGCTGTGAATCGCGGCATCGAAGCCGCGCGCACGGACTGGGTTGCGATCCTCAACAATGACATGACCCTCGCGCCGGATTGGCGGGCCGTGCTCATCGACGCCGCCGAGCGCGACGGCGCGTCGTTTGCCACCGGCAAAATTCTGAGCGCGGCGATTCCGGCGATGATCGACGGAACCTTCGATGAAATCTCGCGCGGGGCGTGCGCCTGCCGCTGCGGAGCCGGGAAGCCGGATTCCCCTTTCTGGAATCAACCGCGGACCATTCGTTTTGCATCGATGACCGCTGCGATTTTCCGCCGCAGCTTGTTCGACGAGATCGGCGGGCTCGACGAGACCTTCGGGTCCTATCTCGAAGATGTCGATTTCGGCCTTCGCTGCGCGCTGGCCCAAAAGCGCGGGCTGTATTTCCCGGCGGCCGTGGCCTGGCATCGCGGCAGCGCAACGCTGGGAGCGTGGAAATCGGACACGGTGTGGTGGATCGCGCGCAATCAGGTGCTATTGGCGGCAAAGCACTTCGGCGATCAACCGCGCTGGCCGATCGTGGCCGGTCAATTGCTGTGGGGAGGCCTAGCGTTACGCCATGGAGCGGGCGTGGCGTTCGTCAGCGGCAAATTATCCGGGTGGAGGATAGCCCGGACCATTAGCAATGAACGCCGTACCAAGCAGCTTCGCGAGATCGTGGAGGCAAGTGAAGCGGAAATTCGTCGCGTGGGGCAGCAAACCGGCTTCGACTGGTACTGGAGGGCGTACTTCTGGCTGCTGCGGCGGTAATTATTACGTACAATTCGGAGCAGGTGATCGAGCCCTGTCTCGCTGGGCTCGCTAAAATGGCACCCGGATTCACGCCCATCGTCGTCGACAACGCTTCGCGCGATCGCACGGTCACACTTGCGCGACGGCATGCGGGCGTTCAAGTGATCGCCAACGCGGAAAATCGCGGATTCGCCAGTGGCGTGAATCAAGCCGTCCGCTCCACCGGCGCCGAGTTCATTCTGCTGCTGAATCCTGACGTAGTTCCGTTGAGTCCGGTTGACGAGCTGATCGAATCCAGCCGTCAATTCGGCCTTGCCAGTGGCAAGTTGGTCGACGCGACGGGCCGCGGACAGGCGGGATTCGCCATTCGACGCTTCCCTACCCCGCCGGCGCTGATTTTCGAATTGTTCGGGATTAACCGATTGTGGCCCATGAATCCGGTGAACCGCAGGTATCGTTATTATGACCGCGGTCTCGATACGCCCGGTGAAGTGGATCAACCCGCCGGCGCGTTCCTTATGTTTCGCCGTGATGTGTGGGAACGAGTGAGCGGATTCGATGAGGATTTTCATCCGCTCTGGTTTGAAGACGTGGATTTTTGCCGGCGCGCGGCTCAAACTGGGTACCGCGCGCATTACGTGCCGTCGGTACTGGCACGCCACCTCGGCGGGCACTCCATTGGTTCCATTCCGCCCGGATGCCGAGCCGTGTACTGGTGTGCTAGCCTTCTAAGATATGCAGCCAAGCACTTCCGCCCACTGGCCTACCGGGGGGTCTGCGCGGCAGTGGTGCTCAGTTCCGTGCCGCGGATGGTCGTGGAGATGATCCGGGAGCGGAGCTTTACGCCCGTCACAGCTTATGGCAGAGTTATTCGGATGGCTGGCCTGTGTCTGGTCTCCTCACAGAGGCGCGGGATAGGCAAAGAAGTACCTTCTTAACTATTCAAAACGCATGGCCTACAACGACTTAATCTCCGTCACGATCGTTACATACAATAGCGGACGCTTCATCAAGCGCTGCCTCGATTCCGTCCTCGAACAGAAGTATCCGAATCTGGAAGTGGTGGTGATCGACAACGCCTCCACCGATGGTACGGTCGACATCCTCGAACAGTTCCAGGACCGTTGCCGCCTTCACTACAACGAGGAGAACATAGGGTTCGCGGCGGCGCAGAATCAGGCGATCGCCTTAGCGAACGGCGACTGGATTCTGACGCTGAACCCCGACGTTCTCCTGCTCAAGAATTTCATCCAGGCGATGGTGGACGCCGCGCAGGTCGATCCCAAGGTGGGTACTGTTTGCGGCAAGCTGTTGACCATTCGCGCCAGCTTCGATCTGCCGGAAAAGCAACTGGTCGATTCGACCGGAATCTATTTCACCCCAATGCTACGGCACCTGGATCGGGGCAGCCAGGAAGTGGACAACGGGCATTATCTGAATTTCGAGTACGTATTCGGCGCCACGGCCGCGGCGGCGCTGTACCGGCGCCAGATGATCGAGGACATCGCCATTCAGGGCGAGTTCTTCGATCCGGATTTCTTCGTGTACCGGGAAGATGCCGACGTCGCCTGGCGCGCGCAGTTGATGGGCTGGCGCTGCATCTACACGCCGATGGCTCGCGGGTATCACGTCCGCAATGTTCTGCCCGGCAATCGCCGCGCGCTGCCGCCGGTAATCAACATGCACTCGGTGAAAAACCGGTTCCTGATGCGGATCAAGAACATGACCGGCGACCTGTATCGCCGCAACTGGTTTTCGATCACCGCGCGGGACCTGGTGGTGTTCGGCGCCTGCCTGGTGCGCGAACATACCTCGCTCAAAGCGTTCTGGTACCTGGCGCGGAACTGGCGGCGCGTGGTCGCCAAGCGGCAGGAGATCATGAAGCGGCGCCGCGTGAAGGACGATTACATCGCCAGTTGGTTTTCCTACCGGCCGGTCAGCCGTCCCGCTCCGAAACCGACCGCGAGATTGATCGCCAAGGCGCGAGCGGCGCGCGGCTAGGCCGGTTTCATGGATAACCTGGACGGTTGCCACGGCCGCCGGCGGTTGAGATCGCCGTTACACGATGCGCGAAACCGGCCTATGCGAAATCAAGAAATGGTTTAACAGTGCGGCTGGCAATTCTCGGCACCCGCGGCATTCCCGCGCGCTACGGAGGGTTCGAGACCTTCGCCGAAGAGTTGTCGGCGCGTCTGGTCGGGTGCGGTCATCGCGTGACGGTTTACTGCCGCGAGCGTTATCCCGAATCCAACTACCGCGGCGTCGAGCTCGAATATCTGCCGACCATCCGTCACAAATATCTCGACACCATCGCGCACACGTTTCTTTCGACGCTCCATTTGCTGACCAGGCGATGCGACGCGGTCCTTTACTGCAACGCAGCCAACGCGATCTTCACCTGGATTCCCCGCGCGGCCGGGATGCCGGTCGCGCTCAACGTGGACGGCCTTGAGCGGCATCGCAAGAAATGGAATCGCGCCGCGAAGGCCTGGTATCGGATGTCCGAATGGCTGGCGACGTGGATGCCGAACGCGGTGGTTACCGACGCGCAGCGCATCGCCGAGTATTACCGCGACCGTTATCATCGCCATTCGGAAATGATTCCTTACGGCGCGGACGTTGGTCGGGAGGAATCGTCCGAAGCGCTGGGCCCGCTCGGACTCGAGCGGAGAAAATATTTTCTGTATGTGAGCCGCATGGAGCCCGAAAACAACGCGTTGCTGGTGCGCGAAGCGTTCGAGCGAGTCGACACGCCGCTGCGCCTGGCGCTGATCGGCGACGCGCCCTACGCGGCCAATTACATTCGCCAGGTGCGCGACACCAAAGATCCGCGCATCGTGATTCCCGGCGCGATTTACGGTCAGGGCTATCGCGAGCTTGGGTCGCACTGCTTCGCCTACATCCATGCGACCGAGGTCGGCGGCACGCATCCCGCGCTGATCGAGGCGATGGGACGCGGCGCGCTGACACTGTACCTGGACACGCCGGAAAATGCCGAAGTCGCCGGCGGCGCGGGCCTTCCATTCACGCACGCGAATCTGGCCGAGGTTCTGCGCCGCGTCGTAGAGATGGAAGAATCGGAGCGCCAGCACTGGCGCGCGCTGGCGATCGAGCGGATCCAATCGCGCTACAGTTGGGATGCGGTGACCCTGGCGTACGAAAGTTTATTCAAGAGATTATGCGGAGCTGGGTAGAGGTCTCGCGTTCCCGGATCGCCGAAAATCTTCGCGCCGTGCGCCAGGTGATCGGCGGCCGTGCGGAAATCATGCCCGTCGTCAAGGCCGATGCTTACCGGCACGGAGCGATCGAGGTCGCGCGGGTGCTCGAACAAGAGGGCATCGGATGGCTGGCGGTTTCGAATGTGGAAGAGGGCGTCGCGCTGCGCCAGGCCGCGATCGGCGTGCGGATTCTGGTGATGGCCGATTTTCTTCCCGAAGAGCGCGCGGCATTAGAAACATTTTCACTGACTCCCGTGGTTCACTCGCTCGAGGATCTGGCCGCGGTTCGCGTCCCGTATCATCTGAAGATCGACAGCGGAATGGGGCGTTTGGGAACGCGCGCCTCGCCGCGCGAAATCGTGGACCGCGCCGCCGCCGCGCCGGCGCCCATCGAGGGCCTGATGACGCATTTTGCGTCCTCGGCCAATTATGAGAGCCGCCAGACCGAAGATCAGATCCAGCGCTTCGAAGCCGTGCTGGACGAATTTCGCGCGCGCAATCTCGCGCCGCGATACGTGCATTTATCCAGCACCATTCCGGTCGCCTATCGCCGCATAGAAGCTTGGGGCAATCTGGTGCGCCCGGGCCACGCGATTTACGGCTACGTCTCGCCCGGCCGCGGACCCATTCCGGAGTCGTCGCTGAAGGTGAAGCCCGCGCTCACCTGGAAGGCGACGGTTCTCGCCGCGAAAGATATTGAAGCCGGCGCGCTGATCGGCTATGGCGGCATCCATCGAGCCACGCGGCCGATGCGCATCGCGGTATTGGCCGCCGGTTACGCGGATGGCATCCCCCATCGCATGTCGAATCGCGGGAAGGTGATCGCGCAAGGAACGCTGGCGCCGATCGTCGGCGCGGTGTCGATGGATCTGACGACGATCGATGCGTCGGGCACCAATCTGCGCGCCGGCGATGCAGTAACGCTGCTGGGCGCCGAAGGCGGCGTGTCGATCGATGCGCAACAGATCGCGCGTTGGGCGGGGACAATCTCGTACAGCGTCTTATGCGGGATTCACGCGCGGGTGAAGCGGATTTACGTCGACTGATTTCCGTGCGCGTCGTAAAAGTAGGCGTCCTGAAACGGGTTC
>DATHCE010000097.1:0-14803 GCA_035319685.1 Bryobacteraceae bacterium | reverse complement strand
CGAAACTGCTCAAAGGACGGGCGAGCCGGTTTCTATTCGTCACCGCGCGAGGATCGCGGGCGATGACGCGGCAGGCGTTCTGGCATCTGCTAAGGGGCTATGGCCGGCAGGCGGGAATTTTTCGTGGTTTGACGCCCCACGTCGTGCGGCACAGTTTCGCCACGCATCTGGTGGACGGCGGGGCCGATCTGCGCAGCGTGCAAATCATGCTCGGCCACGCCGACATCTCCACCACGCAGGTGTACACGCACGTGGCCCGGAGCAGATTGCGCGAGATCGTCGATCAACATCACCCGCGCGCTTGAACCTCCGGCGGCGCGGCGAGGACTGAGGCGAGTTCGAATGAGCGATTACATGTTCATGCTGGAGAGCCACTTGAGCACGGCGCAGTTCCGTGTGGTGGGCCAGATGCAGCGCCTGGCGGCGGAATCAGGGGTGAACCTGTTTCTGACCGGCGGCGCTTTGCGCGATATGCTGGGCGGTTTTCCCGTGCGCGATCTCGACTTTACGGTGGAGGCGAACGCGCTGAAGCTCGCCAAGATTGCGGCGCACAAGTACGGAGCGGCGATCGTCTCGACCGACGAATTGCGTAAATCCGCCGGCTTTCTGTTCCCTGGCGGCGTGACCGCCGAACTGGGGATGGCGCGCCAGGAAAAATTCCTGAAATCCGGCGGCACGCCCCAGATCTCGCCTGCGACCATTCACGAAGATTTGCGCTGCCGCGACTTTACCGTCAACGCCATCGCTTTATCGCTCAATCGCGCCTCCCTCGGACTGCCCATCGACCCGACCAACGGCGTCGGCGATATCGAACGCAAGGAGCTTCGTGCGATCCACAATTATTCCTTCTACGACGATCCCTCGCGCATGCTGCGCCTGATCCGTTTCAAGGTGCGGCTGGGCTACGCGATCGACGAGCGCACCCGCCTGCAATATGAAAACGCGCGCGAGGCGGAGATGCTCACCAAGATCTCACCGGAGGCGCTGGGCATCGAGCTGCGCCACATCGCCGCCGAGCCGCTGGCCGCGGACCTGATGCGCGCGCTCGAGGAAGAGAAATTGATCCAGTTGTTTTCACCCGCCCTGTCCGGTCCCAAGCTCAACCTGCCGGCGTTCACCCGGCTCCAGAAGGCCCGCCAGACGGTCACCTTCGGCGCGGATTTCCGGATCCACAGCCTGCCTCTGTTCCTGAGCGTGCTGTTCGAGAAGCTCAACGCCAAGGAACGCGCTGCGCTCATCAAAGCGGCCGATTTGACCAAGGCGGAAGTCAACGCATCGCAGAAGCTGGACGGATCGGCCAAGAAACTGGAGCGCGCGTTGAAGAGCGCCAAGCTGCAAAAACCGTCCAGCCTCTACCAGGTGCTGATCAAAGCGCCGGGCGAGCTGATTCTCTATCTGCTGGTCTACTCCGAGCAGCGGCTGGTTCAGGATCGCATCCGGAATTACTTCCAGAAGTACCTGCCGGTGTCGCTCGAGATCACCGATGAAGTGGTGGCGGCCACCGGAGTGGCGCCGAATACTGCAAAATTCCACAGGGCGAAAGAAGAAATGATCCTGACGCGTCTGGACGCGCGGCCGAAAAAACCCGCACCCGAGCCCGAGCCTCCGCCGCCTCCGCCGCCGATGTCGGGATTCGCGCGCGGTCCCAGCCCGCGCCATTCACGATAAGCGCCGCGCCTTTTACTTCTGAGCCGGCTTGGCCGGTTTATGATCGGCCCAATAGACCTCGCCCACTTTCTTGTCGTCGAGGCCGGCTCCGGTGATCGTCATCGCCTCGCCCGGTTTTGCCGGTCTCCAGGAACCGTTCATTTACTTGCGGAGCGTCGTCGTTGCCGGACAGAGAGAGCAACCGGCGGCGGACAGGATGGCCACCAGCACCAACGATCTCGTATTCTGGATTTGAATGTTCCGAGGTCATCATCGCAAAGTTCGGATTCTTTTCGGAATTTCGGACCTCTTGCTGATCGCCGTCGCCTTCGAGCTCGCCTATCTGACTCGCCAGCGTCTTACGCTCCAACACATATTTTTCCTGACGCCCGCGGTCCACGTCATGCTCATCGCGTGGTCGATGATGGTGTGGCTCGGTTTGGGCTTCTGGTGGCAACTGTACGACCGCATCGAATCCGCACATCCGCGCGTGATTCTGCGCGATGTGTTTCGTCAGTGCCTGGTGGGCGCGGCTTCCGTCGTGCTGTTTGAATATCTCAGCCGGATCGAACTCAGCCGTCCGTTCGTGGCGCTGTTCGCTGCCTACGCCTGGGTGCTGCTGTGTCTGTTCCGCTTGAACGCGAAGCACGTCACGCGGATGGTGCGCGGCGAATTCGGCTCGGCGCATTACGTGATGGTGGTGGGCCTCGGCGGCGCGGCCTTGCGGCTCGGCCGCGAGCTCGAAGCGGCGGCGCACTACGGGATCCATCTGCTGGGCTTCCTGGCCGATCCCGCTTGCGATCCCGCCTGCCGCGAGGTGGAACTCGATGGCGCCTACCCCGTGTACGCATTGAGCGAGCTGAACGATTTGCTGCGGCGTTACGTGATCGACGAGATTATTTTTGCGGTCGACAGCAACCGGCTCGCGCAGCTCGAAGAGACCTTTCTGCTGTGCGACGAAGAAGGAGTGCGCACGCGCGTCGCGGTGGATTTTTTCCCCCACGTCAACAGCCAGGTGTACCTGGACCGGCTGGGATCGTCGCCGCTGCTGACCTTTTCCGCAACGCCGCACGATGAGATTCGCCTCCTGGTCAAGCGCACCATCGACGTGATGCTCGCCGGAGCGGCCCTGGTGCTCCTTGCGCCGGTCATGCTGCTGGTCATGCTGATGATCCGCATCACGTCGCCCGGTCCCGCGATTTTCCGGCAGGTGCGCTGCGGTTTGAACGGCCGGAAATTCGTGTTCTACAAATTCCGCTCGATGTGCCAGGGCGCCCACCAGATGCGGGACTCGCTCAAGCATCTGAGCCAGCGCCAGCTTGCCATGAAGATTCCCAACGATCCGCGGCTGACGCCGGTGGGCCGCTGGCTGCGCAAATTTTCGATCGACGAATGGCCCCAGTTGTGGAACGTCTTGAAGGGCGACATGTCGCTGGTGGGTCCGCGCCCGGCCGTGCCGGAAGAGGTGGAGCAATATCAGCGCTGGCAACGGCGGCGGCTTCGGATGCGGCCCGGACTGACGTGCCTGTGGGCCGTCAGCGGACGCGACGCCGTGGATTTCGAAACCTGGATGAGGCTCGACATGCAGTACATCGACAGTTGGTCGCTCGCACTCGACTGGAAAATCATCCTGCGAACCATCCCCCAGGTTTTAAGCGGCCGCGGAGCGCATTAGCCCCATTCGCACGCGGTAAACTGAAACGAGCCCTTATGCATTTCGTCCCAACTCATGATGAAGTCGTCGCGCTGCTGCGTCGCACCGGCGGCTTGCGCGACGGGCATTTCGAATATACCAACGGCCTTCACGCCAAAGAATATCTGCAAGTGGCGCTGACCATGCGCTATTACGAGGCGGCCAAGATTTTGAGCGTCGGCCTCAGCCGCCAGTTGCGCGCGAACTCGGAAATTCGAGCGATGATTCCCGAGCTGTCGATCGTCGCACCCGCCACCAGCGGCCTTCCCGTCGCCTATGGCGTGTGCGAGGCGCTGCGCGCCCGCCAGGTGTATTGGGCCGAGCGCGAAAACGAAAACGAGCCGTTGCGTTTCCGCCAATACCTGGAGTTGAAGAAAGGCGAAAAAGTTCTGCTGGTCGACGATATTTTGCGAACCGGCAAGAAAATCGCGGAGCTCAAAAAGCTGGTGGAGGATCATGGCGGAGAAGTGGTCGGGCTCGCGGTGGTCATTTATCAACCCAACCCCTCGACCCCGACTTTCGATCCGCTGCCGTTCTATTATCTGGCGAAGCTGGACGCGACCTATTATAAGGACTCCGCGTCCTGCGAACTGTGCAAGCAAGGCGCGCCCGTCGACAAGGTTTGGTTGTAGCTCCCATGAAATCCTCGCCGATGGGACGCCGTGCGTTCCTGATGACACCGCTGTTCGCGGCCAGCGCCGTGACCCGGGTGGCGCTGGCGGCGGAGAAAAAACCGAACATCGTGCTGGTGATCGCGCGCGGGTGGCGCGGAGTGTCGACGCCGTTTTCCGGCGACCCGGACATTCAGGCTCCCAACCTCGAAAAATTCGGCGAGGACTCGGCCGTGTTTCCGCGCGCCTATTGCTGCGATCCACGGCCAGCGCCGGCGCGATCGGCCATCCTCACCGGCCTCTATCCGCATAGCAACGGCGTGACGGACGACAACGCCGGGATGCGCGTCGAGGAAGTCACCATCGGCGCCGCGCTGCGCACAGCGGGGTATCAAAGCGGTACACAGCTTGATTTTCTCGACGCTGCCGGCGCCGGTCCCTTTTTCTTGAATCTGTCGCTCGAAGCGGCATGGGATGCCAAACCGGTCGACGCGGCCAAGCTGCATCTGCGCGAAAATGTTCCCGCGGCGTCGGAAGCCACGGCTCGCAAAGCGCTCGCCGGCCGCTATGGGGCCTATCGAGCCATGGACGAACAGTTCGGACGCGTGCTCCACGCCCTCGACCGGCTCAATCTCGCCGACAACACCATCGTCGTGTTCACCTCCGATTGCGGAGACCAACTCGGGTCGCACGGACTGACGGGCGACGGCGCGTTCTACGAGGAAGCGGTGCGCGTGCCGCTGGCGATCCGCTTTCCCCGTGTGATCGCGCATGGCTTCAAAAGCGACGTCCTCGCCTCCCACGCCGACATCATGCCTACGCTGCTGGGATTTTGCGGCGAGCCGTCGCCGGACGGGATCCAAGGTAACGATCTTTCGCCCCTGCTCGTTTCGGGCCAAGGCGATCGGCCGGAATTGGTGTTCCTCGAAGGCCGGATCGGGCAGAAGGATGAATGGCGCGCGCTGGTGCTGGGCCTGGATAAGGCCGTGGTCGATGCGCAGGGTGCGATGACCCATCTGTTCAATCTGGCTGACGACCCTTATGAGATGACCAATCTCGCGCACGATCCGGCCCTACAATTGAAGCGCGATCAGCTTCTCGCGCAGCTTCGCGCGGAGCGGCAGAGACTACTCGACTTTTCGCGGCGTTGATTACGCCATTTCTTGATTTTGCTTGGACCGGTTTCGCGCGGCTCGCAACGGCGCTTTCCATGGTTCACGCTTTGTGGGAAGGTTACGCGACTACAAAGCCGGTCTAAGCTACGGCCGCGGCGGCGGACGCGGCATCGCGCCGCGCAATGTCTTTCAAAATGGTCCGCGAGCCCATATAGAGAACGAACGCGAGCCCGACGTTCACCACCGCGATCACCAGCATCGCCTGCTGCAATCCGGAAGCGCGCGCCGCCTCGGTGAGCACGCTCGATCCGGCGGCCTGCGCGGCGATCCGCGCATAATGATCGCTCAACCCTCCGGTGATCAGCGATCCGAACGACGCGCCGCACAGATACATGGCCATGAAATACAAAGCCATGGTCGTGCCGCGCTGCGCCGGAGCCACGATGTCTTGAATCGATGAGTAGACCAGCCCGTAGTATGTATTGAGCGACGCATAGGCGATGGTCCAGAACAAAATGGCCGAATTCAGGTCGCCCGCCGCGGCCCCCAAAAAGGCGAACGGCGCGCCGGCGAGAGAAAGAACCGCGCCCATCCACAGACGGCCGTTGCGATAGCGCAGAATGATCCAGTCGCCGATCGATCCTCCCGCCATCCCGCCGGCGATGCCGCCGGCTATGTAGACCACGCCCGTGATGATGCCTGCGCGCCCGACGTCGAGCCGGAAAATTCGCCCGAACATTGCGGGCATAAATGTTCCGATTGCGTACATGTTGAAATTCACCAGCGCGCCCGACGCGATGATCCACCACAGCGTCGGAATCCGGAGCACGGTCCACATCGACCCGGTGGCGACGTCGCGGCGGCCTTCGGATTCGCCGCGCAACGGCTCCCGCAGCATCATCAGCGCCGGGATCAGCAGCAGCGCCGGCGCGGCCGCCACCACCATCGCCATTCTCCATCCCCATGCATGCGCAATGGGCCCGCTGAAAAAGTAGCTGAGCGCCCCTCCGACCGGCACGCCGAGCATGAACAATCCCAAGGCCCGCGCGCGCTTGGTCGGAGGCATCAGATCGCCCAGCCAACTGGTCGCCGTCGGCGCGCACGACGCTTCGCCCACCCCGACCCCGAGCCGCGCAAACAGCACCATCGCGTAATTCACGGCAAAATAGGTGAACCCCGTAAGCGCACTCCACACCACCACGCCCATCGCCAGCAGCCGCTTCCGGCTCCAGACGTCGGCGATGCGGCCCAGCGGCACGCCGATGATCGCGTATAGCACCGTCATCGCGGTGGTCAGGAATCCGATCTGTAGATCGGTGAGGTGAAATTCTTTGCGCATCGGCTCGACCACCGCGCCCGCGACGTTGCGGTCGTAGAAGTTGAGGATGTTGATCGCAAACAGCGTGATGACGGCGAAACCGGCGCTCTTGCGCATGAGCGGCTATCGTATCACGAGCGCGCCCGCCTCTGCCGGGCCGTTTCACCAACGGCCTGACAATGGCCGGTCCTACAAATTGCCGCGCCGCGCCTGTTCCCGTTCGATCGCTTCGAACAGCGCCTTGAAATTTCCCTTGCCGAAGCTGCGGCTGCCCTTGCGCTGGATGATTTCGTAGAACAGCGTCGGACGGTCCTCCACCGGACGAGTGAAGATCTGCAACATGTAGCCTTCATCGTCGCGATCGACCAGAATTCCCAGTTCTTCCAACCGGTCCACGGGTTCGTCGATTCTGCCCACCCGCGCCGTCAACTCCCGGTAATACGAACCCGGCACTTTCAGGAATTCGACGCCCTGATCGCGCAGTTTGGTGACGGTCGCGATGATGTCGCCGGTTCCCATGGCGATGTGCTGCACGCCGGGGCCTTTGTAGAACTCGATGTACTCTTCGATCTGCGACTTCTTGCGGCCCTCGGCCGGTTCGTTGATCGGGAACTTGATGCGCCCGTTGCCGTTCGCCATCACCTTCGACATCAGCGCCGAATATTCGGTCGAAATATCCTTATCGTCGAAGGTCTGGTACAGCCGGAAGCCCATCACGTCTTCGTAGAACCGGACCCAGGTGTTCATCTGGTACCAGCCGACGTTGCCCACCATGTGATCGATGTACTTGAGTCCCGCCGGCCGCGAGACTCGATCGGGGCCGTCCGCCCTGACAAAACCGGGCAAAAATGCTCCGTGATAATTCTTGCGCTCGACGAACGTATGAATCGTGTCGCCATACGCCGCGATCGAAGCCAGCCGCACTTCGCCCGCGCCGTCGCGAAGCGTGAACGGTTTCCTCACGCCGCGCGCGCCGCGCCCGGTTGTCTCGCGATAGGCCGATTCCGCGTCATCCACCGTCAGCGCGATGTCCTTCACTCCGTCGCCGTGAACCCGCACGTGCTCGGAGATCGCGTGATCCGGCCCGAGCGCGGTGGTCAGAACGAAACGGATTTTTCCCTGCTCCAACACGTAGCTGGCGCGATCGCGCACACCCGTTTCCGGGCCGCTGTAGCCGGTCAGCTTCATGCCGAACGCCGACCGGTAGTAATGCGCCGCCTGGCGTGCATTGCCGGCGTAAAACTCGACGTAATCGGTTCCCATCAAGGGAAGAAAATCGGTGGCTGCTGAAACCGGATGTTCCGCTACCTGCGGCATAACGCCTCCCTGTCATTCAAATAAAGATGGATAGGAAGCTGTTCGAGCGCGTCGAGCAGCATGCGATTGTCCTGCTCCGTACCGGTCGAAATGCGGATCGCATTCGGCAACCCGAAGGCTCCGAGCGGCCGCACGATCACGCCGCGCCGCAGCAGTTCTTCGGTCAGCCACCGCGCCGTCTCCGCCGTGTCGAGCGGCACCATCACGAAATTCGCCTCCGATGGAATCACGTCAAAACCCATCTGGCGCATCGCGGCCATGACCGTTGCGAGCCCCCGAGCGTTCGTTTCGAGCGACCGCTCGACAAATGCGGCGTCATCGAGCGCCGCAATCGCCCCAGCCTGGGCCGGCACACTCGGCTCGAACGGCAATTTCACCTTGAGCAGATTCGCGATCAGCTCCTCGTGCGCGAATCCGTAACCCACGCGCAGACCGGCAAGCCCGTAGATCTTCGAAAACGTCCGCAGCGTGATCACATTGTCGTAGCGATACGCCATCGAATCCGGATAATGCGGATTGTGCCTCGCGTACTCGAAATACGCTTCGTCCAGAATAATGAGCACGCGCTCCGGCACCTGGGCGTAAAAGTCATCGAATCCCGGAGCGTGAAAATGGTCCCGGTGGGATTGTTCGGATTCGCCAGATACACGATCTTGGTTTTTTCATTGATCGCTGCGGCCAGCGCCGGAAGGTCGTAACGCCAGCCGTGATACGGCACCGTGCGATATTTGACGCCCCGCGATCGCGCCAGCACCTGAAACCCGATGAACGCCGATTCGGTGGTCAGCACCTCGTCGTCATCGCACAGGAATGTGCGTACGATCACCGACATGATGGCGTCCGATCCGGCACCCGCGATCACGTTGCCGATTTTTACCCGGAACCGCTCAGCTAGCCGCTCGCGCAGATCCAGACCGCCATTTTGGTAATAGTTGAGGCTTCTGAGGCTGCGGGGAATCGCCTCAATCGCAAGCGGGGAAGGTCCCAACGGATTCTCGTTCGATGCCAGCTTCGCGACTCGCTCCAACCCATACTTTTTCTTGACTTCTTCGATGCTGCAGGCGGGCTCGTAAGCGCGAAGCGATTCAATGTGCTGAGGCACCAGTGGCATCTCAGTCCGATAATAACACCACTATGTTGTGGTGTCTAGTGTAAGCTGTGTTAAAAACCTAGCTTCGCCGAGAACTGGATCGATCGCGCCGGAAGCTGGTTCGTGATTCCGGCGAGCGGCGCGCCGAATCCCGCGCCCGCCGTTGTTCCATTGCCGTAAGTCCCGCTAAACCCCACGAAATTCGCGTGATTGAACGCGTTGAACGCTTCGGCGCGAAGATTCAGGTTGAAGCGCTCGCGCCACAGAACGAACCCACGCTCCAGGAACGGATCGAAGCTGTAAATCGGCCGGCCGTGACCTGTGTTTCGCCCGACCACGACGCCGTCGATCACCGGACGATCCGTGGTCGCGCCGGTGTCGCCGCTATTGGTCGTGCCGGTCGTGTAGTTATAAGGAAGGCCCGTCGCGAGCGTCGCGATGCCGCCGAAATGGATCTTCCAAGGAAGCTGATAAATCCCGCTCAGCACAAATCGCTGGCGCTGGTCGAAAATCGCGTTGCCGTTTTCCACCTTGCCGGTGAAATTCGGGTCATTCGGATTCTGGCTCGGAATATCCGGATCGACGTTATCGATCGCGTGCGACCACGTATAGCTCGCGAGCGCCGAAAATCGCTGGCTGAAGCGATGGCTCAGGTTCACATCCATCGCGTCGTAATAAGCGTAGCCGTCGTTCACGTCGCTTTGGATCACCGAATACGGCGGCTGAGGATTGGTCGCCGCGTTCGGATTGCACGTCATATTATTCTGCGCGTACCACCAGATCCAATACGGACGCGTGCAATTCGCCGCCTGCGCGCTGCGGGTCTGGCCTTGCGCGGTGCGAATAAACGGCGACGGCGGATCCACGTCCAGCGGCCGATTGATCTTCAGCGTGTGCGAACCGACGTAATCGACGCTGAGCACCCAATCCCTATGCAGGCGGCGCTCGACGCCGAAAGTCCATTGTTCGGAATATGGGCTGTAAAGACCGTTTTGATAACCGATGAGTGTGGCGGTCGGGAAGAACTGGTTGTAATAGGATGCCTCGCCCGGACGAATGTAGAGGCTGCGTAGCGGCTCCTGCGCCCCCGCCGGAAACGCCGGCAGCGGGACCGCGGTCACGCTGGTCGGGAATCCGATCTGGCCCGGAGCCGCGGTGTAGTTGAATACGCCGGTGGGTCCGGTCAGCGCGTAGTTGGCTTCCGAATTGTCGACGATCTGCGAATAATAGATCCCGAATCCGCCGCGGATCACGGTCTTTCCATCGCCGCGCACATTGTAAGCGAATCCCACGCGAGGCGCGAAATCTTTATTCGAATCCGTGAACGTCTGCCGCTCGTAGCGCACGCCCAAATTGATGGTCAGATCCGGACGAATTTTGTAATCGTCCTGCACGAACAGGCTCCACAACGTATCGTTGACCGTGTAGTTCGCGTTGCCGTAGCTCTGCGTATACGTCGCGACGTTGTTGATGTTATCGAGATACGCCGCGCTTTCGCAGACCGTCAGCGCCTGCGTGCAGGTCTTGTAAACGAACTCGCCGAGATAAATCGGGCCGCCGAATTCCTTGCTGTCGCCTCCGGTGTGCGCGGCGATCGCGTCTCCGCCGAACTTGACTTGATGATGACCCCAGCTCGCCGAGAGCGTGTCGCTCGCCTCATACTGCCGATTCATCAGCAGCGCCGATTGCGAAGTGCCGCTGGTGAAGGTGCCTCCGGTCGAAACCGGCACGGAATACTCCGTTCCATAAATCACCGGAATGAATTGCGTGATCGGCGAGGCCAGCTGGAACTGAATCCGAGCGTTGTTGAGCAGCGCCGGGCTCACTACCGCCGTCTCGCCGATCTCCTCCGAATACGTGCGCCGGTAAAACACCCGCGCAACTGTCGGCAGGCTGTTGCCGCCGACGATGCCGTTCGGATTCGTGTCGTGGAAGCCGTCCACGTCGCTGCGGAAAAACAAATTGTTGCGATCGTTGATCTGCCGGTCCAGCCGCACGAACCCGAGCCACCCCCGGTAATGTCCTATATAATTCCCCGGCGCGATCGGCGAAATGACCGGCGAAGCCCGATCCTCGCGACTGTATTCGCCCGCAGCGTAGAAATGCGTCATGCCGTTTGACCCGGCAGGTCCGCCGACTGCTATCGCCGACTGGCCCAGCGTATCGCGGGTCACGTCGTTTCCGCTGGTCGCGTTCGCGCTGGTGAATCCGGCAAGCGCCGCTTCGGTCGCCGAAGGCCGCCACAACTCCATCACGTCGCCGTGAATCTGACTGCCGCCGCTCTTGGTGATGATGTTGATCGCGCTGCCGGTGCTGCCTCCGTACTCCGCCGTGAACGCGTTTTCGAGAATGGTCATCTGCTGAACCGCGTCCACCGGAATGTTGCTGAAGATCGTCTGCCGGCCCCAGCTATCGTTGCCCGTCGCGCCGTCCACCTCAAACCACGCTTGCCGGCGTCCCGCGCCATTGGTCGTGAACAAATCCTCGTTCATGAACACATCGCCCTGATTGATCGCCGGTCGATTCGCCGCGTTGAGCAGCGGCAGATACGTGATGCGCCGGTTCAACAGTGGCATCTCTTCCATGGTCGACGCGTTCAGGCTCTCGCCCAATTGCGGCGTATCGGTGCGAACTTCGCCCGCGACCCCGGTCACTGTGATCTCCGTCGGCGATCCTGCGACGTTCAATTGCAGATTCACATTCGCCGTCGCGCCGCCTTCCAGCGTGACGTTGACGTGCGCCTCCGCAAATCCGCTTTTCGTCGCGGCGATATCGTAAGTCCCGGCGATGGGCAATCCGCCGATCGAAAAATTTCCCGAGTTGTCCGTTGCAACCGAGCGCTTGAGTCCGGTGAGCGTATTGGTCGCGGTGACCTCCACCTCGGCAATGGCCGCGTGGGTTTGATCGATAATGTGCCCCTCGACCGTCGCGGTATCGGGAGTCTGCGCGGCAAGCAACCAGGAACAGACGATGAACACACAATAGCGCGACATGGAGTAACCTCAGCGTAACCGAGGTGGCCCGTTACTACCAGAAATCGTAGAAAGTGGGCAGGCGCGCTACATGGGCGCTTTCTCCTTGCGGCGCCTTCAACTGACCAGCCGCTACAATGGACTTATGTGCCGCAGCATCAAGCTATTGAGGCGTCCGGCCGAACCCGCGACGCGCCAGGAAATCTCCGCCGCCGCCCTTCAGTTCGTCCGCAAAGTGAGCGGCTACCGGAAACCGTCGAAATCGAACCAAGCCGCTTTCGATCGGGCCATCCTCGAAATCTCGGATTCCGTCGAGCGCCTGCTCAGTACGCTGCCTGATAAAGCTCCAGCGCCGAGGTTGCATCGAACGGCCGCGGATTGAATCGGCCCGGCCATTGCGCGCTCGCTTCCTCGGCCAGTCGAGGCAGCGCTTCGGCCGGAACACCAGCCTCGCGCAGATTCGTCGGCAAGCCCGCCGCCTCTGCCAGATCGCGCAACCGCCGGACCAATCCCGGCGAGAGCTCGTCATAATACTGGCCCGCGACCGCCTGGTTGAACTCGACCACGCGCGCCAGCATCAGCGCGATCGCCACTCCGTGCGGCAGATCGTAATGCGTGGTGAGCGGCGTTGCCAAAGCGTGCGTCGCGCCGAGCATCGAATTCTCGATCGCCAGTCCGCCGAAATGCGAGCCGATCAGCATCGCTCCCCGCGCCTCCAGGTCCGAGGGATCTTTCAAAACGCGTTCGAAGTTGCTGTTTAACAGGCGCCACGCCGATCGCGAAAAACATTCGGAGAGCGCCGTGCGGCGCGTGCTCGCCAGCGTCTCCACCGCGTGCGAAATCGCGTCGTAGCCGGTGGCCGCCGTCAGCGGCTCGGGCTGCGAAACGGTCAGCTTCGGGTCGAGAATCGCCACGCGAAACGACGCTTTAGTATCCCCGCACGCCATCTTCACGTTGCGCTCCGGATCGGCGATCACCGCATAGCTCTGCGCTTCGCTGCCGGTTCCGGCCGTGGTGGGGATCGCAATCATCGCCAGCATCGGATGCAGCGCTTTGCCGTAGCCCCAGTAATCGCGAATCGATCCGCCGTTGCTCACAACAAAATTGATCGCCTTGGCGCAATCCATCGAGCTTCCGCCGCCCAGCCCGACGATCAGATTGATGCCCAGCGGTGCCGCAAACTTCGCACCGGCCTCCACCATCGTCGTCGTCGGACCAGCCTCGAAATCGTGAAACGCCGCAACATCCATGCGCCGGGCCTTGAGCGTGCGCGTCGCTTCCTGCGCGTACCCGCACTCGAGCATCCCCCGATCGGCCACCAGCAGGCATTTCGTGCCGCCCAGCTCCCGCGCCACTTCACCGAGCCTGACGAATTCCCCCGCGCCAAACAGAACCCGGGTGCGAGGCCGAAAATCGAAAGGAGTCATCTTACCGAGGAGCTCGCACTCCCCTTTTGCTCGCGCGCCTTCGTCACCATATCTTTCACTTCCGCCATCAGCGCCGCACCGCGATAGGGGATGCCGTCCTTGACCGTCCATTCGACCCCGCCGGTGTGGATTTTCTTGCCGTCCACCCATCGTTCGACACCGGTCGGGTACAGCACCTTCAAATCCTCCAGCGGATTCCCGTTCACCACGATCACGTCCGCGCGATACCCCGCGCGAATCTTTCCGAGATGGTCTTCCTGGCCCAGGATGCGCGCATTGTTCGCCGTCGCGTGCTCGATCACTTCGAGCGGCTGGAAACCGGCCTCCTGCTGCAATTCGAGTTCGCGGATCAATCCGAACCCGTACATCGAATAAATGAAGCCCGCGTCGTCGCCGCAGCCCACGATCCCGCCGCGACGCGCAAATTCGCGCACCGCCGCCATCCAGATCCGATAGTTTTCCCTCCAATAGGCTTCGTCGGTCGACGTCCAGTGGTCGAAATACGACCCGTGATTGGCCGGGTTCGGCTCGAAATATTTCTGCAGAGTCGGATGCAGATAATCCTTGAACCAGGGTTGGTTCTCGGCGCGCACCAGATCGCGGCTGGCTTCGTAAATGCTGAACGTCGGATCCCAGGCGACGTGCGCGTCCACCATCGCCTGCAAAACCTTCTGCAATTTTTCGGGATTCGCCTCGCGCCACAGATGGCCGCCGTAGCGAAAACGGTCGCCTTCATTGTTGTAGTTGTAATCGGCCGGAAAATGCTGCACGCCGTCCAGCGCGGCGTCGGGGATGCCGTACCAGTGCTCGATGCTGCGCGTGCCGAATTTGACATCGTCCCACGCGTTGGTCTCTTCGACCCCCGCGTGATGCGCGATCGGCAGTCCCAGCTTGTGCGCTTCATCCTCGGCCGCTTCCATGATGTCGCGGTTGATGCCCAAAAACTTGATCCCGTCGGCGCCCATCTCCTTGATCTCGCGAACATGCGCGCGCGCCAGCTCCGGCGTCTTCGGATTCCCGAACATCGGATAGATGAAAATTCGCGGCGCGGCGATTTCGCCGGCTTCGCTTTTCCGGCGCAGCTCCAGCGTCTTGTGCGTGTCGCTGCCCACGTCGCGCACCGTGGTGATTCCGCAGGCGAGCCAGATGTTCAGCTCATACTGCTGCGGCTGCGGGATCCCCCCGCGCTCATCCTGCGTGTGGACGTGCGCATCGATCAGGCCGGGCAGAACATATTTTCCCGTGGCGTCGATCTCGATATCGCCCGCCGGTCGCCGCGCGCGGCCCTGCGATAAAGAGACCGCATCGAGCGGCACGACGTCGGTGATCGTATTATTTTCGATGACGATATCTTTGGGACCGGCCATCGGAGTGCCGCTCCCATCCACCACCAGCCCGCCGCGAATCACGATGCGCGCGTAACGGCGCCCGCTCTCGACATTCGTTCGCTGTGTTTGGGCAGAAGCCGCCATTAAAACCGCCAGAAAAACGAGTATGGCTCGACAATGCATATTAGGTTCAGGATACTGCAACGGCACGCGCCTCAAGAACGGGCAGTGAGGTCTTAGTGTGGAGATGAACATTTTGGCTCGAATCTCGGAACCCACCTGAAG
>DATHCE010000096.1:0-2237 GCA_035319685.1 Bryobacteraceae bacterium | reverse complement strand
ACCGGTCAGGATTTTTCCCGCGGCCAGAAACAGCGCCTGCCCGGCCATGTACATGGAGCTGAAGGTGGGCTGCGAAATGATGTGAATCGATTCGAAAAACGGCCAAAGCGGGTGCGTGGGGTTCGCCAATCGTCCGTCGAGAAACGTTTGGGCGAGAAATAAGTGGCTGAATTCGTCCGGAACGACGGGATGCGGCGCCGGAATCCAGGGCAACAGAGCGAGCCGCACGGCGATCGACGACGCCGCGGGAATCGCGCAGGCGAGCCATGGGTTGCGGCTCCATCGACGAAGGGGCGCACACCATTCGGGAGGCCGCGCGGTCCACCGCAGCCGGGCGCGCGCGATCCAGACCACGAGCAGCGCCAGCGCGAGCAGCGCCGTTTCGAGAAGCGGATAGTCCAGATGGAACACCAGCAGACAGAACAACGCCGGAACGAGGAATACAATGTCGCCGGTGATCGCGGCGGGGTTCCGGATTTGGGCTGGGGAGTTCGTTGCCTCTCTATAATAGAAGAGCATTATGAGCGCACCACAAGTCAATTCGAACATCCATCGCAGTCTCTATATCGGCGGAACCTGGGCCAATCCTTCAGGCGCCGGTTCGATCGACGTCGTTTCCGCGTCCACCGAAGAAGTGATCGGCTCGGTTCCCGAAGGCGCCGCTGAGGATGTGGACACCGCGGCGCTGGCCGCGCGCGCGGCCTTCGATAACGGATGGAGCCAAACCACGGTTGCCGAGCGGTCGGACTGGCTGAGGAAGTTGGCGGGCGCGCTGAAGGACCGGACCGATCGCGTGGCGAACATCATCGCCCAGGAAGTGGGATCGCCCATCTCGATGGCGACCAGTATTCAGGCCGGGCTGCCCGTTCTGGTCACCAACAGTTACGCGCAGTTGATCTCGGAAGCGAAGCTCGAACAGGAGCTGGGCAATTCGCTGGTGGTGCGCGAGCCGTTCGGGGTGGTGGGGGCGATCACGCCGTGGAATTATCCGCTGCATCAGATTATGGCGAAGGTCGCGCCGGCGCTCGCCGCCGGATGCACGGTGGTGCTGAAGCCGAGCGAAGTGGCTCCGCTGAACGCGTTCCTGCTGGCCGAGGCGTGCGAATCGATCGGGCTGCCGAATGGCGTGCTGAATATCGTCACCGGTTACGGACCGGTGGTCGGCGAGGCGATCGCGACGCATCCTCTGGTGGACATGATCAGCTTTACGGGGTCGCTGCGCGCGGGCCGGCGAGTGGGCGCGCTCGCGGCGGATTCCATCAAGAAAGTCACGCTCGAGCTGGGCGGAAAATCGGCGTGCGTCGTGCTGGACGATGCGCCCTTTGAGAAAGCGATCGTGGCCGGCGCGCGAAACGCCATGCTCAATTCGGGTCAAACCTGTTCGGCGTGGACCCGCATGATCGTTCCCCGCAGCCGGCAACAGGAAGCCGTCGACCTGGCCGCGCAGGCGATCGGCGGACTGAAACTGGGCGATCCGCTGGACCCCACGACGCGCCTCGGCCCGCTGATTTCGGCCGTGCAGCGCGAGCGCGTCGAAAGCTACATCGCGAAAGGCAAACAGGAAGGCGCGCGGATGGCGATGGGCGGATCGCGTCCCGCGTTTGCCAGAGGATATTACGTCGAGCCGACCATTTTCGCCGACGTCGACTCGCAGATGACCATCGCGCGGGAAGAAATTTTCGGTCCGGTGCTTTCCATTTTGCCGTACGATTCGGAGGACGAGGCGGTAGCGATCGCGAACGATACGATTTACGGGCTGGCAGGCGGCGTCTGGTCGGGCGACGCAGATCGGGCGATGCGCGTGGCGCGCCGGATGCGCACAGGTCAGGTGGACGTGAACGGCGGCAAATACAACCTGCTTGCGCCGTTCGGCGGGTACAAGAAATCGGGGATCGGGCGGGAATTGGGGCTCTACGGATTGGAGGAGTACCTGCAAATCAAGTCGATCGCGCGGTAGAGCTCGGTAGAGCCGCAAATTCGTAGTCGAAATCGGGCTTGTGTTCGGATCCGCGCAGCCCCGCTGCCATTACGAGTCTGTGTGAAAAACTTTGTCTCACCGGAGGGGGTCACCCCACGAGTCTGTGTGAAAACGGCGATTGAGCGGCCGGGGACATCCTTTACACTTTAGACCGGCGACATCCTTTACACTTTTTGGACCCGAGGCCAGCCAAGGTGAAGGGGAGCTGGCGTTCAGCCGCTCCCCATTTCGGCGCTGGAGCCGGCGCTCAGGTCGCATC
>DATHCE010000095.1:0-10136 GCA_035319685.1 Bryobacteraceae bacterium | reverse complement strand
CCGTCGTCAGCTTTTTCTGATCGGCGTGCGCCATGGTTTCCAGCGAAGCGACGGCGATGAAAGCAGCCAATACGCGCGGTGAAATCTTCGACATGCTGCACCTCTATTGCTCTACCCTGCTACGTTTCCTCCGGCTCCGGAAAGACGCGCAGCACCAGCAGGAACAGCGCCACTACGATCCCCGTCGTCAACACGCTTCCCTCCGGACCATAGTTGCCGCCGCTCCATAACGCGCCGACGCTCCAGCGGAGCGCATATCCGGTCACACCCATTGTAAACCCGCTCAAATTCACGCCGAACAAGGGCAGCGCGAAGTTCCATCCGAAGTGCATTCCGATGGGCAGCCACAACGCGCGCGTTCGAACGTAGGCGTAGCCGAACAGCACGCCCCACAGGAAGGTATTGAAGATGCCGAACAGGGTGGCGTTCTGGTTGCCGATGTGCGCGAGTCCGAAAAGGATGCTGACGGGGAGAATGGTGGCGAAGGCTCCGAGCGAACGGATCAGCAACTGGAAGGCGTAGCCATGAAACAGCATTTCCTCGCCGAATGCGCCGAACAGGAGCACGACGCTGACAAAGGCGAAGCTGGCCCAGCGATGTTCCACGGCCGGCACGGCGACGAATCGTGCGACGCCGGCCGCGACGGGTCCGCCCGCGACGATTACGGCACCCGCCACCGCAGCGCCGGCTCCGATCAGAAATTCGCGGCTGGACGTGGGGGCCCAGCCGAGACCTAGATCGGACAGACGGCCGCGCTCATACACGCGGACGGTGATGGCATTGGCGAGCGCCGCCGCCGCGAAGGTCGCAAGCGCAGAGGTGACCAGCAAACCCGCCAGCGGCAGCATCAGGATCGGAAGCAGCAGCATCGCGATCCACGCGATCACGACGAAGAGCCCGACGCGAAGCAGGATCCCGATTTTATCGGGCGCAGGTTCGATCGTCATGGGATCTGCGGTCATGACGAGACTCGCACGCGGACGCCGTGCCGCGCGACCTTCACGGGCAGTACGGTGGCGCCTTCGCGCTCGACCGCTTGCGCGACGCGCTCGCGCGATTCAGGATCCGTCCACAAGAGCACGCATCCTCCTCCGCCGGCTCCGCAGACTTTCGCGGCGAGCGCGCCTTCGCGGCGGGTGACGGCGACCAGGCGATCGATCCGCGGGGTGGAAATTCCGGGAGCATTGCGCTTGCGGTGCGACCATTCCTCGCGCAGAAGCCGCGCCGTTTCCCTCCAATCGCCACGCTCGAGCGCGCCTCGCATCGCGGAGGCGATAGCGGCGATGGTGCGGAAGTTGCGCTGCACGCGCGCGCTTCCGTCGAGGTAAGCTTTGGTCACCTCCCAATTATTGATCCCTGAATTGCGCGGCGCACCGGTGTAGGCGAGCACGATGCGGCGTTCGAGCCCGGCCGGATCGACGTTCAAGGCCAGGCGGCCGATGCCGGCGCAGCCCAGCTCGATCGCGCTGATGCCTCCGTACATGGCCGGATAATAATCCTGGCATCCGGTGGGAACGCGGATGAGGCGAACTTCGATGTTCTGTGAAATCTCGCGCAGCTTTTCGATCGAATAACCGCGGCGGAGCCACCGATTGAAGGCGCTGGTAGCGGCGATGATGAGGGCGGACGATCCGGAAATGCCGGCGCCGGCGGGCGATTCCGAGCCGATCTCCAGACGAAATCCTTCCTCGGGGCGGAAGAACCGGACAACTTCGGCGGCGAGAGGAAGCGCGTGGCGTTTCGCGCGGAGCAGGGCGTCGAGCGAATCGTAGGCGCAGTCGCGGGCGAGATCGGTGGAGCGGAACGTGATTCGCGATCCGGCGCGAGGCTCGATGGATGCGTGCGCGTACCGGTCGACGGCGAAATTGAGAGTGACTGCGCCTTCATGAAACAGGTAAAGAGGCCAGATATCGAGGGTGCCACCGGCGAGATCGACGCGGCAAGGGGCTTTCGAGCGAACGTTCATTTCGAATGAAAGCTTATGCTCTCATGAAAAAGGGGTCAGAGGTCAGGGGCCGGTGTTTTGAGGTCCAGCAGATATCCTCGCTTGCCGACGTTGTGCGCGCGCGTTGCGCCCATCTGAATCGACACGCCTTCGGCTTCATGGATATGCCCGCAGAAAAAATAATCCGGCTGGTACCGGTCGATGAACTCGCGCAGGGCGCGGCTGCCGGCGTGTAATCCACCCCGCACGCGATCGAGCGGAGTACCCAGGGGCGGCGCGTGCGCAATCAGCACCAGCGGCTTCAACGCGGCGAATTTTTCAAGACGCGCGGCCAATTCCTCCTCGCTATATTCGCCGGGCGTGTGGAACGGCGTGGGACTCGAATAGCCGAGACCGGCGATGTGCATGCCGTCCACCTCCAGCGTGCCGCCGTGAAAATTGACGAAGCCGAAACGCGCGCAAAAATCGGCGATGTCGCGCTCGGTTTCGTGGTTGCCGGGGATCGCGTAGACGCGGTCCGCGCGGCGTTGGAGGATCGCTCCCATCCGGTCGAGACCGCGCTGCCAGCTCACCAGGTCGCCGGCGTCGAAGTAATAATCGGCCTCGATGTTGACCAGATTTTCCAGGGCGCGCGCGTCGTTATGAATGTCGGAAAAGATCAGCAGACGGGCCATACGATAACATGGTAATGGAATCTCCCGCATGCCGAAATCCGATACTCCGAGCGTCAATAGCTGGCTCGAAGATGAGCTATATCAACAATATCGGTACGATCACAACACCGTCGATCCGAGCTGGGCGCCGCTGTTTGAGACGAACGGCCATACCGTGAAGGAAGCGAGCGGAGCGGTCGCCGTGCCGGCTCCCACGGCTCAGGAAACGCCGGTTGTTCCGGTTTCGCCCGGCGATCAACTGGTGCCGTTGCGCGGACCCGCGCTGCGCATCGCCGAAAATATGACGGCGAGCCTGACCATTCCGGTCGCGACCAGCCAGCGCGTGATGCCGGTGAAGGTGATCGAGGAAAACCGGCGGCTGATCAATCAGCACCGGTCGCTCGAAGGCGCGACCAAGCTCTCCTATACGCACATGATCGCGTGGGCGATCGTGAAGGCGATCGGCGACGTTCCGGCGCTGAATCAGGCGTATTCCGAACAGGGAGCGGAATCGTTCCGTGTGGCGCGCCGGCACGTGAATCTGGGAATCGCGGTGGATGTGGCCGGAAAAGACGGCGTGCGAGCGCTGAAAGTGCCGTCGATCAAGAGCGCGGAGGCGATGAATTTCGCCGAATTTCTGGCCGCGTATGACGATCTGGTCGCGCGAACTCGCGCGAATAAGCTGCAAGTCGCCGATTTCGAAGGCACCACCATTTCGCTGACCAATCCGGGAACGGTGGGCACGATGGGATCGAATCCGCGGCTGATGCCGGGACAGGGCGCGATTATCGCGACGGGCGCGATCGATTATCCGCCGGAGTATCGCGGCGTTCCCGAGGATACGCGCACGTCGATGGGCTTGAGCAAAGTGATGACGGTGACGTGCACCTACGATCATCGCGTGATTCAAGGCGCGGAATCGGGCGCGTTTCTGGGGCGATTACAGGCGCTGCTTGAAGGCGAAGACAATTTTTACGAGGGAATTTTCCAGGATTTAGGCGTCCCGCTGCGCCCGCTGCGCTGGGAAGCCGATCAGGCTTCGGCGCCGGTGATCAATGCCGATCCGATGAAGCAAGCCGCGGTCGCGCGGCTGATTCAGGCGTGGCGCGAACGCGGGCACTTGATTTCCGATCTCGATCCGCTGGGGCCGGCGCGTCCGCCGCATCCGGATCTGGAGCCGGCCTCTCACGGGTTGACCATCTGGGATCTGGATCGCACCTTCCAGGCCGGATCGTTCGGCGTGACGACGCTGCGCGCGCTGATCGATCGTCTGCGCCTGACCTACGCCGGAACAATGGGCGTGCAATACATGCACATCGAAAATCCGGAGGAGCGCACCTGGCTTCAGCAGCGCATGGAACCGGCCGCGAACCGCTGGCCGCTCGACGTGGCGACGCGCAAACGAATCCTGAAAGACGTGATCGAGGCCGAAGGATTCGAGTTGTTCCTCGACACGCGCTTCAAGGGGCACAAGCGATTCTCGATCGAAGGCGGCGAATCGATGCTGGCCATGATCGTCGAGCTGCTGGAGCGCGGCGCGGCCGCGGGAGTGCGGGAATGCGTGGTGGGGATGTCGCATCGCGGGCGATTGAGCACGCTCGCCAACATCGTCGGTAAGAGCATGGTGCAGCTTTTTTCGGAATTCGACGGCGGCGGCGATCCCGAATCGTTCGAAGGCCAGGGCGACGTGAAATATCACCTGGGCGCGAGCGGCGTGTGGCGCGCCTCGTCGGGCCAAGATATCACCATTTCGGTCGCGTTCAATCCGAGTCATCTCGAAGCCGTCAATCCGGTGGCGGAAGGGCTGACGCGGCCCAAGCAGGACCGGTTGGGCGATCGCGATCGCAGCCTGGTGATCCCGCTGCTGATCCATGGCGACGCGGCGATGGCCGGGCAGGGAGTGGTGGCCGAGACCATGAATCTTTCGCGCGTCGCAGGCTACGACACGGGCGGAACGGTGCACATCGTGGTGAACAATCAGATCGGATTCACCACCAATCCGGAAGCGGGGCGTTCCTCGACCTATTGCACCGATGTCGCGCTCGCTTACGGATGCCCGGTGTTTCACGTCAACGGCGACGATCCGGAAGCGTGCGTGCGATCGATCGAGCTGGCTTACGATTACCGCCAGCGGTTCCATAAGGACGTGGTGATCGACATGTGGTGCTACCGGAAATACGGCCACAACGAGGCCGATGATCCGAGCTACACGCAGCCGGTGGTGTACCGGAAAATCCGCGCGCACAAGCCGGTGACGGCGATTTACGCGGAGCGCCTCGAACAGGAAGGCCTCATCAACGCCCGCGAGGTGAAGGCGTTCAGCGATGCACAGAAGCAACGCTTCAACGCGATGTACGAGGAAGCGCAGTCGCACAAGCAGAATTACGAGCTGCAGGAGCTGAGCGCGATTCCGGCGGCGGCGATTCCGATGGACCATCCGCCGGAGGCGGTGGATCGCGCGATGCTCGAACGCATCGTCGAGCGCATCACCCAATTTCCGGCGGACTTTCATCTGCATCCGAAGCTGACCACGTTCATCAAAAGGCGCCGCGAAACGTTCGCGACCGGCGCGCATATCGATTGGGCGCTGGCCGAGGTGCTCGCGTTCGGGAGCCTGGTGGCGGAAGGAACGCCGGTGCGGTTGAGCGGCGAAGACAGCGGGCGCGGAACGTTCAGCCAGCGTCACGTCGAATATCACGATTACGAAAACGATCGCGTGTACGTCCCGCTGCAACATCTGTCCGAGGATCAGGCGCGCTTCGAGGTGTACAACAGCCCGTTGAGCGAGTTCGCCGTGCTCGGATTCGAATTCGGCTATAGCGTGGCCGATCCGCTGACGCTGGTGCTGTGGGAAGCGCAGTTCGGCGACTTCGCCAACGGCGCGCAGGTGATCATCGACCAGTTTTTAGTCGCCGCGGAATCGAAGTGGGGACAACCGAGCGGGCTGGTCCTGCTGCTGCCGCATGGGCAGGAAGGACAGGGTCCGGAACATTCGAGCGCGCGACTGGAACGATTTCTTCAACTGTGCTCGGAAAACAATTTGCGCGTGGCGAATTGCACGACGCCGGCGCAATACTTCCATCTGCTGCGCCGCCAGATGTGCGGCGGCGAGGATCGGCGCGGATTGCGCAAGCCGCTGGTAGTGATGACGCCGAAGAGCCTGCTGCGCCACCCGAAAGTCGTTTCGACCGTGGACGAATTGACCCGCGGCGTGTTCCAGCCTCTGCTCGACGACGCGACGATCGGCGATGCGAGCGCGGTTCGAAAAATTCTGGTGTGCAGCGGAAAGATTTATTACGACCTGGCCGCGGCGCGCGATGAGCGCCGGGCGGCCGATACCGCGATCATCCGCATCGAACAGCTCTATCCCTTTCCGGAAGCCGAGTTCGCCGAAATGCTGGCGAAATATCCCGCAGCGGGCGAGGTGGTGTGGGTGCAGGAAGAGCCGCGCAATTCGGGCGCGTGGGCGTTCGTGCGCGGATGGATCCAGCCGACCGTTCAAGCCCAGCATCGCCAGATCGGCTACGCGGGCCGTCCGGAAAGCGCGAGCACGGCGCCGGGATCGCTGAAGCGGCATCAACAGGAACAGGCGGAGTTGATCGAGCAGGCGTTCCGTCCCCCGACGGTGGAACGGACGTCGTGGAAGCGGCTGCGGCGGCTAAAGAATCGTTGAGCAGCCGTTAAGGGCGCACAACGCCGCTCCACTGGCGCTCGAATAATGCCGCGCCTTCGTTCGACAACAGCACCCATAATCCGTAAATTCCGAGCGCGGTGTGAATCGGAAAACCGGGCAATTCGATCGCGGAGATGATGATGGTTAAGATTCGCGCCCACGGTTGAAAGTTCAGCAGTCCGATGCCGGCGATCAGGCCCGGCAGCGAAATCACCAGCACGACCACGGTGGCTACCACGCCGATGATCCCCAGCACGGCGCTTCCCACCATCGAATCCTGAGTATTGTCGGCGAAGTGAACGATACCGGCCAGCCCTCCGAAGATGGCCATCACGACGAGTGCGGCCAGCACGCCCAAACTTCCGAGCACGATATGCAGAACGGCCAGAATCTTCACATGCTGCTGCATGGATTCTTCCCCCGAAATCAGTATACGCGGGCGGAACCGCGAATGTTCGGACTTCGATCGGTCGCGCACAACCAAGGCGCGGGCGACCCTCCCTGGGCGCGGATGAATGTGCGCCCGCACCCCGGTGCGCTACTGCGCGGTGATTTCGAAAGGAGCCGATGGCGGGCTTTCGCGGCCGTTGACGCCCACCGCCGTTACCGTGTAGCGATACGTCTTCCCCGATTCGATTTGATGATCGCTATAGGTGGGCGCCGGAATCAGCGACGCGATTTTCTCCGGCGCGCTGCCCGAGGTGGAGCGATAGATGTTGTAGCCCTGGAAGCGAGGCTCGGTGTTGCGCTCCCACGACAGATCGATCGAGTTGATGCCCTGCTCCGCGGCGAGGCCGGCGGGCGATAACGGCGGGAACACGTCTTCGGGCGTGATGGGCTGCGATTCCGTGGTCGCGCTTTGCAGCAGTTCGCCGGCGACGGCCTGCACATAATAGGTGTAGCGGGTTCCGAACTCGATGGACGAATCGAGATACTCGGGATGGTCGCTCTCGCCGATCTGGTCGGGTTGCGGCGGCGTGGTCGCGCCCGGAGGCGAAGGCGTCAAGCGATAGATCCGGAAATGCGCGGCGGAAGATTTCCAGGTGAGCTTCACGCCATCGCGGTCGTTTTCCATCTTCAAATCGGACGGCGCCGCGAGCGGTTGTGCAACCTGAAGGTTGCGAAATGCCGACCAGTCCGACCACTTTCCTTTGGGCCCCTGCGCGCGAACCGCGATGCCGACTTCCTTGCCGGCCCAATCGCGCACCGGCACGGAGAAATCGACGGGTCCGGGCGCCGTCGCCGGGACCGGATACGGTTTTGCCGCCGCGGCCCACTGGTCCATATTGAAAGGATTCGGAATCAGGCCGACGCGCACTTCGACGCGGTCCAGGGTTTTGAGCGGCAAACCTTCGGTGGTCATCGCCGGAACGGTGAAAACGGCGCGAAGCCCGTCTCCATATTCGGCGACGCGAAGGTCGGTGATGCGCATCGGGATGTCGAGCGCCGGCGGGTAAATCGGACCGATGTATCCGCAGCCGGCGATGCCCAGAAAAAGACCGGCAGCGAACGGAATCGCCCACGGAAAATTCACAGGATATACCGGCTGAGGTCCTGATCCTTGACGATTTCGGCAAGCTGCTTGCGCACGTATACGGCGTCCACTTTGACGATCTTCTTTTTCAAATCCGGGCCGTCGAAGGAAACGTCTTCGAGGAGCTTTTCGAGGATGGTGTGAAGGCGGCGCGCGCCGATATTTTCGGTCGTCTGGTTCACCTGCGCGGCGAACGCCGAAATTTCCTGAAGCGCGTCCTCGGTGAACGTCAACTTGATGCCTTCGGTGTCGAGCAGCGCCTGATACTGCTTGATCAGCGCGTTTTTGGGCTCTTTCAGAATGCGAATGAAGTCGGCTTCGCTGAGCGATTTGAGCTCGACGCGAATCGGGAAACGGCCCTGCAGCTCCGGGATCATATCGCTGGGTTTCGAAACATGGAACGCGCCGGCGGCGATGAATAAAATATGATCCGTGCGGACGAAGCCGTAGCGCGTGTTGACGGTGGTGCCTTCGACGATAGGCAGAATATCGCGCTGCACGCCTTCGCGGCTCACGTCGGGACCGTGGCCGGCTTCGCGTCCCGCGATTTTGTCGATCTCATCCAGAAAAATAATGCCGCTGCGCTCCACCCGCTCGATGGCGACGCGCGTCACCTGGTCCATGTCCACCAGCTTCTGCTCTTCTTCCTGGACCAGATAATCGAGCGCTTCGCCGACGCGCATTTTGCGCTTGCGCGACCGGCCGCCGAACAAACCGGGCATCAGATCCTTGAGATTGATGTCCATCTCCTCGATGCCGGAGTTGGTGGTGACTTCAAACGTCGGGCCGCGCTCTTTCACGTCGACCTCGACCATGCGGTCGTCGAGCTTTCCGCCGCGCAGTTTTTCGCGCAGCTTCTCGCGCGTGCGCTCGGTGCTTTCGGTCGGCTCGGGCTGATTCGGCATCAACAGGTCGAGCAGGCGCTCTTCGGCGTTGCGCTCGGCGCGCTCGCCAACCTCGGCCAGGCGCTCTTCGCGCACCATATCGATGCCGATCTCGACCAGGTCGCGGATCATCGATTCCACGTCGCGGCCGACGTAGCCGACCTCGGTGAATTTGCTCGCCTCGACTTTTAAAAACGGCGAATTAGCGAGCTTGGCGAGCCGGCGCGCGAGCTCGGTCTTGCCGACGCCGGTGGGGCCGATCATCATGATATTTTTCGGCATCACCTCATCGGCCATTTCCGGTTCGAGTTTCTGGCGGCGAATCCGGTTGCGCAAAGCGATGGCGACGGCGCGCTTGGCTTCCGCCTGTCCGATGACGTACTTGTCGAGCTCGCGCACGATTTCGCGCGGCGTCAGCTCATCGAGCACCGGCGCGTCCTCGGCGGCTTGTGCAGGGAGATAAATGACCATCAGCCCAATTCCTCGTAAACCACGCGGTCGTTCGTGTAGATGCAGATCTTTCCCGCGATCGCCATCGACTTCTCGACGATCTGGCGCGCGGAAAGTTTCGTATTTTCGACCAGCGCCGTCGCCGCGGCTTTGGCATAGGGTCCGCCCGAGCCGATGGCGGCGATTTCATCGTCGGGTTCGATCACGTCGCCGGTTCCGCTGACAATATACGTGTTTTCCGGATCGGCCACCAGCAGCAGCGCTTCGAGGTGACGCAGCATGCGATCGGTTCGCCAGTCCTTGGCGAGTTCCACCACCGATCGCGCCAGATTCCCGTTGTACTGTTCGAGTTTGGTTTCAAAGCGCGCAAACAGCGCGAACGCGTCGGCCGTGGCGCCGGCGAATCCGGCCACGATCTTTCCGTCGTGAAGGCGCCGCAGTTTTTTGGCCGAGGCTTTCAACACCTCGCCGCCCATGGTCACTTGTCCATCGCCGGCCATCACCACCTTGCCCTCGCGGCGCACGCATAAAATGGTCGTCGACCGAATCCTCTTGTTCACAAATTCCAGTGTGGCACACGTTGCGCGCGCCGGGCATGGACGGCGGCCCGATTGCTACCGTATTAGCGTGGCGGAAAGCCTGAAGGCTCTGTTCCTGTTGTACGCGAAGCCGGGCGCGGCGTTCAGCCGGATTCTCGATCGCGGGCGGCTGTGGTTCGCCATCGCCGCCGCGCTGGGCGTATCGATTCTGCTGCATTTTCCCGACGTTCCACTGCGCGTCTCCAACTCCGCGCTGCTGCGATTCATCGGGTTCGCGCCGGGAGGATGGCTCGCTCCCTTGGTGATTATCGCGGCGGTGATGGCGCCGGCGATCATTCTGATCCGCGCCATAAGCGGCCACGGCAGTTTCAACGTGATGATCGGAAGCGATTATGCGCCGCTGCTTCTGTGCGCGCTGATGGCTTGGGCCGCGGCGTATCTGCCGCTCATGCTCGCGC
>DATHCE010000094.1:0-12211 GCA_035319685.1 Bryobacteraceae bacterium | reverse complement strand
CCTGTTCGACCAGAACGCGCGCTTCACGATACGGCTCATGATCGCCGATCATCTGCAACGCGTGACGCAATTCGGTTCCGGCGCGCTCGGCAGCCTGGCCCGCGCTGGTTTCCGCGATGCGCACGGCCATCGGCCCATCGGCGCTGGCGAGCACTTGACCGGTTGCGAGCGAAATGAACACGGCGCGCTTCAACTGCGTCGGGTCCGCGCTCCACGGACGATCTTCGTTGGTGTGATACCCCCAGTCCGGCCAGTTGTTCATCAGGATCGCAGGGATTCCGTGGCCCAGAAACGCAGTGTGATCCGACGCCCCGTAGTGTTTTTCGATGTTGTAGTAGAACTGATCGCGCGAGCCCTGCGGATCGAGGATCGGAAACATGTAGCCGTACTCGATGCGCCGGTTCTGAACCTTCTCGCGATTGGTGTCGCCGACGTATTCAAAAAACTGCTGCGTCACTTCGTTGATGAAATGATTCACCGTGTACGGCGTGCGCATCAGCCGCAGGCTGTTCCGGTTCTTCTGCACGTCCTCGCCCGCCATGTCGATGGAAAACGCCGCGACCATGCGCCGGGCCTCATCCGGATAACGATCCAGATACGCGTTGGTGCCCTGAATTTCCGGCACCCACATCACCCGCACCGTGCGATGCGGGCGGGGAAGTACGCCTTCATCGATCATCTTCTTCCATGCGCGCATCATCTCGAGCGTCACCGCGCAGCCGGAGGTGTCGTCCATCGCGCCCTGCTTGGCGATCCCTTCAAACAGGTGGCCGGTGTAGGCGATCTCCTGATCGGTTGATCCATCGCCGCGAATCACTGCCGTCGGTACTTGCATCTCCGCGTCATATTCCGCGGTCTTGACGATGGCGTGAACGGTCACTTTGTCGTTGTGCTCGATCAGATCGACCAGATCCATCCCCATGCGATGCGACAGGTTGAAGGCGAACGTCGTCTTTCCCTGCGCCCCGCCCCGCCCGCCGAGATTGTTCCAGGAAATTTCGTCCGGGCGATCGATGGGCCGCCCGGTCGGATTGGCGAAGGATGCAACTCCGGCCGCGCCGAACTCGCGTACCGCCAGATTATGCACCGCGCCCGGAGGCGCGCTCGCCAGCACGATCTTTCCCGCCACGTTTTTGCCCTGGTAATCGCTCGCGCGATCGCCGCGGCCCACGTAGACCAGTTCCGCGGTAACATCGCCCGATTGGCTTCCGGGCGCGAGCGAAGCCGTAATATCGCGATAGGAAACGATTAATTTTTTCTCCGGAGCGGTGACCCACAACTCGCCGGCTTCCCCATCCCAGGTCTTATTGGGCAGCTTGAACCGCTCGATGTGCACGTCTTCCAGGCCGAACTGCCTGGCCATCTTATCCATGTACTCGGCTTCGCGGTAGGTGGTCTTGTACTCGTTGGCCAGGCGGTCATGTTCGTAGCCGGCGAGGTCGTAGATCGAGTTCATGGCCATCGATCCGCTGACCTCGTTGACGATGGATTCGATCAGGGATTGAGGAAGCAGCGTTTTCGGATTCGGCTGCTCGGGCGGCTGAAGCGCGCGGTTCTGAGCGAGAACGAAGCAGGGCAAAGCAAGCAGAAGCAGGGATTTCATCACCGCGATTATCGCACGCGCCCGTTTGACCCGCGCGTCTTACTTTGAACCGTTCGCCGATGGGCGCGTCTTATTTTAGCCGCGCGCCAATAGGCGCGTCTTCGACAAAACTCACGAGCGTTGGACTACCGCCTTCGAGCGATGCCGCGAGAATCATTCCCTGCGATTCCAGACCCTTCAGTTTGCGCGGCTGAAGATTCGCGACGATCGCGATTTTGCGGCCGACCAGAGCCGCCGGCTGGTATGCGCCCGCGATCCCCGCGACAATGCTGCGCGGCTTCGCCTCGCCGATGTCGACTTGCAGGTGCAGCAGCTTGTCCGATCCTTTCACCGCCGAGGCTTCCTTCACTTGACCGACGCGCATATCGACTTTCAGAAAATCGTCGATGGTGATCTTGCCGTCGGTCTCCGCCACGGCCGGTGGCGTCTTGCCGAGCACCGCCATCTGCCGCGCATATTCTTCCACTTCAAGCTCCCGCATCTTTTCGATCGCGAGCTTTGCGTCCGCTCGCGGAAACACCGCGCCCACCGCGCCCAGCAGCTGCCCCGCCGGGAGGCGTCCCCAATCGAGATCCTTCGTGCGAACCTCCGTGACCGGCTGCGTGTAGCCAAGCTGCGACCAGATTTTTGCGGCCGAATCCGGAATCACCGGCGCGAGCAGCGCGGTGATGATCCGCAGCGTTTCCGCCGCCGTGTACAGCGTGGCGTCGAGTTCCTGCTTCGACTCCTCATCCGCCGCCTTGGCGAGCTTCCACGGCGCATGCTCGACGATGTACTTGTCGACCCTCGCGATCAATCCCCAGATCGCTTCCAGCGCCTTTGAGAATTCGAATTTTTCGAATGCCTCCAGTGCCACCGACGTCGCGTCGCTCGCCGCTTCGGCGATGCGCGATTCACCCGTCCCGTCCGGCACTGCGCCGCCGCGATACTGGTGAATCATCGTCAGCGTCCGGCTTGCGAGGTTGCCCAGCCCGTTGGCCAGATCCGAATTGTAGCGTCCCACCAGCGCGTCGTAGCTGAAGCTTCCGTCCTGCCCGAACACCACTTCGCGCAACAGAAAATAACGCAGCGCATCGGTCCCGAGCACGCGATGAATCGGCGTCGCGCGCACGATGTTCCCCCGCGATTTGCTCATCTTGTCGTTTTCAAACAGCAGCCATCCGTGCGCGAAAATTTTCTTCGGCAGCGGGAGATCCGCCGCCATCAGAAACGCCGGCCAATACACCGCGTGGAATCGCACGATCTCTTTCCCGATCAGGTGCAGATCCGCCGGCCACAATCCTTCGCCCTGCACCGCGGACATATAAGTGGTCAGCGCATCGAACCAGACGTAGAAAACATGTTTCGGCTCGTCCGGAACCGGAATGCCCCACTTGATCGACGTGCGGCTGATCGACAAATCCTGCAATCCCTGTTTGACGAACGCAATCACTTCGTTGCGCCGCGTCTCGGGTTGAATGAAATCGGGGTGCGACTCATACAGATCGAGCAGCTTATCCTGAAACGCCGAAAGCCGGAAAAAATAATTCTCTTCGGTGACCGTCTCGGTCGGGCGCCCGCACTCCGGACAAGGATCGCCCGGTTTCGCTTCGTTCACGTACAGATTGTCGAAGATGCAATATTGCCCGCTGTAATGGCCCTTGTAAACGTAGCCGCGCTCCCTGCATCGATGGAACAGATCCTGCACGCAGGCCGCGTGCCGGTCGCTGGTGGTGCGCTCGAACCGGTCGATCGCGAGCCCCAGAATCCTCCACTGCTGGCGAAATTCCTCCGCGATCACGTCGGTGTATTCCTGCGCGGACTTGCCCTGCGCCTCGGCGGCCCGCTCCACGTTGACGCCGTGCTCATCGGTGCCCGTGGCCAGCACGGCGTGATAACCCTCCATCTGCTTTAGGCGCTTGATCGTGTCGGCGGTAATCGTGGTATACGCGTGGCCGATGTGCGGCGCCGCATTGGTATAGTAAATCGGCGTGGTCAGGTAATATTTCATTCTCTTGTTAAGTATGCGTTCTGCGCCGCCAGAATTACCAGCGGCAGCGGCGTTCCGGTGCGCATCGCGATGGCGCGGCAATCCTCATACTCTGGCGCGAAGCTTCCGTGGCCGGAAACTTTGATGCGAATTTTTCCGTACTCGGTTTCGACTTCGACGATCTTCCGCTCCTCGACGCGCCGCTCTGCATGGTAAATTCTTACCCCGAGCGTCGAGGTCTCCGCGAAAATCATCTGCGCGAATTTTTCCTGATCCGCGGGCCGCGCGATCACGCGCAGCAGCGATCCCGGACGATTCTTCTTCATCTGCAGCGGCGCAAGCGACGCATCGAGCGCGCCTGCTTCCATCAACCTTTCGATCGCGTAGCCCAAAACCTGCGGACTCGAATCGTCGATATTGGCTTCGATCACGCTGACCAGAGTCGCCTCGCCCGCCCCGGTTTTTTCGCCGATCAGCACGCGCAGGACGTTCGCCTGACCTTCCAAATCGCGATCGCCTGCGCCGTATCCGATCGCGGTAATGCGCATCGCCGGAAGCAGCCCAAAACCGCATGCGAGCGTCGCTGCTATGGCCGCACCGGTTGGCGTAGTCAATTCCATTTCAGGACCGCGCGCATAAATCGGTTTGCCTTCGAGCAGCGCCGCAGCCGCCGGGGCCGGAACCGGAAGAACTCCGTGTTCGGTCTTCACCGTCCCGTGCCCGGTGTTGATCGCCGAGCAGTACACTTCATCGACGCCGAGCAGATCGAGCGCAAGCGCAGCCCCCACAATGTCGCAGATCGAATCCACCGCGCCGACCTCGTGGAAATGAGCTTTTTCAACCGCGATGCCGTGCGCCCTCGCTTCCGCCTCGCCGAGACGTTGAAACACCGCCGCCGCTCTGCTTTTTGCGCGCGCCGAAATCGGCGCTCGCGCGATCATTTCAAGAATCTGAGCCAGGTGCCGATGCTTGTTATGCTCGCCGCCTGTCCGCACGCGAAATTTCGACGCCGCAATTCCCGCGCGTTTGGTCCTCTCAACCGAGAACTGCGCTTCGGTTCCGAGCGCGCGCAACGCCTCGAACAGCGCATCGGCCGAGGCTCCCGCGTCGATCAAAGCGCCCACCGTCATATCGCCGCTGATTCCCGAAAATGCGTCGAAATAGCAGATCATCCGTCCAACAATCCCGGCAAAATTTCCGCCGCCGGTCCGCGCAAACTCGCATCCACAAGCCCGGAAACGGGTGTTTCCGCGATGTTAATTTCCACGACTTTCGCCCCGGCGGATTTCGCCGAGCGCACTAATCCCGCCGCCGGATAGACCACCGCGGACGTTCCGATCACGAAAAACAAATCGGCCGGCGCCGCTTGTTCCGCGCGAGCCCACACATCCGCCGGCAGCGATTCGCCGAACCATACCACTCCCGGCCGCTCGATTCCTCCGCAGGCGCATCGCGGAGGCAGCTCGGGAATCGATGCCCGCTCATCGACGCGCTCCCGCCCGCACGCCGCGCATCGAACCACCCAAATATCGCCATGAACCTTCAGTATGTTCCGATTTCCCGCGCGATCGTGCAGCCCGTCGACATTCTGCGTGATCAGCGCAAATTTTTTCGAACGCCGCTCCATTTCCGCCAGTGCAAAATGCCCGGGATTAGGCTGCGCTCGAGCAATCAGCCCTCGCCTCCAGTCATACCATTCCCAAACCAGCTTCGGATCGCGCGAAAAAGCTTGAGGTGTCGCCAGATCCTCGGGCCGATACGTGCGCCACAACCCTCCGGGTCCGCGAAACGTCGGAATGCCGCTTTCCGCGGAGATCCCTGCACCCGTCAACACCGCGACCGATCGGGCGGAGCCCACCCATTCGCGAATTCCGTCCATTTTTCTTTATGGTCGCAGATGCGCGGCGATGCACGCACGGTGGGCCGGGCGGACGAAAAATCCGTCACCGATATTATTCGAGCCTGTCGTTGAGGATTTTCGCGGTCTGCTCGACGCGAAAGGCACGCAGTTTTTCGCGCAAATCCGGCCGCGTGGTCGCAAGCATGGCGACCGCCAGCAGCGCCGCATTGATCGCGCCCGCTTTGCCGATCGCCAGCGTCCCCACCGGAATCCCTCCCGGCATCTGCACGGTGGACAGCAGCGAATCGAGCCCCTTGAGCGCCTGACTCTCCATCGGCACGCCGAGCACCGGAACCAGCGTCTGCGCGGCGATCACGCCTGCCAGGTGCGCGGCTCCGCCTGCCGCGGCGATGATCACTTCCAGGCCGCGCGCCTCCGCGGTGGAGGCGAATTCCGCAGCCAAATCCGGCGTGCGATGCGCGGAGATGATCCGGGCTTCGTGCGGCACGCCGAAACGCTCCAGCGTCTCGCGGGTGTGCCGCATCGTCTCCCAATCCGATTTGCTGCCCATGATGACAGCAACCAGCGCCGGCGATTCCATGGTTGTTTACTGGCCTTGCGCCAGCGTGAATCCGCGAGCGCCGTCGTAAATGCGAAGATTTTCGGTCATCGCGATCTCGAATCCCAGCCCGATGATGCGCTCCTGAAGGCCGATGATCTGTTTCGGCGTGACCGCGGACCCGATAAACCGGCAGCGGAATGAATCCGTGCAGAATGTCTGGGGCGATCCTTCCGGCCAAACCTTGACGCCGCGATTCGCGATCATTTCAAGCGCCAGCCCGTCGCCATCGGCCGCCGCGACCTTCACCGCCAGATTCGCCGCGTTCTTCGACGGCCATTCTATATATACGTCGACGCCGACCAGATCCTTCTTCGGAGCCGGTCGCGCCTGGCGCGTGGCCGCCTTGTGCGCCGGCTTCTCGGCGTAGTGAACGGCCTTGAGTGTGTGCGGCTTCAGGCCGAGCCGCGCGATCACAGCCTCGGCAAATTCTTTCGTCCCTACTTTTTGTTTGCTTTGGCCTTCGACGAAAATGTCGTAGGTGTGGACGCCGTCTTCCATCGTGCGCAGCCACGCGTTCTGGACGCTTTCGGCGACGTCGTGTTGGCCGATGTGCACCAGCATCAGGATCGCGCCCTGCAACAGGCCCGACGGATTCGCCATGTTCTGACCCGCGCGCCGCGGCGCAGAGCCGTGGATCGCTTCAAACATCGCGCACTGTTCGCCGATGTTCGATGATCCGGCCAATCCCACCGATCCCGCGATCTGCGCCGCTACGTCGGAAAGCACGTCGCCATACAGGTTCGGCATCACGATCACGTCGAACGCCTCGGGCGTATCGGCCATCTTCGCCGCGCCGATGTCGACGATCCAGTGTTCCTTTTCAATTTCCGGATACTCCGGCCCGATCTCGTCAAAAACCCTGTGGAACAAGCCGTCGGTCATCTTCAGAATGTTGTCTTTGGTGAAGCAGGTGACCTTCTTCCGGTTGTATTGCCGCGCGTATTCGAACGCGTAGCGGACAATCTTTTCCGAGCCCGGCCGCGTGATGACTTTCAACGCCAGCATCTCTTCAGGCGTCGCCTGATACTCGATTCCGGCGTACAGATCTTCTTCGTTTTCGCGCACGATCACCACATCCATCCCCGGATGCTTGGTGCGCACGAACGGATGATAGGAAACGCACGGCCGGATGTTCGCATACAGCCCGAGCATCTTGCGCGCCGTCACGTTCAGGCTCTTATAGCCTCCGCCCTGCGGCGTGGTGATGGGCGCTTTCAGGAAAACTTTGGTGCGGCGCAGCGAGTCCCAGGAACTCGCTGCGATCCCCGACGTGTTGCCGCTCAGGTAAACCTTTTCGCCGACCTCGATGGTGTCGATTTCGATCCGCGCGCCGGCGGCCTTCAGGATGTGCAAAGTTGCACCCATGATTTCGGGCCCGATCCCGTCGCCATGCGCGACCGTGATGGGCGTCATCGCTTTAGAAGTAGGAGTTGCCATAATGTAGAGCTGAAACCATCACGATAACATGCGGACCGTGCCCTGCTGGATTTCCCGGACGAAGTAACCTGGAACTCGAGCGACGCCGGGCGCGTAATGGACTAAGGGAGATGGATTGATGTATTGCACAAAATGCGGCGTCCAGTTGAAGGATGGGGCGAATTTTTGCTCCGATTGCGGCTCGCCGACCGCTTCGAACGCTTATTCGGTTCGTCCGTATCCAAAATTGAGCCGCCCGCGCGAGGACCGCAAGATCGCCGGCGTTTGCGCCGGGTTCGCCCGATACCTCGGAGTGGACGTGACGCTGGTCCGGGTGGTGACGCTCATCCTGGCGATCTGGCCGGTCGGGCTGGGCCTCATCGGCTATGTTGTGGCATGGATTGTCATGCCGAACGACCCGTTGCGCCTTCCCGCTGCACAACCGGCAAGTCCGGAGCCCGCAAACGGCCACGCCTGAACCTTCGACAGGCAGTTTCGCCGCGTTTGCCGGAGCCCGCCTTTCGTGCTATGCTGCCTTTTCCGAATTAGTTGGCAAGCCTCACGGGTTTCACGACAGCCCGGGATCGTCCGGCGCATCGGGTCTTACATTTTTTCCTATGACACTCTTGCGGGCTCTTCCTACGACAGTGTTGCGGCTAAGTGTCGCCAAATCCCCTTCGAGGACTAAGGCGACCTTAGCTAGGAATTAGGTAAACTATCCGGTCGAAACGTTTGGTGCGCCTGAATTGCACAAGGTACTAGAACCGTTTATCATCATGACGGAGTGAAGTACTGGAGCTTATGGACACTATGGTATCGCCTATCAATGACAGCACGGAGGGAAGAGAAAGGAAAAAGGCCACGGTGCGAATCGTGATTGCCGACGACCATCCGATTGTTCGGGATGGCCTAAAAAAACTCCTTCTTCTGGAAGACGATTTCGAGATTGTAGGCGAAGCCGGCGATGGCCGCGAAGTGCTTGAAAAGGTTCAAGAACTGGACCCGGACGTGCTCCTGCTGGACCTGCGCATGCCCAACCTCGACGGGCTTTCGGCGCTCCAGGCGCTGCAACAAACCAACAAGCGCACTCGCGTGATCGTACTCACGGCGTCCGAGGATAAGAACGAGTTCGTGCAGGCGATGAAGCTCGGCTGTAGCGGGATCGTATTGAAGCAGACCGCGCCGGATTTGATCGTCAAGAGCATCCGCAAGGTTAACGCAGGCGAGATCTGGCTCGATTCGCACACCACCGCCGCGGTGATGCGCCAGTTCCAGACCGGTACCGAAGCCGCGGGCGGCCAGGGCGGCAAAACCCGCGAGCGCAGCCCGCTTTCGACGCGCGAACGCGAGATCGTCGCGCTGGTCGCGCAAGGTTATAAGAACAAAGAGATGGCCGAGAAGATGTTCATCAGCGAGCAGACGGTGAAGAATCATCTGCACAACATCTTCGACAAACTGGGCGTTTCCGATCGCCTGGAGCTCGCTCTCTACGCGATCCACAAGGGATTGCACCTGACCGGCGAAAACAACGTGCGCTAGTGTCCCCATTTCCGCCCGCGCGGGAACCTCACGGCTCCGGAATTTCCGGGCGAACTTGCGAATTAAACCGTTTTATCCGGCGCGTAACACAGCGGATCGAGCCCGCATTCGGCGCACTTCGGCTTGCGCGCGACGCACAGCGCGCGTCCATGCAGAATGATCTGATGCGAGAATAAGATCCATTTCTCTTTCGGAATAATCTTCATCAAATCCTGTTCGATTTTCTTGGGATCTGTATGTTTGGTCAAATCCAGGCGGGCCGAAACGCGCTGCACGTGGGTATCGACGACCACTCCCGACGCGATGCCGAACGCCGTCCCCAGCACGACGTTCGCGGTCTTGCGCGCCGCGCCGGGAACCGTCAGCAGATCCTCGATATTACGCGGCACTTCGCCGTGGAAATCGGTCAGGATTTTTCGCGCCGCGCCAATTAATGATTTCGCTTTATTGTTGAAAAATCCGGTGGACCGGATGTCCTGCGCCAGCTCCGTCTGATTCGCGCCGGCGAAATCCTGAATCGTGGGATACTTCGTGAACAATCCGGGCGTCACCTCGTTGACGCGTTTGTCGGTGCACTGCGCCGAAAGGATGGTCGCCACCAGCAGCTCCCATGCGTTGCGATGGGTCAGCGCGCAGGTCGCCTTCGGGTACATCCGGTCGAGCGTCGCCAGGATCTTCTTTACCCGCGCCTGGCGCTCGGCGGCGTTTTTCGGCTTGGCTACTTTGGTCTTTGGTGTTTTGGATTGGGCCGGCATCGATTCATCATAGCCAGTCGCGCTGCATGTTCAGTTTGGTGTAGACCACGCGGAATCCGGCGCGCTCGTAATTGCGCTGGGAGATGCTTCCGGGAACGGCGGAAGCGGTTGCGAGTTCGCAGCCGGCCGAGGCGGCGTGCGCCAGGCGGGCGCGGATCATGGCGAGATGCAGGCCGTGGCCGCGAAATTTCGGGAGCGTGCTGTCGGCAAACAGGAGCGCGAGCTTGTTTCGGAAGTTCACCGCGCCGGCCGCCGCCGCTTGGCCGTCCACCACGCCAAACCACGCCGTCGTCCCTTCGGCGCGCAGCAGGCGCAAGCCCACGTCCAACATGAGCGGAGTCAGCCCGTGTTCGGGGAAAAATCCTTCCAGCATCACCCGGCTCCACAGTTCGCGCTGGTCCGGCCGGGCCATGCGAATGCGCGCGTCCGGGCTTCCCGCGACGGCTCCGACGAGCACGTTGGAGCACTCGGCGATGCGATAGCCGCGCTTGCCGAGCAAAGCCGCGAGCGACGGATCGGCGAGCGGGCAGAAATCGAGATTGACGTTCGCTCCGCGCGACCGGAAAAAATCCTCCATCGCGTCGAACTCGGTTTCCCCGACCGGTCCGCTCAGACCCACCCCCACCGCGTGCGTGAGCGGCGATCCGACGCCGGCAAACGTCGCGTATCCGCCGGCGACGGCCAGCGATTCCCCGCATGCGGCCGCGTTCAGGGCCTCGCTCTGTTCGATGCGCTGGGCGAGCGCGGTATCGGCGAACATTGTTATTCTTGACGCGATGAGAGTCGGCTGCTTTACTCCCTTACTATCGCAATTTCCGCTCGAAAAAGTTTTCGAAAAGCTGCGCGCGCTGAACATTTCGACCGTCGAGATGGGAACCGGCAATTATCCCGGCGACGCGCATTGCAAGCTCTCGATGCTCTCCGACCGGGGCGCGCTCCAGGAGTTCAAGCAGAAATTCTCGGACCACGGATTCACCATCAGCGCGCTCAGCTCGCACGGCAATCCTTTGCACCCGGATCGCGATGTCGCCAGGGCTTACGCGGAAACCAGCCGCCGGACGATTCGCCTTGCCGAGAAGCTGGGAGTGCCCGTCGTCATTGATTTTTCCGGATGCCCCGGCGATAGCGACAAGGCCAAATATCCCAACTGGGTGACCTGCCCCTGGCCGCCCGAATACCTCGACGTGTTGAGCTGGCAGTGGGAGAAAAAGGTCGCGCCGTATTGGATCAGGCACGCGAAATTCGCGGCCGATCACGGCGTGAAGGTCGCCATCGAAATGCATCCCGGGTTTGTAGTCTACAGTCCCGAAACGCTGCTCAAATTGCGCGAGATCGCAGGTCCCGTGATTGGCTGCAACTACGATCCGAGCCACATGTTCTGGCAGGCGATCGACCCGATCCAGGCGATTCGCGTGCTGGGCGGCTCGATTTTCCACGTGCACGCCAAGGACACCCAGGTTTACGGCGCGAATCTCCCGAAGACGGGCGTGCTCGATACCAAGAAGTACACCGATGAAAAGAATCGCGCCTGGATTTTTCGAGCCTGCGGCTACGGCCACGCCTACGCCTGGTGGACCGAATTCATTTCCACGCTGCGCATGTTCGGCTACGACTACGTCCTCTCGATCGAGCACGAAGACACGCTCATGTCGCCCGATGAAGGGCTGACGAAAGCGGCGGCATTCCTGAATCAAATCGTAATCCGCGACCAGCCGTCGGCGCCGTGGTGGGTGTGAAGATCGGCAATGGGGAATAACGACGGATTATCGGAAGCTGGGCTGTATACTTCATGTCATGCGGGAAATGCCTCTTCTGTTGTTTCTTGCACCCTGCCTGATAGCTCAAAATCAGCCGACGTTCAACTATGCCGTCCCCGGCAAAACCACCGTCGCGGCCATGACGGTGGACGCGGCGGGAAACACATATCTCACCGGCTCGACAACCTCTACCGCCTTTCCTGCGACGGCGGGCGCGCTTCAAACCCAATTCAGCGGCGGTATTTGCGGCACTCTCCCAGGCTTTCAAGGAATCCTGCTGATGTTTCCCTGCACGGATGCGTTCGTGATCAAGCTGGACCCAGCGGGGAATGTCTTATTCGCGACCTACTTCGGCGGCAACGGAAACGAGACAGCCGCGAGCGCGATTTGCGTGGACGCCAGCGGGAATGTCTACGTGGCCGGCTTAACGGGTCCAAATACTCTCAGCCAGCCGTACACTTTTCCGGTTACGGCGGGCGCCGCATTCACCGATTCCGCGAATGGCGGGGGGTTCGTCGCCAAGCTTAACGCGGCAGGAACGCAGCTTGTCTATTCGACCCTTCTGCCAGTGAATGCACCGGCGGTGGCTATGGCGATCGACCCCGCCGGCGAGGCTTATATCGCATCCACGCACGCCGGGTCTCAGCCCTTTCCAACCACGCCCGGCGCCTTTCAGGCCGCGCCGCCCGCGAATCCGAGTCCGGACGGTT
>DATHCE010000093.1:0-17047 GCA_035319685.1 Bryobacteraceae bacterium | reverse complement strand
GTGGATGATACGGGCTGGCTCTACCGGACCTACGAGGCCGAAGCATGAGCGAGGCCGGGATGCCGATCACCGAAGTCGAATCGCCGGAGGCGAGCCGGCGACAGAGCCGGCAAGGGCGCGCCGCTTCGCCCGTCGCGCTGTTCCTCAGCCAGATGTGGACCATTATGGCGAAGGATCTGCGCTCGGAGCTGCGCACCAAGGAGGCGCTGAACGCGTCGGTCGCGTTTTCGATCGTGATTCTGGTGCTCTTCAGTTTCGCCTTCGATCCGACCTCCGGCCAGGCGGAGGAATTTTCGGGCGGCCTGCTGTGGCTGGTGTTCACCTTTGCCGGCGCGCTGCTGCTCAATCGCAGCTTCGTCCGCGAAATGCAGAACGATTGCCTGGACGGACTGCTGGCCGCGCCGATCCCGGCTTCAGCCTTGTTCCTGGGCAAAGCGATGGCGAATTATCTTCTGCTGATGGCGATTGAGCTGGTCTCGCTTCCCGTATTCGGGCTGTTTTATAACGTGCGATGGGCGCGCCAGTTCTGGGCGCTGATGGGGGTTCTGCTGCTCGGCACCTGGGCGCTGACCGCGATCGGCACGTTCTTCAGCGCGCTGACGGTGAACCTGCGCATCCGCGAGCTGATGCTTCCGACGCTGGTCTATCCGCTGTTGATTCCCGCGCTGATGTCGGCGATGACGCTGACGACGACGCTGCTCAGCGGCTCGCCGCTCGGGCCGGACAACGCGCTGGCGCTGCGGATGCTGGTGGCCTTCGATATTGTCTTCACGCTTCTGTCGGTGACATTCGTCGATACTGTGCTGTTGGGGTGAACGATCATGAGAATGCGCATCATCGTGCTTCTGGCCGCGTTCGGCGCGGCGATGCTGGTGTGGAACCTGCATACGATTCTGCTCGGGCTGCCGGATGAGGCTCGGCAGGACATGATTTTCCGCATCATCTATTTTCACGTGCCGGGCGGGATGCTCGGCCTGACGGGATTCTGCGTCGGGCTCGGCTGCAGCCTGGTGTACCTGGTGAAAAAGAATTTGTGGTGGGATTCGATGGCGGCCTCGGTCACCGAAGTGGCGCTCGCGTTCGCGCTGACCAACCTGGTCACCGGTTCCATCTGGGGCCGGCAGCAGTGGGGCGTGTGGTGGGCCTGGGATGCGCGTTTGACGGGCATGCTGATCTGCTGCCTGGTGTTCTCCGGATACCTGATGTTGCGCCGGGCGGTGGAGGAGCCCACCGCTCGTGCGCGATTATCGGCCGTGGTCAGCGTCTTCGGAACGGTGAACGCGTGGTTTGTCTACAAAGCGATCGACTGGTTTCCGCGATTGCAGCATCCCGGCCCGGTATTGAGCTTCCGGACCGGCGGCGGCAAGATGGATCCGGTCCTCGAACATCCGTTGTACTGGAACGCACTGGCGCTGCTGTGCCTGGCGATCATCCTGGTGATGATCCGCATGAGGCAGGAAATCGCGGCGCGCGAAATCGACTCGCTGCGCCGCGCGGCGCATTCCTATTAGAAGAACTTTTCAAAAAACGCATGGATAATCAAAACTTCGATTACATGTTTTACGGATTCGTCGCAGCGTGGCTGATTATCGTCATCTACGTGGTCTCGCTCGCGATGCGCGAAAACCGGCTCCGGAGGGAGCTCGACCGCGTGCGCCAGATGGTCGATAAACGCTAGCCGGTAGACCAACGTTAAGCGTCACAGCCTGGTCAGCTTCCAGGTGCCTTCATCATCCACCGCTTCGGTGCCCGGCTGGGTGGTCTTGAACCGGCCTTCGATGGTCCTTCCCTTGAGGGTGCCGGTCAGCGTCATCTCGAAGCGGCTGCGGTTGCCGTATTCGATCACGATCTCGATATTGGCGCCGTCCACCTTGAGCGACTCCACGTCGCAATCCATTTGATCGGGATCCACGGACATCGTCATCTCGGCCCGATACCCGGCTTTGCCGTCGCGCTCGAGCACCATGCTGAGATTGCCGTAGCCGTAGGCTCCGTTCCATTCTCCCTGATACGTGCCGGCCGGAATGGCGTTACCGGCGGCGAAGGCGGACCATGCGATCAGCATCGCCGCGGCGAGTCTAGCGGCCATCGGCTACTTCTTGTTCAGCACGTATGTGATCTGAATATCGCCCTGCGGGCTGGCAATCTGCCACAGGTCGGTCAGCACCTTGCCGTCTTCCGAGAGCGACCATTTGCTGGTCAGCCCGATTTCATTGCCCTGAAAATCAAGCTTCGATTTGATCACCAGCGAACTGCCGTCCCAGGCCGCGGTGCTCTTCACGTCGTTGCCCATCATCTGGTTGACGGTTTCCTTGCCGTCCGTGCTGTACTTCGCGGTCGTGGTCTGATCGCCCTGCGCGCCGCCGGTCTGGCTTTGCGTGACCGTCAGATCGGGGTCGCTTTGTGCGATCTTGCGCGTCATCGAATCCGGCGGAGGCATCGGGCCAAAATCGCTCTTGCTGGCGTCCATGACCCATTCCCCGGAAAAATTCGGCTTGTCGGCGGCCAGTGCGACCGTGGCGAACAGCGCGATTGCGAATACAGTTCTGCGTGCAGTCTTCATCGTGAATTCTCCTGTTTATTGCTTATTCAAAACCAGTTTGGTGTCGAAATCTCCCTGTTGAGCGATGGTAACGTGATTTTGGATCGTGAGCACCCTGCCCCCGTCGGAAAGCGTCCAGGTCTCCTTGGACCGGATTTCGGTGCCTTGATAATCGCGCGTGCTGTCGATGACCAGATTTGCGCCCTGAAACTTCACCGTCCCCTTGGCGTCGCCGCCTTGCAGATGATTGACGCACTCCTTGCCATCGGTCGTATACTTCAGCTCGCTGCGGACCTCACCTTGCTTGCCTTTGTTATAGGTTTGAATATGGAGCGACGAATCCGTCTGTTGAATGGTGCGCGAAAGCGCTTCGGGCGCGGGCATGCGTCCGAAATCGCTCTTGGCGATATCCATTTTCCACTCCCCGCTGAAGTTCGGAGGCGTTTGCCCGGGTAAGATTTGGGTAAACCAAAGTGCGGCGCCAAAGGCAATCAGTAGTTGTTTGCGCATGGTGTTTCTCTCAAGATGAATCCTTCGGCAGATTCCTAAAAGTATACCAGGGCTTCGAGTAAAAGACAGTAAATTGGCGGAGGCGAATCCGGGCGCCCCTCAAAAAAAGGGGCTTGACAACGGTAGCGCACTGACTAGAATAGGGGATAATCTGTCAGCTATGCCGGGTTGTGAGCACAAGCACACGGAGTTCTTGATGCGCCGTGACGGGGTCGATTACGTTGGATGCAAGGACTGCGGTCAGGTCTTTGAAGCCGACGACCTCGAACAGGTGCCCCTTTACGAGGACGAAGAAGAGCCCCGTCAGAAGCGCGCGTCTTAATCCAGGAAGTAGTCTCGCCGGTTTTTTCCCGCCTGCGGCCCAAACATTTTTGTGATAAGTTGTTTCGGTTCCATTCGGTCCAACTTTGGACTCTAAAGTACTAAGGCTTTCGACCGATAGAGAATCAGGATGAAATACCTGTTTCTCCTTTTCCTTCTGTTGACAGGCGGTTTGGCCTGCGCGCAGAGCCCGGCAGTGTCCCACTGCTTCAAGGTGAACGCGCTCATCAAGATGGACGAGGACCACTATTGGGCCGATTGGACCAACGGCTGCCCCTACACGATCGATTCGGTATATGTAACCGTGAAATTTTCGGACAAATCGCGGCAGAACATCGGCGACGGAGTGTGGTCGCTGCACTTCATCGGACCCGGGGCGAGTCGCGTGACCCGTTTGACGACTCCGAAAAGCGTTCCCGATTTTCAGTTCGTGAACGTGAACAAAGTCACGCCGGATTTGCTCGAAGCGCTGCGTTAGCGGCGATTCGCCCGGATTCCTTGATCGCCAGTCTATTACAATCAGGATTTGCCAACCACCAGACAGAGAGCGTATGGGGCGTCGCTGGCCCTGCTTCTGCTGACGCTTGCCGCGTATTCCAATTCGTTTCGCGCCGGGTTCGCGCTCGATAACCGGGCGCTCCTGCTCCAAGATCCGCGCATCCGCGAGGCGAGTGCCGAGAACGTCTCGCGGATTGTCGACCACACGTACTGGTGGCCGTCCGGCGAAGCGGGCTTGTATCGTCCGTTGACGACGCTATCCTATTTGTTCAACTACGTGGTCCTGGGCGATCGCGATCAGCCGGGCGGGTATCACTGGATCAATCTTCTTCTTCACGCGGCCAACGTGCTGGTGGTGTTCGCACTCGCGCGGAAGCTGATTCGATCGTTCTGGGCCGCGCTGTTCTCCGCGGCGATGTGGGCGGTGCATCCGGCGCTCACCGAAGCGGTGACCAACATCGTGGGACGGGCGGATCTGCTCGCCGGGCTCGGCGTGCTTGCGGGATTTTTGATGTACCTGAAGAGCACGGAAGGCAAACATCGGATCGCCTGGCTCGCGGGAGTCATGCTGGCGACATCAGTGGGTATTTTTTCGAAGGAAAGCGCCGCGGTGATCGTGGGCGTTATCGCGTTATACGAGGTGGTCCGGTGGAGCGAGCGCCGCCCGGGCCGCGCAGGACTGAATGCCGCGCTGAAAAATGCCCTGTGGGGGATTCTCGCCACCTTGCCGCCAATGGCCATGATGCTCTATCAAAGGTCCGTGGGGCTGGCCGCATCGGAGCCCGCGGAATTTCCGTACACCGACAACCCGATCGCCGGCGCGAGTTTCTGGACCGGCCGGTTGACCGCGCTGAAAGTTATCGCAAAATATTTGCTGCTGTCGGTTTGGCCTGCGAAATTGTCGAGCGATTATTCCTATCCCGCCATTCCGATGGCGCGTGGAAGCGCCGGCGATTGGGTCGCCTGGATCATCGTGGCCGCGGCGCTGATCGGGATCGTGCGGCTTTATTTTTGGAATCGGGTCGCGTTTTTTTGGGCATGCTTTGCGGCGATCACGTTCGCGCCGATGGCCAACCTGCTGTTTCCCATCGGCACCATCATGGCTGAGCGGTTTCTCTATCTGCCGCTGATCGGCGTCATGGCGTGCCTGGCGATGCTGATCTGCGCGCTGCCGGATCAGGTCGCGATCGCACTGCTGTGCGCGATCACGATGGGATTCGCGGCGCGAACCTTCGCGCGCAACGCGCATTGGCATGACGACCTGACCATCGCCCAGGCGGACGTGCACACCAATAGCTTCAAGCTGCACCGGCTGCTGGCATCCTCGCTGCTTGAAACCAATGGCGACTTGAGGCGCGCGGCCGAAGAAGCGGATCGGAGCGTGGCGCTGCTCGATTCGCTTCCGGATTCGAAGAATGCTCCCGACGCTTATCTGTTGGATGGCGGATTACACTTGCAGACCGGCGACACGCAGGGTGCGGTTGCACTGCTCGAAAAATGCATCGCAATCGACCGCGCCTATGATCGCGACGGACGGATTGCGAAGACCGAGCCGGAGGCGTACCGGCTGCTCTCGGGAGCTTATCTTCAATCGGGCGACGGAGAGAAAGCGCTCGCAAGCGCAGAACGCGCGCTGGAACTTGCGCCCATGCAGCCAAATATGTACGCCCAGTTGGCGGCGGCGCAAATGGAACGCCAGCAGGCCGGTCAGGCCGGGATCACGCTGATGGCGGGCATGCTCCTGACCTCGGACCTCCGATTGAGAGATCAACTCATGAAACTGTACGCCGCCGGACTCGACACCGAAAAGTGTGCGATCGCCGCCGGGCCGCGTGGACCCGCGATCAATCCGGCATGCGCGCTGGTTCAATCGGAGATGTGCGCTGCCGCAGTGGAGATGATCCATACGCGGTTGCGCGCCGGAGAGCGCGATCTTGCGCTTGGCAATCGAAACACGTTCGTCGAAAAATACGGCTGCGCGCCGGAGCCGCTCGATCAGGCGCTGAAGTCGCGCTAGAATTGATCCGAATTGCCTCACATCGCCGTCGTTGGCAGCGCCAATATCGATCTGGCTACGTTTACCGACGAATTTCCTCGTCCCGGGGAAACCATTTTCGGACGTGAATTTCATATGGGATTCGGCGGAAAAGGCGCCAATCAAGCCGTCGCCGCGCGCTTGTGCGGAGCCCAGGTTTCCATGGTCGCCCGCGTGGGCGACGATCTGTTTGGCGAGGCGACCATCCGCAATTTCGAGTCCTTCGGCATCGACACGAGCCGCGTGCTTGTCACGCCCGGAACGTCGAGCGGCGTCGCGCCGATCTTCGTCGACAGCGCGGGCCAGAACCGGATTCTGGTGGTCAAGGGCGCGAACGATCGCTTGCTTCCCTCCGATATCGACGCGGCGTCCGATCTGATCGAAAGCGCCGACATGATTGTGATGCAACTCGAAGTGCCGGTCGAGACGGTTTACTATACGCTGCAATTCGCGCGCGAACACGGCATCCGCACGATTCTGAATCCTGCGCCGGGCCAGCCCCTCGATCTACGTCGGGCCGGCGATGCGGACTACGTGATTCCGAACGAGACCGAAGCGGAGACGATCGGCGGAATCCCTGTACGGGATCTTGACAGCGCCAGACGGTGCGCGCGGCGTCTGCTCGCAGGCGGTCTTCGCAGCGTGATTATCACGCTAGGTGAAAAAGGAGCCTTTTCCGCGCGAAACGATGCGGATTGTCACATTCCCGCATTTGAAGTGAGTCCGGTGGATACTACCGGCGCAGGCGATGCGTTCATCGGCAGCTTCGCGTATTTTCTGGCGAATCACTTTGAGGAAACCGAGGCCATTCGACGCGCGAATCTGTACGCCGCACTGTCGACGCTCGCCGCCGGCACGCAGACATCCTTCGTAACCCGCGACCGATTCGATGCTGAATGGGCTCTGCGAAAGCGCCAATCTGATTGACGCTCCGCGTCGAAACTCCTATTGACGCTCCGCGTTGAAACTCCTAAGGAAAAAGCCTTCGGGAGGCGTCCCTTTTTTCTTTCATGCAACAATAAAACCATACGATGACAGGCTCTGAAACACGCCAGGGGTTTCTCGATTATTTCGCCGAACGCGGTCATCGCGTGGTGCGAAGCTCGTCGCTGGTGCCGGCGAACGATCCCACACTGCTGTTTACCAATGCCGGCATGAATCAATTCAAAGATGTGTTCCTGGGGCTCGAAAAGCGCGACTACTCGCGCGCGGCCACGTCGCAGAAGTGCGTCCGCGCCGGAGGCAAGCACAACGATCTGGACAACGTCGGCTACACCCGCCGTCACCACACGTTTTTCGAGATGCTCGGCAACTTCAGCTTCGGCGATTACTTCAAGCGCGAGGCGATCGGCTACGCCTGGGATCTGATCACCAACGTTTACGGTTTGCCCAAGGATCGGCTCTACGTCACCGTGTTTCGCGAGGACGACGACGCTGAAAATCTTTGGCAGGAGGTTACCGGCATTCCGAAGAGCCGCATCTTCCGGCTCGGCGAAAAGGATAATTTCTGGCAGATGGGCGAAACCGGGCCCTGCGGTCCGTGTTCGGAGATTCATTACGACCTGGGCGTCGCTGCAGGGCCGGGCAGTTTTCCGGACGATCCCGGCGAGCGCTTCGTCGAAATCTGGAACCTGGTATTCATGCAGTTCGACCGCGACGTGACGGGAAAGCTGACGCCGCTTCCCCGCCCTTCGATCGACACCGGCATGGGACTGGAGCGCATCGCTGCCGTGCTGCAACACAAGATTTCGAATTATGACACCGATTTGATTCGTCCGATCATCGATCGGGCGGGCGAGTTGTTCGGCAGATCCTATGACGAAGACAATAGTACGGCGGGCGGCGAGCGTATCAACGTGGCGCTCCGAATCAATGCGGACCACGCGCGCGCCACGGCGTTCCTGATCAATGACGGCGTCCTGCCGTCCAATGAAGGCCGCGGATATGTACTCCGGAAGATCATGCGCCGGGCCATGCGGAACGCCAGGATGACCGGCGTCGCCGAGCCATACCTCTACAAGCTGACCGGCTTCGTCGCCGAGCACATGCGCGACGCGTACCCGGAAATGATGGAAAGCATCCAGCGCGTGGCGCGCGTGGTGAAGGATGAAGAGCATCGCTACGCGACGACGTTTCAAGTCGCGGAAAAATTCTTCCATGACGAAGCGAAATCGGCGGTGCACGAAGTATTGCCCGGCGCGGCCGCGTTCAAGCTTTATGACACCTACGGGCTCGCGCTCGACGAGCAGGAGGAGATGGCGCGCGAATCCGGGTTGACCATCGACCGCGCCGGATTCGAAGCCGAGATGGACAAGCAGCGCTCGCGCGCCCGCGCAAGCTGGAAAGGAGCGGAGAAGGCCCAAGTCAATCCCGTTTACCAATCGCTTCCGGGGACAGAGTTCGTCGGACGCGAGACGCTGGAATCGCCGGCGACCGTCACGGCGTCCTGGAACGATGGGAGGAATCAGGAAATCGCGCTCGATCGCACGCCGTTTTATGCCGAAGCGGGTGGACAGGTCGGCGATACCGGCGTTCTGGTTTCGCCGGAAACGGGGGAGACATTGGCCGTCGTCGAATCGGCGTATTCGGCGGCTCCGGGAAAAACCGTGCATCGGGTGAAGCTGGCCGCGCCGGTGAATGCGGGCGACCGGGTGATCGCGCGCGTCGATCCGGCTTCGCGCCACGCGACCATGCGCAACCACACCGCCACGCATCTCTTACATGCGGCCCTTCGGGCGGTTCTAGGCCCGCACGTCAAGCAGGCCGGCAGCGTGGTCGAGCCGTCGCGCTTGCGTTTCGATTTTACGCATTACACGGCGATGGATGCGGACGAAATCGCCGAAGTCGAACGGTTGATGAACGAACAGATTCTCGCGAATCGCGAAGTCCATACCGACGTCATGGATCTGGATCACGCGCTCAAAACCGGCGCGATGGCGCTGTTCGGCGAAAAATACGGCGACCAGGTGCGCGTGGTTTCGATCGATGGTTTCAGCAGGGAGCTGTGCGGCGGCACGCACGTCGCGCGCACGGGCGATATCGGCATCACCAAGATCGTCTATGAAGGATCGATTTCGGCCGGAGTGCGGCGCATCGAAGCCATCACCGGCGAGGGCGCGTTGCAGCGGTTTCAAAGCGTCCAATCCGAGCTGGCGCGCGTGGCGTCGGCGATCCGCGCTCCGGAAAATGAGGTTGTGGAGCACGTGGAGAGAATGCTCGCGAAAGAGAAGCTGCTGGAGCATGAGAATCAACAGTTGAAAAACAAAATGGCGCAGGCCGAGGCGGGCGCGCTCGAGTCGAAGGCGCGCGAGTTGAAAGGCGTCAAGGTGCTGGCCGCGCGTGTCGATGGCCTCGATCGCGCGCAGCTTCGCACGATGGTCGATTCGCTGCGGAATCGATGGAAGAGCGCGGTGGTGGTGCTCGCGTCGGCTGAGGATTCGAACGTCTCGATCGTCAGCGGCGTCACGAAAGATCTGACGCAGAAAGTTCACGCGGGAAAACTGGCGGGGGCGGTAGCGCAGGCCGTCGGCGGAAAAGGCGGCGGACGTCCGGACATGGCCGAGGCGGGCGGAAAAGATCCGTCGGCGCTTGCAGGCGCGCTCGCTCAGGTGTACGAATCCGTAGAAGGGTTGCTGTAGCGTGGAAGCGACGGACGTCGTCATCGTCGGCGCCGGACCCACCGGACTCGCCTGCGGCATTGAATTGAAACGCCGCGGCGTGCGCGCGATCATGATCGACAAAGGCTGCGTCGTGAATTCGCTGTATCATTACCCGACCAACATGGTCTTCTTCACGACACCGGAGTTGCTCGAGATCGGCGACATTCCGATGACGAGCCTGAACGAGAAGCCGGGGCGCACCGAAGCGCTGAAATATTACCGCCGTGTGGCGGATCACTATGCGCTCGACATTCGCCAGTACTGCCGGGTCGAGCAGATTACGGGAGACGACGGCGAATTTATTACGCATGCGATCGACATGCACGGCTGCCCGCAACAGTACGCGTCCAGGAAGGTGATCCTCGCGATGGGTTACTACGACGTTCCCAATCGCCTCAACGTGCCGGGCGAGGATCTGGCGAAGGTCATTCACTACTACAAGGAAGCGCATCCTTATTACAATCACGATGTGCTGGTGGTGGGCGCGAAAAACTCGGCCGCGATCGCGGCGCTGGAGCTGTTCTGGTACGGGGCTCGTGTCACGCTGGTGCATCGCGGCGACGGTGTCTCCGATCGCGTCAAATATTGGATCAAGCCAAATATCGAAAATCGCATCAAGAGCGGAGAAATCCCGGCGTATTTCCGGTCGCAGGTGGTGCGGATCGAAGAAACCGAAGTCGTGCTCAGCACGCCCGAAGGCGAACGTACGTTGAAGAACGATTTCGTATTCGCGATGACCGGCTACCGGCCCGATACGGAATTTCTCGAGCAGCACGCCATCCGCTTCGACCCTTTGACCGGCCGGCCTTATACCGATCCCGAAACGCTCGAAAGCGATCGCAAGGGAATGTACCTGGCCGGTGTACTGGTGGCGGGCATGCACACGAATGAAATCTTCATCGAAAACGGGCGGTTCCACGGAAAGAAGATCGCGGAAGCGATCGCGGAAGCGCTATGATCACGCGGCGGGCCTTTGGAAAATTGGCGGCGGCGGCGTTTGCGAAAATCAATTCGAAAATCGATGGCGTCACCTTGGGCGCGCAGACCTATAGTTTTCGCGACCGGCCGCTCGATGCGTGCATCGCGGGAATGAAAGAGGTCGGGCTCGGCGAAGCGGAGCTATACAACGGGCACATCGAACCGAAAGATCCCGCCGCGCTCAAAGCGTTTCACGACGATCCTCCGCTCGACCAGATGCGCGACGTGCGCCGAAAATTCGACGCGGCGGGCATCGAACTTTACGCGCTGAATTATAGCTTTCGCGAAGATTGGACCGATCGCCAGCTCACCTCCGGCTTCGAGATCGCGAAGGCCATAGGCGTGAAGTATATCACGGCGTCGTCAAACGTTTCGACCGCGAAGCGCCTCGACCCGCTGGCCCAGAAATACCGGATCGTCGTCGCGTTTCACAATCATTCCAACATGGCGGCGAACGAGTTCGCGCGTCCCGGGGATTTCGCCGAAGCGCTGAGCGGGAAATCGCGCTACATGGCCATCAACCTCGACATCGGACACTTCACCGCGGCGGGATACGATCCGGTGAGCTTCTTGCTCGAGCATCACGAGCGCATCATTACGCTGCACATCAAAGACCGCAAGAAGAACCAAGGTCCCGCAGTGCCGTTCGGGCAAGGCGACACCAAAATCAAAGAAGTGCTTCAGGTGTTGAAGAAGAAGCGCTTCCCCATCCCCGCCAACATCGAGTATGAATACAGAGGCGGGGACACGATCGTCGAAATGAAAAAGTGTTTCGCTTACTGCAAAGCTGCGCTGGAGGAAGTTTAGATCATTTTTGGAGTTCGCTTACACCGGTTTTAAGGGGCCTGTAACGGCAGCCTCAACAGCCGACGATCCGGCAATAGTCTCCGTTATTCTTGAAACCCTTTAACGACGGCCGCGCGCGTGAGCGGTCGCGCCTTCGTTGAGCAGGCTCTCCACCAGAGCGCGCAGCTTGGTTTCATCCTGCAAGTCGGGATCGCCCTGCGGAGGACTCTCCGCGCGGATCATGCCCTTTTTGTCGATCACCACGATCAGCGGAACGACGGGGCGATCCATCACCGAGAATCCCAGAAAGCTCATGATCGGATCCCAGGTGCTGTATCCGACCGGGAAGGTGAGCCCCAGCTGCCGCACGAAATTCGGGACCAGCCGGTCCGCGTCCTGATTCCAGGCGACATCGATGGCCTGAAATCCACGCGGGCCAAGATCCTTCTGCATGGCATTGATCATCGATGAGTAAACCTGGCAATGGATGCACGTGGTAAACACAAACGCGAGCGCCACCACTTTGCCCCGATATGTCGAAAGCAGAACGTCCTTGCCCCGAGCTTGGGTAATCGTAAATTCGGGCGACCGGCGCGGTAGCGGCGGCATCGCGAACGCAGCCGTGCTCAGGGCCGCCAGAAGAGCCACGGAAATAAAACGCCGGATCATTTTTACTGGTGATTGCTCGCCGTCGTCTTCACGGCGGGCTTTTGGACGCTGGTCGCCGCAGGCTCGCTCAGGACCTTGGTAAGCAGGTTGCGCATGTAGCCTTCGTCCTGCAGGTTCGGATCGCCTTGCGGCCCGCTCTGCGCCCGGATCATGCCCTTGCGATCGATCACCACCACCTGCGGAACCACGTAGCGGTCCATGAGCGAAAAGCCCAGAAAGGCGAGCACCGCATCCGGATTGCTGAATCCCACCGGATAGCCGACGCCAAACTGCTGCACGAATCCATTCACCAACACTGGCGCGTTATCGTTGAACCCGACGCCCAGCATCTGCACGCCCTTCGGCCCGAATTCGCGATAGAGCTTGGTGAGCTGCTCCGATTCGTGCTGGCAATGGATGCACGTGGTGTAGAGAAATTCGAGCACCACCACTTTGCCTTTGAAGCTCGATAGCAAAGTCTTCTGGCCAGAGGGTTGCTCGATGGTGAATTCAGGTGATTTCCGCGGCAGCGGCGGTTGCGCTAGAGCGGCGACTGCCAGCGAAAACAGCAAGGCGGAAGAGGCGATGATGCGCATGTTCTCAGTTTACCTCAAGGATTCTGTTTTGGGTGACGCGGTTCCGGTGGAGTCGCAGCGGCCGGCAGACCCTCGATGGATTGAACCGTTGTGCCGGAAACCGACAAGCGGAATCGTCCGGAATCGCCGACGCCGGTGAGCACGCTGGTTCCGCCGTCCTGAGTCGACGTCACGCCGCTCATTTTTTTCCACTTACCTTTCATGACTGCTTGATACAGTCTGAAGAACGTCTGCGCCGACCGGTCCGAGTCCCACGCCGAGGCGAACGTCAGCACCGGATATTTGCCGCGCTTGTGTTCGTAGAGCCGGTACGCTGAGCCGCGCCAATGAGTCGCGGCCGCTTCGCCTGTCCTTTCGGAAACATACTGGCGCAGGAGAACCGAAAAATCGAACTCGCCCAGCATCCCCTCGACCAGCACGCGGAAGCGGCGCGATTCTTTATTTCCGACCATCGTTTCGAGCGACGGAGGATCGATCTCGGCCGGCTTCTTATTGGAAAAATAGTCGGCGGGATGGAGAATCTGCTCGGTATCGAGCGGAGCCCGCAGGAACACCTCGTCGAACCCCTCGCGCCCTAGTTTGTGAAAGACCGCGTCCTGAAATCGCATGCCTTGGCTATAGGGAAACGTCAGCGACTCGCGCATGTACAGGGGCGCTTTCGAATACACCGGGAAATCGGCGCCGTCGGCTCCCACGGCCTTGGTCAATTCGTCGAGCATAGCCTCCGGCACTTCGGCTTTGCCCCCATTTCGCTTCGATACGTACGCCCAGGTGAGCCAGGTTGCCTGGCCTTCCATCACCGCCTGGCGAGCGGCGGATTCGTCATCATCCGGGTCGCCCTTCTTCAGAAATTTCCCCAGCGGATGATGCTGATCGGCCAGCGCATGCGCAAGCTCATGCACCAGCGCGACGCGCTGCTCGGTATCGTCCGGGCTGGAATCGAGAATGTAGAGACGCTTCCTGTTGTAGTCGTAATAGGCGGCCGCCTGTTCGCTCACCAGATCGATGGTCTGCTTGGCGAGATCGAAATCCTGGGGCACAAAGCCGAACATTTTGAGCGTGAGTTCTTCAGCGCGCACGTCGGCGTTGCGATCGCCATCGTTCATCCTCGATTCCAGGTAGTGATGGAATTTTTCTTTGCTCAGCATCTGGGCCGGCACCTTTCTTTTCACCTGCCAGCCGGTGATCTCGGACAGCGCCGAAGTCATTTCATCGACTTGACGGAAAAGATTGGAAGAGGACTGCGCCAGCGCGGCAGTCGCCAAAAGCGCCAGCAGGACTAGGCGAGCGAGCATGGACTCGTTTTCAGCGTATCATGGTCAAGCTGGACGCGCGCTGGGTTAGAATGGGGAAATCATCATGGCAGAAGACAAACTTTATCAGGCCGAAGCACAAGGAAGCGGCACGTTTTTGATCACCAAGCCGAAGCGGAAGCCGAAGAAGCTGCGGCAATCGAGGCTGAAGGGAACCGTCCGCGGCGCACGGAAGTAATTTTGGTTGACCCCTTCGACGAGGCTCGTTGCCGATCTCGTCGATGGCCGGAACATCACGGTAGCCGTTTCATTAAGCCCGTTCCTTTATGACGTGTGGGCGCCCCGGGTATGACGTGTGGGCGCCCCGGGCTCGACTTCGCGGGCTATTAGGCTTATAGATAACAGGAGGAGGTCCAGATGTTCCCGATCAACAGGCATTTCGCCCGGCGCAGTTTTTTGCAGCGTGCAGGAGCCGCGATCGCGCTTCCGTTTCTCGATCAAATGATTCCGCACCGGACTGCCCTGGCGCAGACAGCGGCCGCACCCGACTGGCACGTGACCGCATCCGTGGCCGAAAGCTGCAGTTGCAACATCGCTTGCCCCTGTAACTTTGGCTCCGAAGCTACGCGCATGCCGTGCGATGGCAACCGCCTCTATTCGATTAAATCGGGACACTACGCGGACACGGACGTCAGTGGGGTCTCGTTTCTGGTCGCCTTCACCATGCGAGGCTGGTCGAAGATCTACGTGAGCGACCGGGCGACGGACCGGCAAATGGCCGCCGTCAAGCAACTGCTGCCTCTCGCGTTCGCCGGTTTCTTCCGCGGCATGGAATCGTTCACCAAGGCGCCGCTGACCATGGAGATCACGGAGCAGCGGGTCAAATATTCGGTGCCCGAATCCTCGGTCGATATGGAGGCGATGCGCGGCTTTGACGGCAAGCTGGTGAAGGTTCTCAATCTGCCGAATCCGACCTATCAGAACTATACCCAGTACCGTTCTGTCGTGCTCCGGCACGAGAGCGCCGAACACAAATTCAGCTACTCGGGCACTACCGGGTTCACTTCGACGATGGATGTGGGGAGCAAACCCTAGGCTTGATCGCGTTTTTTCCGCCGGCTCCGAAAGTTCAGTAAGCGGCGCGGGAATCGGCCTCACACAAAGCTGCGGCCCGACGGAATCCGTCAGGCAACAATGCACATCACAGAAAGCTGCGGCGCGGCTGGAGCAGTTTGGCCCCAATGACCCAGCCCCTCCCAGGCGCCATTCCGCAGTTCTCGAGTTTCTCCGCCTGTTCTTAAATCCACTGGCATTGTCCCTTCTGATCGCTGCCACCGCTTCCGGCCGCCCGCAAGCCGTCAAAATCTAGAAACCTGCGCCGCGCTTCGCAGATAAATCCCTCCGCCGCTGCAAGGGAATGTGGGCCAAATCGCGCAGGAATTCGCGCGATAAGACCCCGTCATCACGGATGCTCGTCGATTCCGGCAACGAAACGGCGATTATTGAAAAATTCATTTCTCACTCGATGGTCATTGAAGTGCAGCGATTCCATGAAATCGGAATCAGAGAAGGGCGACGGTGCTCAGGTTAATTGGAGCTGTTATCCCCAGCGTGGCGGTCGGAGCGGAGATACTATGCTCGAACGCCTGAGAGATAAGCGCGTCGATCGCGAGTGGTTCAACACGAACTTTCCGTGTATGATGGCCTGCCCCGCCGGCACCGAAGCCGGGCGGTACGTTTCGCTCATCGCGGAAGGGCGCTTCGCGGAGGCATATCGCTACGCACGCGATTCGAATCCGATGGCGAGCGTGTGCGGCCGGGTGTGCGGGCATCCATGTGAAACCGCCTGCCGTCGCGGCGCGATCGACCGGCCGATCTCCATCCGGGCGCTGAAGCGTTTCCTGACGGAACGGTACGGGCCGGAGTCGCGACGTCCTCTCGCAGCGAAGAAGTGCAGCGTTCCAAAATTGCGCTACAAGGTCGCGATCATCGGGAGCGGACCCGTCGGGTTGTCTGCGGCGCATGATCTGGCGCTCATGGGATATTCGGTGACCATCTTTGAAGCCGCCGAGGTCGCCGGCGGCATGCTGCACCTGGGCATCCCGGAATATCGCCTCCCGCGCGGAATCGTTGAGGCGCAGATTCGCGAAATCCTCGGAACCGGGGATGTCACGCTCAAACTGAATTCGGCAGCGGGCCGCGATTTTACCCTCTCGCAACTGCGCGAGCACGGCTTCGACGCGGTAGTGCTGGCGGTTGGGGCGCATCGCAGCCGCGACCTCTCCATTCCCGGCGTCGAGCTGGACGGAGTCCATAAGGGGATCGAGTTTCTTCAAAACGCGAAGCTCGGGTACCAGATCAGCATTGGCCGGCGGGTGGTCGTTATCGGCGGCGGAGACGTGGCCATGGACGTAGCTCGCTCCGCGGTTCGCGAAGTCTTAAAGCAGCATCGGGACGATCTTCAGGGCGCGACGCCCATGGACGAAAATATCGCCGCGTTCGAAACAAGCGAGATGGTCCATGTGTCGCTTTCGGCTCTCCAAATGGGAGCGCGCGAGGTCAGCATCGTATGCCTGGAACGGCGCGAAGAGATGCCGGCCGCGGCCGAAGAGATCGAAGAGGCGGAGATCGAGGGCGTCCGTATGTACGACGGGCGAGGGCCCAAACGCGTACTCGGCCGCGACGGCAGAGTGGCGGGACTGGAGACCGTCAGAACCAAATCCGTGTTTGACGCGCAAGGGAAATTCAACCCGTGCTTTGAGGAGCGCAGCGAATCGGTGATTGAATGCGACACGGTCATTCTCGCGATAGGTCAAACGCCCCGGCTCGATTTCCTGAGACCGGAGGACGGCATCGACATTTCACCTCGCGGGCTCATCGTCGCCGATCGCCGGACGTTGATGACCAGTGCGCCCGGCGTCTTCGCTGGAGGGGATTGCGTCTTCGGGCCGCGGCTGATTATCGACGGCATCGGTGACGGCAAACGCATCGCCATAGGTATCAATGAGTACCTCACCGGGCGGGCCCATCCCGATCCCGAAATCGAGGTCGAGATTCTGTCGCATCACCGCATGTTCCCGGACTACATGGAGATCGGACGGCAGCCGATCCCGATGCTTCCGATCGACCGTCGCACCGGGGTTACGGAAGTGGAGTTGATCTATGACGAGGAATCCGCAATGCGTGAGGCGCGGCGATGTCTGCGCTGCTGGGTCAATACG
>DATHCE010000092.1:0-6959 GCA_035319685.1 Bryobacteraceae bacterium | reverse complement strand
CAGGGGATTCAGCGGCGTAAATGGACTCGCCAATCCGGCCAACGGCGAGCTGCCGCGTGTCGCTTCCGCCACGCCCAAGCCCTACATCGCGCGGCTCTACATAGCGCACGATTTCGGTTTCGGATCGGAAACCGAGCACGTCGAGAGCGACGACAACCAGCTTGCCGGCGATCGCCCCATGACCCGCTATTCGGTTTACGCGGGGCGCTACTCGCTCACCGATTTTTTCGACGACAATGCCTATACGCACGACCCGCGCGAGCAATTCATGGCCTGGGCAGTCATGTATAACGGCGCCTGGGATTATCCGGCGGACACGCGCGGCTACACCTGGGGCATCGTGCAGGAATTCCACACCCGCAACTGGAGTTTTCGATACGGCATCGCCGCAGAACCGAAAGTCGCCAATGGAGAGCCGTTCGACCGGCGCCTGTTTCGCGATCACGGCCAGACGTTTGAACAGGAGCGGCGTTACTCGCTTGGCGCCCGTCTTGGCGCCCATCCAGGCGTCCTCCGCGTGCTCGAATACGCGAATCGTTTCGATGGCGGCAGTTATGCCGAGGCGCTGAAAATCGCGGAAGAAACCGGCACGACGCCCAGCGTGGTCGCGACCCGTCAAATCGGCCGGCTTAAGTATGGCGTAGGTGTGAATCTGGAACAGGAAATCGCCCGCGGCATCGGCATCTTCACGCGCCTGGGATGGGATGACGGCAAGACGGAAAGCTTCGCGTTCACCGCCATCGACCGTCTGGCGAGCGGAGGCATTTCGATCAAAGGCACTCGATGGAAGCGCAAAAACGATGTCGTGGCCACGTCGTTCACCGCGGCGGGCCTTTCGGGCGTGCACGCCTCGTATCTGGCGCACGGCGGCCTCGATTTTCTAATCGGCGACGGACGTTTGAACTATGCGCCGGAATACGACTGGGAGAGTTATTACAGCGCTCGCCTGTTCCCCGGCTTCTTTGCGACCTTCGATCTGCAGCACTACGCCAACCCCGCATACAATCGCGATCGCGGCCCCGTCACAGCCTACAGCCTGCGCCTGCACATGGAGTTTGGGATCAAACCGCTCGAGGCTAAGTGACGTGAAGCTGGGTTATGATGAAGGTGTTCCCGGTCCTGGGAGGTCGTCTAATGGTAAGACTGCAGACTCTGGATCTGCGTATCGGGGTTCGAGTCCCTGCCTCCCAGCCATTACTTGGCTCTACGCCAACAATGGGGGGCTCTACGCCAACAATGGGGGCCAACCCGCTCCCGAGCTGATCAGGAACAGATTACCTTAACCCGCATCTGATAGTTTTGGGCTCTACGCCAACTTACTGGCCAACTTACTTCGGCGCCATCCGTAACGACCCGTCGAGCCGGATCACCTCGCCATTCAGATACCCGTTCTGGACGCAGTGCATCACGATTTCCGCGAATTCTTTCGGATTCCCCAGCCTTTTCGGAAACGGAATGGTCGCGCCGAGGCTCGTCTGCACCTCTTCGGGCAAGCTCGCGAGCAGCGGCGTCTTGAACAACCCGGGCGCGATCGCCAGTACCCTCACACCGAACTGGGCCAGTTCGCGCGCCGCCGGCATCGTCAGCGCTACAATCCCGCCTTTCGATGCCGAATACGCCGCCTGTCCGATCTGCCCTTCGAACGCTGCAATCGACGCGGTCGAAACGATCACACCCCGCTCGCCATCCTCCATGGCGTCGAGCCTGGTCATGTCCGCCGCCGCGAGCCGCATCATATTAAAGGTGCCGATCAGGTTCACCTGAATCACGCGCGAAAAATCCTCGAGCGCCATCGGCCCGTCCTTCCCGACGATTCTCTTGGCCAGTCCGATCCCCGCGCAGTTCACGAGAATCCTGGCTGCGCCGTGCTTTTCCCGCGCCTCCGCGACCGCCGCCGCCGCCAAATCCGCATCGGAAACGTCGCACTGGATCGCGGCCCCGCCGCATTGGGAGGCAATCGTCATCGCTCCATCCAGATTCCGATCGATGATCGCGACCTTCACACCCGCCTCGCCGAGCCGAATCGCAGTCGCCGCTCCCAACCCGGATCCGCCGCCCGTCACAATCGCCGCAACTCCACTTAGGTTCCGCATCCCTATTAGAATAGCGGGATGCGACCGCTCCTCTTGGCCCTAGCCGCGATCTCCTGTTTCGCCGCCGATACCCGGTTCGAAATATCCTTTCCATCCTCGGCTCACCCCGGGTCCATCACCGGACGCGTCTACGTGATGATCTCCCGCCGCAACGATTCCGATCCGCGACTCCAGATCGGCCGGCTCGGCGCGCCCTTTTTCGGACGCGACGTCGAAAATCTCGCCCCCGGCGCCTCGGCCACGATCGACGCGACCGACCTCGGCTCACCCGTCGTCAGTCTCTCTGAAATTCCGCCAGGTGAATACTGGGTCCAGGCCTTCGTCAACGTCTATTCCGAATTCCGCCGCGCCGATGGCCACGTCGTCTGGATGCATGACGATCGTTGGGAAGGCCAGCACTGGCCCCGCTCGCCCGGCAACCTCTATAGCGTCCCGCGGCACATCATGATCGACGCGACCAAGGGCTACCGCATCCCGCTGATCTGCGACCAAGTCATCCCCTCCGTCCAAATCCCGCCCGACACCCAATTCGTCAAGCGATTCAAAATGCAAAGCGCGATTCTCACGAAATTCTGGGGACGCCCGATCTACCTCGGCGCCACGATTCTGCTTCCGCACGACTACGATAAGAGCACCGTTGCTTACCCTGTCCTCTACGAGCAAGGCCATTTCTCCCTCGCCGCCCCGCTCCGTTTCGACAATGATAAGGATCTCCAGTCTCAATGGATGCGCGACGATTTCCCGCGCATGATCGTCGTCACCATGGAGCACCCGAACCCCTATTTCGACGACTCCTACGCCGTCAACTCCGTCAACGTCGGCCCTTATGGCGACGCGTTCATGCGGGAACTCATCCCCGAAATCGAAAAACGTTACCGCGTAATCCGCCAGAGCTGGGCGCGGCTTCTCTCGGGCGGTTCCACCGGCGGCTGGGAATCCCTCGCGCTGCAAATCTTCCACCCCGAGTTCTTCGGAGGCACCTGGACGTATTGTCCCGATTCGGTCGATTTCTCGGACGTCGAAGGCGTCGACATTTATCACGACACCAACGCTTTTTACAAGCAATATGAATGGCGCAAAGAGCCGACCGTAAACAGCCGCGAAATCAACGGCCAGATCCGCCAGACCGCCGAAGAGCGCAATCGCTATGAACTCGTAAACGGCACCCACGGCCGCTCCGGCGAGCAGCTGGACATCTGGTCCGCGGTCTTCGGCCCGTTAGGCGAGGATGGTTATTTCGAGCCTCTGTGGAACAAAAAAACCGGCGTCATGAACCCGAAAGTAGCCGAATATTGGAAGGAAAATTACGATCTCCGCTATCACTTAGAAAAGAACTGGTACACGCTGGCCCCGAAATTAATCGATAAAATCCACATTTACGTGGGCGACGCCGACAATTTCTTCCTGAACAACGGCACCCGCAAACTCCAGGAGTGGATGAAGACGACCCAGGACCCGCATTACGAGGGGTTTTTCATGTACGGAGCCGCGAAAGGCCACTGTTATACAGGTCCGGTGAGCAGCGCGGATCGATTGAAGGAAATGGCGGAATATATTCTTGCGAAAATGCCCTCGGACACCGTCAACGGTTGGTGGAAATAATGATTTAGCAGAGCTGGAACAACAGCAGATCCAGGCTGAAGGTCACCCGCATGGCTTCCACCGGCTGCGCTCGCATCGGCCGGTAAATCGAAACCAGTACGTCGTCGACCGCCGCAGCATCCAACTCCGCAACGGTCGCGACCCTGTGACGATTTACGGCACGAAACTGCGGCGCAAATGATTCGACAGTCCGTTCCGCCCGATCCCGCCCCACTCCTCTTAGCTCGATCAGATCATCCGGCGCCGGCAAGGCGACCAGCAACCGTCCTCGGTCCCGCATCACCCTCCGAAACTCCGCCGGGTTCATGCGCGCGGTAATCGACATCACCACGGAAAACGAGCGGTCCGAATAGGGCACAAACCGGTCCGCATTGGCGACGATCCACTCGCATTCCGGATACTGCCGCGCCGCGAGATCAATCGCCCGGGTGGAAATGTCAATTCCATGCGCTTCAAATCCCGCCCGCCGTTGAAGCGACCCGAGATAGAACCCATCGCCGCAGCCGGCATCCAGAACCACATCGCTCGCCGCCGCGCCGATCATTTCCGCGATTCCGTCGAGCAGCGGCGCAGTCACGCCGCGATCGTGCAATCGCCGCCGTGCCGCCACCGCCCGCGGAGTATCCCCCGGACTTTTCGATCGCCGTTGTTGCGGTTGCAGCAAATTGATGTACCCGCTCCGGGCCACGTCGAAGGAATGGCCGCGCGCACACACCACGCGCCGCTCCTCGCGTACCAGCGGCAGATGGCAATCGCGGACTGGACAAACCATCATGCATAGATTGTAACGGCTGATCCCGCCAACAACGGGGTGCAAACTGCCTTTCCGGCCGGCGTTACACTAATCCCATGCGCCCGTTTCTGGTTTTTCTATGCGTGACTTGTCTGTTCGCCGCCGATGGCTCGCAATGGGAGGAAAAATTTCGCGCTATTCCCAGCCCTCAAAATGAGAGGGATTATATGCAGCGCCTTTCCGCGCGCCCTCACCACGTCGGATCTCCTTACGATAAAGACAACGCCGAATGGATCGCTGCCAAGCTGAAAAGCTGGGGCCTTGACGCGAAAATCGAAAACTTCGACGTCCTGTTTCCCACTCCCCAAGACCGTCTCGTCGAGATGATCGAGCCCACCAAGTTCACGGCCAAACTTCAGGAACCCCCGGTCGCTGTGGACCCCACTTCGAACCAGCAATCCGAACAGCTTCCGGTCTATAACGTCTACTCGATCGACGGCGAAGTCACGGCGCCGCTCGTTTACGTGAACTACGGCATCCCCGCCGATTACGAGCAGCTCGCGCGCATGGGCGTTTCGGTCAACGGAGCGATCGTCATCGCCCGCTACGGCGAATCCTGGCGCGGCATCAAGCCGAAGGTCGCGGCCGAGCACGGCGCGCTCGCCTGCATCATTTATTCCGATCCTCGCGATGATGGCTATTACATCAACGACGTGTATCCCAACGGTCCCGAGCGCCCCCGCGACGGCGCCCAGCGCGGCAGCGTGATGGACATGGTGCTCTATCCCGGCGATCCTCTGACTCCCGGCATCGGAGCGGTCCCCGGAGCCAAACGTCTGGCTCTCAGTGAAGTGAAAACGCTGACGAAAATTCCCGTCCTCCCGATGTCTTATGGCGATGCCGAGCCGCTTCTCGCCGCATTGAAAGGACCGGTTGCGCCCGCCGCCTGGCGCGGCGCGCTGCCGGTCACCTATCACATCGGACCGGGCCCCGCCAAAGTTCACATGCGCTTGAAATTCAACTGGGATACCAAGCGGCTTTATGACGTGATCGTCAGAATTCCGGGCTCCGGATACCCCGACGAATGGGTGATTCGCGGCAATCATCACGATGCGTGGGTCAACGGCGCATCCGATCCTCTTTCAGGAACCGTTGCGCAGATGGAAGAAATGCGCGGTCTTTCCGAATTGCTGAAGCAAGGTTGGAAACCGAAGCGGACCATCATCTACGCCTTTTGGGATGGCGAGGAACCCGGCCTGCTCGGCTCCACCGAATGGGCCGAGACGCACGCCGATGATCTACAGAAGCACGCCGTCGCCTACATCAACTCCGACAGCAACGGCCGCGGATTCCTGAACGCGCAAGGCTCCCACTCGCTCGAAAATTTCATGAATGGCGTGATGAAAGATATTCAGGACCCGGAAACCAAATTGACGGTGTGGAAGCGCGACCAGTTGGCCCGCATTGAGCGCGCTCCCGCCACTGGCAAGCGCGAAATCCTCACGCGTCCCGATCTCCGCATCGGCGCGCTCGGCTCGGGTTCCGATTACACCGTATTCATCGATCACCTCGGGATCGCGTCCATCAATCTCGGTTATGGCGGGGAAGGCGGCGGAGGCGGCGTTTATCACTCCATCTACGATGATTTTTATTGGTACACGCATTTCGCTGACACGGATTTCGCCTACGGCCGCGCACTTTCGCAAACCGCCGGCACCGCCGTCATCCGGCTGGCCGATGCCGACCTGCTTCCGTTCCAGTTCGGCGATTTCGCAGAAACCGTTCGCGGCTACGTCGATGAATTGAAAAAACTCGATGACGATCAGCGCTCCCAAATTGTCGAGCGCAATCGCGAAATCGACGAAGGCGCCTTCATCGCCGCAGCCGACCCGCGCCAGCAGTACGTCCCGCCGCCGAAGGATCCCGTGCCGCCGCATCTGAATTTCGCGCCGCTCGAAGACGGCATCGATGCGTTGACGCGCAGCGCTCAGCGCTACGATGCCGCGCGCCAGAAAGCGACTGCGTCGAACGCGCAGGCGGTCAACGCCAAGCTGATCGAAACCGAGCGCGACCTTACGGATTCCGCCGGCCTTCCCGGCCGCCCCTGGTTCCGTCACATGATCTACGCGCCCGGATTTTACACCGGCTACGGAGTGAAAACGATGCCCGGCGTTCGTGAGGCGATCGAGCAGAAACGCTGGCAGGAAGCCGACGATCAGATCCAGCGCGCCGGACGAATCCTCACGAAAGAAGCCGATCTGTTGGACGAAGCCACGTCCGCTCTCGGAAAATGAGACATTGTGGCGCAGGTTCTCAAGTCTGAGCGCATTGCCCTCGACCAAGACAGCGCGTCCGGCCGTTTGCCACCACGCATTTCACGGTAGCAAGGCTTTATCCGAGGTCAAAAAAACTCTGATTCCGCCGATAACTTCGATGTGAGCACTTCGTCTACGACCAGCCCCTCGACTGGAATCATCACTGCCACTCCTGATTTCGTCAGCCAGTACGCGAGCGAGTACCAGACGATCCTG
>DATHCE010000091.1:0-8353 GCA_035319685.1 Bryobacteraceae bacterium | reverse complement strand
GCGCAATCTGCTGTCGGTGGCGGAAGGGAAACTGGAGGCGTTCAATCAAAGATGGGAAGAAAGCCTGCGCGCGCTCATTCGCGCGTCGCGGCCTGCGGTTCCCGTCGAAGCCGCTCCGGATTCGCAAAAGCGGGTCCGGCGAGATGCGCGAATTCAAAAGACGGATAGCGGCGCCCGACCGGCCGCACGGTAGAGGGATAGCGGCGCCCCAACGGCCGCGCGTTAAAGGGATAGCGGCGCCCGACCGGCCGCACGATAGAGGGATAGCGGCGCCCCACCGGCCGCACGATAACATAGATAGTGCATGGCGGTGAGTCCACTGGCCGGGCAACCGGCGGAATCCGCTCCTCTGGTTAACGTCGCCCGGCTGGTAACCGCGTACTTCGCCGAGCGCCCCGACCCGCGCATCGCCCGCGAGCGGGTGTCCTTCGGAACCTCGGGCCATCGCGGATCGTCGCTCGAGCGCGGGTTCAACGAGCGTCACATCCTGGCAATCACCCAGGCGATCTGCGCGCATCGCCGGAAAAACGGAATCGACGGGCCGTTGTTTGTCGGCATCGACACGCACGCGCTTTCCGAGGCGGCGTTCGCCACCTCGCTCGAAGTCCTGGCCGCGAATGGCGTGGATGTGCGCATCGCAAAAGGGCGCGAGTATACGCCCACGCCCGCCGTTTCGCATGCGATCCTCAAGCACAATCGCGGCAGAGAGACAGGCTTGGCGGACGGAATCGTGGTGACTCCGTCGCACAATCCTCCCGAAGATGGCGGATTCAAGTACAATCCTCCGCACGGCGGACCGGCGGACAGTAAAACCACGGGATTCATTCAAGCCGCGGCCAACGATTTTCTCGAAAACCACCTGCGCGACATTCGGCGCGTGCCCTTCGAGCAGGCCTTGCGCCAGGCTCGCGAGCACGATTTCATCGAGGAATACGCCGGCGATCTCGAAACCGTCATCGATTTCGACGCCATTCGCGCTTCCGGAGTCCGCATCGGCGTCGATCCGCTCGGCGGAGCGGGGGTGCATTACTGGCGTCCGATCGCGGATCGCTACGGTTTGAATCTCACCGTGGTCAGCGAAACGGTGGACCCGGCGTTCCGCTTCATGACGCTCGATTGGGACGGGCGCATCCGCATGGACCCGTCGTCGCCCTACGCGATGCGCCGGCTGATCGGCCTCAAAGACAAGTTCGACATTGCGGTCGCCTGCGACACCGATCATGACCGGCACGGCATTGTGGCCCGCAGCGCCGGATTGATGCCGCCGAATCATTATTTATCTGTCTGCGTCGAATATCTGTATCGAAACCGTCCGGGCTGGCCCGCCGGCGCGATGGTGGGCAAAACGGTGGTGTCGAGCAGCATGATCGATCGGGTCACCTCGGCCCTGGGACGCAAGCTGTACGAAGTCCCGGTGGGGTTCAAGTTTTTCGTCGAAGGATTGCTTTCCGGATCGATCGCGTTCGGCGGCGAGGAAAGCGCCGGCGCCTCCTTTCTGGCGCGCGACGGGTCGCCGTGGACCACGGATAAGGACGGCATCATCGCCGCTCTGGTGGCTGCGGAAATTACCGCGCGCTCGGGCCGCGATCCAGGCGAAATTTACCAGGATCTGGAACGTGCGCACGGCGCGGCGGCGTATGAGCGAATCGATGCTCCGGCGAACGCGGCCGAGCGTGCCGCGCTGGCGAAATTGTCGCCGGAGGATATCGCCGTTTCCGAGCTTGCGGGCGAAAAAATTCAGCGGATTCTCACCGCCGCGCCGGGCGACGGCAACCCCATCGGCGGCGTCAAGGTGATCGCCGCATCCGGCTGGTTCGCCGCGCGTCCTTCGGGCACCGAAGACGTGTACAAAATTTACGCGGAGAGCTTCCGCGGCGCGGAGCATTTGCGGAACATCCAGCAGGAAGCGCAAAGCATCGTCGGCGCGGTGCTCGGCGCTGCGGCGAGTTTCGCGCCAGGACCAACCCGATGAACCCACTGCCCCCTCCCGAGACCGGTCCGAGAGATGCGCTGCGGCAGCTCGCCCTCGACATCCGATGGTCGTGGAATCATTCGACCGACAAGCTGTGGCAGAGGCTCGATCCGGAGTTGTGGGAGCTGACCGATAACCCCTGGGTGGTGTTGCAGACGGTTTCGCGGAGCAAACTCGAAAGCGTCTCCTCGGACCCGGAATTTCAGGCGATGCTCGACGAGCTGGCCGCGGAGAATCGCGCCATCCGGGAGCAGCCACGCTGGTTTCAGCAGACGCATCCGGATGCGCCACTCCAAACCATTGCCTATTTCAGCATGGAGTACATGCTAAGCGAAGGGCTGCCGATTTATTCCGGCGGCCTGGGAAACGTGGCCGGCGACCAGCTCAAGGCGGCGCACGATCTGGGCGTCCCGGTGGTCGCCGTGGGGCTGCTGTATCAGCAGGGTTATTTCCGCCAGGCGTTCGACCGGAATGGGGCGCAGATAGCGCTGTATCCGTTCAACGATCCCGGCCAGCTGCCGATCCGGCGCCTGCGCGATGAAGCGGGCGAGTGGCTGCGGCTTCGCCTGGCGCTGCCGGGCTTTGAAATCTGGATTCGCACCTGGGAGGTGCAGGTGGGCCGCAACCGGCTGCTGCTGCTGGACACCAACGATCCGGCGAATCTTCCGCAATACCGCGGCATCGCCAGCGAACTGTACGGCGGCGGGCCGGAGCTGCGGTTGCTCCAGGAAATGCTGCTGGGGATCGCCGGATGGCGATTGCTGCGGGAGCTGGGCATTCATCCGGAAGTTTGTCATCTGAATGAAGGCCACGCGGCGTTCGCGGTGCTGGAGCGCGCGCGTGCCTACATGCAGGATTCGGGGCACCCATTCCCGGTGGCGCTGGAGGCCACACGCGCGGGAAATTTGTTCACCACGCATACGCCGGTCGAGGCGGGGTTCGATCGCTTCGCGCCGGATTTGATGGCGCCTTTCCTCAGGCATTATGCCGAGCACGAGCTGCGCATCCCGTTCCGCGATCTGCTCGCGCTGGGACGCCGCAATCCCGATGACGACTCCGAGCCGTTCAACATGGCGTACCTGGCGATGCGAGGAAGCGGAGCGGTGAACGGCGTGAGCCGGCTGCACGGAGAAGTCAGCCGCCGGATCTTCCAGCCGCTGTTTCCGCGATGGCCGCAGCCGGAAGTGCCCGTGGGCCACGTCACCAACGGCGTGCATGTCCCGACGTGGGATTCGGTGGAGGCCGATACGGTGTGGACCAACGCCTGCGGCAAAGCCCGCTGGAGCGGCGATCAGGAAAATCTCGGCGATCTACTGCGATGCGTGGACGACCGGACCCTGTGGAACATGCGCAACCAGGCGCGGGGGAGCCTGATCGAGTACGCGCGCGAGCGTTATGCGCGCGAGATCAGCATCCGCGTGGAATCGCCGGTCGAGATCGCTGCAGCGGCGCACGTGTTCGACTTCCATACGCTCACGCTCGGATTCGCGCGGCGCTTTGCGACCTACAAGCGTCCCAATCTGCTGCTGCGCGATCCGGACCGGCTGGTCCGCATTTTGACCAATCCGCACCGGCCGGCGCAGTTTATCGTCGCGGGCAAGGCGCATCCGCGGGATTGGGCCGGGCAGCAGATGATCCGGCAGTGGAACGATTTCGTGCGGCGGCCGGAAGTGCGCGGCCGGGTGATTTTCCTGAGCGATTACGACATGCTGCTCACGCAGCGAATGGCGGCGGGAATCGACCTGTGGATCAACACGCCGCGCCGTCCCTGGGAGGCCAGCGGAACCAGCGGCATGAAGGTTCTGGTCAACGGCGGGCTGAATCTGTCGGAGCTCGACGGATGGTGGGCCGAAGCCTATGCTCCGGAAGTCGGCTGGGCGATCGGCGACGGCCGGGAACACGACGAAGATCCAGCCTGGGACGCGCGCGAAGCCGAAGAGTTGTACAACCTGCTGGAGCAGGAGATTGTTCCCGCGTTTTATGATTCCGGCATGGAGGGCGTGCCGGTACGATGGATCGCGCGCATCCGGGAGAGCATGGCGCGGCTGACGCCGGCGTTTTCGGCCAATCGCACGGTGCGCGAATATACCGGGCATTACGTGGCCGCGGCCGGGGCGCTGGCCGAACGAACTGCAGCGCAGGGCCGTCTGGCGGCGGAGCTGGCGCAATGGCGAGAAGGTGTCGCTCGCCATTGGAAGGAAGTGCGATTCGGACCTGTCGAAGTAATGCGGCGCGACGGAGATTTCGTGTTTCGCGTGCGCGTCGATTTCGGCTTGCTCGATCCGGGGTCGGCTCGCGTCGAGCTTTACGCGAACGATCGGGCTCCTGTGCCCATGTCGCCGGACGCAGAAAAGTTCTATACCGCACGCGTGCCCGCGACGCGCGATCCCTCGATCTTCACGCCGCGCGTGATTCCCTATCATGCCAAGGCGTCTGTGCCGCTCGAAGCGAACCAGATTCTGTGGCAGAAATAACGCGCGAGATCCGTCGCTGCTGGTGGGCGGTGAAGCCGCTCGACATCGCCTATCACGATGCGGAGTGGGGCGTGCCCGTTCACGACGATCGCGGGTTGTTCGAGTTTCTGATTCTCGAAGGCGCGCAGGCCGGGCTCTCCTGGTCGACGATTCTCCACAAGCGCGACGCCTACCGCAAAGCGTTCGCGAATTTCGATCCCCAAAAAGTTGCGCGATTCGGACCCGCGAAGTTGGCGGCATTGCTCGAGGATCCGGGAATCGTCCGGAACCGGTTGAAAATCGCGGCGTCGGTCGACAATGCGAGGAACTTCCTGAAGGTGCAGGAGGAATTCGGCGGATTCGACCCGTTTCTGTGGCGTTTTGTGGATGGCAAACCGGTGGTGAATCGTTGGAAGCGCAGGGATCAGGTGCCGGCGAAAACTGCGATTTCCGACGCGCTGAGCAAGGAACTCAAGCGTCGCGGATTCAAATTCGTGGGGTCGACCATTTGCTATGCGTTCATGCAAGCCACCGGGATGGTGAACGATCACCTGGTGAGCTGCTATCGCCACGCGGAGCTCTCGTTCGATTCTTGACAAACAAGGAAAGATTCCAGCGCTACCATGGAAACAGGCCTATGATCATCCGAAAACCGACCGATCTTCGTTACTCCGAAGTGACTCCGCGCGCGGTGTATCTGAACCGCCGCCGTTTTTTGGCCGCGAGCCTGGCGCTTCCGCTTGCGGTAAAGGGCGAATCCAAACTCGACACGGTGAAAAGTCCGTTCAGCACGGATGAAAAAATCACGTCGGCCGATCTGGTGGAGCATTACAACAACTATTACGAGTTCGGCACCGATAAGGGCGACCCGGGCGAGAACGCGCCCAAGCGATTTCATCCGCCGTCGCCGTGGATGGTTTCGATCGAGGGCGAAATATCCAAGCCGCGCACGATGGATCTGGACGCCATCATGAAAATCGCGCCGCTCGAAGAACGCATCTACCGGCATCGCTGCGTGGAGCGCTGGTCGATCGTGGTGCCGTGGATCGGGTTCTCGCTCAGCGAGCTGCTCAAGCAATTCCAGCCGACGGCGAAGGCGAAGTACGTCGCGTTTCAGAGCTTCTACGACTCGAAAAATATGCTCAGCTCGTTCCAGGCGGGCATCGATTTTCCGTACGTCGAAGGATTGCGGATGGATGAGGCGATGCACCCGCTCACGTTGCTGTGCGTCGGCATGTACGGCGAGACGCTGGCGCCGCAGGATGGCGCGCCGATCCGCATCATCGTGCCCTGGAAATACGGGTACAAAAGCATCAAGGCCATCAACAAGATTCGCTTCGTCGAAAAGGAGCCTCCGACGGCGTGGAACAAATACGCGGCGAACGAATACGGGTTCTATTCGAACGTGAATCCCGAGGTCGATCATCCGCGCTGGAGCCAGGCCAGGGAACGGCGTTTGCCGGAATTCGGCATGCGGCCGACGCTCAAATTTAACGGCTACACGCAAGTTGCAAGCCTGTACGCGGGCATGGATCTGAGGAAGTACCACTAAGAAACGTGCTGAAAAGAATCTTCCTGAGCAGATGGACCAAGGTCCTTCTGTTTCTGACGTGTCTGATCCCGGCCGCGTATTTGGGCTGGCGCGCATACACGCAGGAGTTGGGCGCGAATCCGGTGGAGTACATCACGCATTTCACCGGCGACTGGACCCTGCGGTTTGTCGCGATCACGCTGGCCATCACGCCGCTGCGCGAGCTGCTGAAGCAGCCGCAGTTGATTCGGTTTCGACGGATGGTCGGCCTGTTCGCGTTCTTTTACGGGTTTCTGCACTTCACCACCTGGATTTGCCTGGACAAGTGGTTCGACTGGAATGAAATGCTGAAGGACGTGGCCAAGCGGCCTTTCATTACCGTCGGATTCACGGGATTCGTGTTGATGGCGCCGCTGGCGGTGACGTCGACTGCCGGGTGGGTGCGGCGCCTTGGCTACGCGCGCTGGGAGCGCCTGCACCGGCTGATTTACCTGACCGCGGTCGCGGGCGTGATCCATTATTATTGGCTGGTGAAATCCGACGTGCGCCTCCCGCTGCTGTACGGCGCGATCATGGCGGCGCTGTTCGCATACCGGTTGGCGAGGCGGAAACGGCCGGTGCGCGCGGCGCGGGCGGTGGAGGCGGTGCGCTGATTCCTTAGTTCAACGAGCGTCCGCGAACGCACCGCGGAGCGCCAACCGCGCGGACCTTCACCGTTCGTTCGGGGCGACCAAAGGTAGCCGTAGGCTACTCGAACGGAAGATAGACGGCGCGATTCCGGCCCTGGTCCTTCGCCAGGTACAAGGCGCGATCGGCCATGCGGATCAGCGCCTCCGGGCTGGGATCCAGGTCCGGAAGCCACGTGGTTGCGCCGTAACTGCACGTCACCAGGCGCTGTTCCTCATTGATGGACATGGGTTCGGAATCGAGAGCGGTGCGCATCCGTTCCGATTGAGAGCAAGTGCAGGCGACGTCGCAGCCCGGCAGGACGACCAGGAATTCCTCGCCGCCGTAACGCCCGATGGCGTCGTAGGGGCGCATGGAGGCGGTCATGCGGCGCGAAAACTCGCGCAGCACGGCATCGCCGGCGAAATGCCCGTAGGTATCGTTGACGAGTTTGAAGTGGTCGAGATCGGCGAGCACGACGCCAACCGGCCGGCGCTCGCGCGCGCCACGCACCAGCTCGCGCTGAAGGATGTCGAGAATCGAGGACCGGTTCCACAGGCGGGTGAGAAAATCCTTGGTGGCCTGCTCGCGCACCTCTTCGCGGGCGGCGACCAACTGGCGCTCCAGTTCGATGATGCGCGTGCCGGCGCGCAGCCGGACTTTCAGCTCGTGCTGATCGAACGGCTTGGTGACATAATCGTCGGCGCCGGATTCCATCCCTTCAATCAAGTCTTCCTTCAGACTTTTTGAAGTCAATAAGAGGATATAGGTATACGTATCTTTGTCTTTTGCATGCTCGCGGACGCGGCGGCATACTTCCGGTCCGGTGAGGCCCGGCATCACCCAGTCCAGGATCGCCAGCTTGGGAGCATCCGGGGCTTCCAGAAGGTTCCAGGCTTCGATGCCGTCGCAAGCCATGACGACGTCGTAGCCCCACTTGCGTAAAGTAGCATCGAGCAGGTGGCGGGAAACAATGCTGTCGTCTGCGATCAAAATCCGCATGGATACCCGATACTATAATATCGGCGGAAATCGCTCGAAACTCAAAACCAAAACGCAAATTTGCGGGCATTTTCCGCCGGGATGTTACTCTGTTGTTTAGATGTCCATTCTGGTGCTGCGACACGAGGTTTTTGAGCACCTCGGTCATCTCATCGAGCCGCTTATCGGTCGAAATCTTTCCTTCTTTTACCACGATATCGGCGAGCCGTTTCCATCGGATCGGTATGAAGCCATGGTGGTATTGGGCGGACCGATGTCGGCTAACGACGATTTACCCGGCCTCAAAGACGAGCTTTCCGTGATCGGGAAGGCTCTGGCTGCCGGCACGCCCGTGTTGGGGATCTGCCTGGGAGCTCAGTTGATCGCCAAGGCTCTCCATGCGCGCGTTTATCGGAACACCGGGATCGAGATTGGTTGGGCGCCGGTGCATTTTACCGAAGCGGGTCGCGCCGATCCGCTGTTTAGCGGAATGAAATCGCCCGAGACCTTCTTCCACTGGCACGGCGAAACGTTCGACCTTCCCTCGGGCGCGGAATGGCTCGCCTGGTCGGAACAGACGCGGCATCAGGCGTATCGATACGGGCGCAACGTGTACGGGATTCAATTTCACCCCGAGGTGACCGGGGAAATGATCACGGAGTGGTCGGCCGAGCCGGCAAATTGCGGCGACGTGGCGGCGCTCGACGGGCCGATCGATGCGGGGGCGTTCGATCAGCGAGCGCTGGCGCG
>DATHCE010000090.1:0-8894 GCA_035319685.1 Bryobacteraceae bacterium | reverse complement strand
GTTGCGTATTCTCTTTCGCCTGCTTCTGTTCGGGCGATCCCGGCCGGTACCGCTCTGGTTCTGCCGTCCCCAAACGGAAGCACCCTCTGTCTCAGCGTGAATCATATTCCAACCTTCACTGCATGTTTTCGGAATGCACCCGCCGCTGCCGCACACGTGGCAAGATCTGCCGCACGGGTCGCCGTGATTCCGGCGGGAGAGCATTGGGATGACGACACGCTCCGTCCGTGCTTGGAGGACTGGATCGGAGCCGGGGCAGTGTTGTCGTTGCTCACTGGCCGACGGTCGCCAGAGGCAGAGCTGGCCGTTGCGGCATTCGAACGCTTTCGCGGTGATCTGGCGGATGCGCTGTCCCGCTGCGGGTCGGGCAGGGAACTTGTGGAGGGTGGGCTCCGCTGCGATGTCGAGCTGGCCTCTGAATATGGGGTAAGTTCTGCGGTGCCGATGCTTGTAGGCGACAGGTTCGTCAACTGTGCGTCTTAGATCCCGGCGATTCCACAGTTACTTCGCGCCGGTTCGAGAGAGTCAGATTCACACACCGCTCTGGTGCACAGTTGTCGCCGCCGCACGCGAGCTCAATTTGAGAAAAACCCCAGTCTAAGAGGGAGAGCATCCTGGCGGGTTACGTTGGTCTGCGGCGTGCGCCTTCCGGCTTTGCCATGTCATCCGTCAACCGGCAATGGACGCGCCGCAAGCCCCCACCCAGTTCTTCCACCCGCACGACTTCAGAGCGGTAGTCCCGATGGATGCCACCGGCTAGCCCGCAAACGCTGTGCTCAACAGGATCAATTGCGACGTACATTAAATGCTCCTGTCGATAGGAGACCAAGGCGGGCCGTGCGTCACAGGGAGATGCGCCAACAGCAGGAATCACCCTGATAGTGACGGCGCTTGCCGCGGCTCTGGCACCGGCGCATCGGAGCTGTCCGGATCGACCCATCCGCGCGTTACGCTCGGAGTGATCTCGCAGCGGGGGCGGCCAGCCCGTTAACGCACATGCGCATAAAACTGCGTAAAACTGGCGTAAAACTGGTAAAACCGGGGACAGCCCGCGTGTTTCCATCTATTCGCCATCGAATCGTCCAACCTGCCCGGCCGCGACAGCATTCGCGGGTGGTGATTTCGCTGGGCGGCCGCCTGGTTGAGGGACCAGCTGGCTCCACGATCCCACCCCGCACCGGATTCCGTTCCACGTAGCGCAAAGCAGCAGGTAAGCCCTGTCCAGGGCGCAGGAGAACTGCGTGCTAGTGGTGCCTTTTCACTCTATGCCGATCGGTGAATTTCCACCTTTTTCGATTGACATGGAATCAATTTTTTAATAGAATTACCCAACGCTCCCAGCGGAATCTTTTAACCAAGTTTGTTTGAGGAGTAACAGGGATATGTCGAAACGCCTTGTCGCGTCAGTGTTCTTGACACTCGCGATCGCATGGACGGAACTGCCCGTGCACGCACAGACCCCCACGGGCACCATCACCGGAAGCATTAAAGACGAATCCGGCGCGGTGATCCCGAATGCCACGGTAACGGTCACGAACAAAGCCACCGGCGCCGCGCGCACCGCCACGGCCAATCAGGACGGGCTGTATAGCGCTCCGGCGCTGAACGCCGGGGACTACGAGGTTCGCGTCGAGATGCAGGGATTCAAGACGCTGGTGCGGGACGCGCTGGTCACCGCCGGAACGACGACGACGGTAGATATGGCGTTGACGCTCGGCGAAGCCAAAGAAGTGGTCAACGTGGAAGCGGCGACGGCGCAGATCAACTATGAGAGCAACGCGATTGCGGGCGTGGTGGCGCGCAACACCATTCAGGATCTGCCGCTCAACGGGCGCAACTTCCTGCAACTGGCGAGCCTGGAGCCCGGCGTCACCATCGGCGCGGGATCGCAGGCTCAGTTCAATTCGCTGTTGACCGTGACCACGCTCGGCATGGGCGGACGCACGCTGTTCACCATCGACGGCGGCAACGTGAACGACGAGATGGAGCCGGGCGCGGGCGCGGTTTCGATCAACTTCTCTCAGGAGGTGGTCCAGGAATTCCAGATGTCGACGGTGAACTTCGACAACGCGACCGGCATCACCTCGGTCGGATCGATCAACATCGTCACGCGGTCCGGCAGCAACGATTTTCACGGCAGCGCGTACTTTTTCTATCGCGACCACAATATGGCGGCATACCCGGGGCTTTCCCGCAGCGCCATCAACCTGCATCCGTTTTTCGCCCGCAAGGATCCCGGATTCTGGCTGGGCGGGCCGATCAAAAAGGACAAGGCGTTCTTCTATTTCAACTATGAGCACCTGGCGCAGACGCAAGTCTATGCCGAGCAGCAGGACCTGCCGTCGCTGCAAGCTCTGAACGGAAATTTTCCCAGCCCGTACACTCAGAATCTGATTACCGGCCGCGTCGATTATCAGCTCAACGCGAAGAATTCGCTGTTTGCGCGCTTCTCCCACGACGGAAACTACGCGGTCGGCCCGTATGGCGGCGTGCAGCCGATTCCGTCGAGCTGGTCGACCAATAAGAACTGGGCCGACCAGGGCGTCGTCGGCGTTACCACGACGCTCTCGCCGACCATCGTGAACGATGCTCGCGGGTTCTGGCACTTCTGGCAGAATAACGACGGGCTGACCGGAGCGGCGAATTGCCAGCCGCCGTGCATCGGCGTCGGGCTTCCGTCGATCGTCTCGATGGTGGGATCGGCGACCTTCTACGGCGGATCGAACGACAACGGTCCGCAGAACCGGCAGGAGCGCGCCATCCAGTTGAACGACACCTTGAGCTGGCAGAAGGGATCGCACCGGCTACGCTTCGGCATCGAAGAAGAAGTGATGGACACGATCAACAAGGGCTGGGATGCCTGTACGCTCGGCTGCACCTACGTCTATTCGGTGGAATCGACGGAGGCTGCCGTATCGGCGGCCAATCTGGCCACCTACTTCCCGAATTTACCCAGCAAGGTGGTGACGCAACAGGACCTGTTGAATCTTCCGGTGTACAATCCGACGGCCGCGATTTATGCGGGCGTTCCGGTGGGCAACCCGACCTTCCCCGGCTATTATCAGCAGGGGCAATCGCGGAACAACTGGCGCTCGCATCCGTGGGTGGCGGATACCTGGAAAATCAGGCCGAATTTGACCCTCAACGTCGGCCTCGGTTACGACCGCGAGAGCGGGCTGTGGTACACCGACTTGCCGTATCCGCAGTTCCTGGCTCCCATCATCGGACAGGGAGCGGTGGGCAAGGACACCGCGGTGAACAACCTGGATTTCTCGCCGGTGGTCGGATTCGCGTGGTCGCCGTTCAAGGACAACAAGACGGTAATCCGCGGCGGCGCGGGCATTTACTGGGACACGCAATCGATCTATCAGCAGTTCAAGGAAGGCTTCGCGCTGGGCCCTCCCGGAGATGGACGCACCAATCTGAGCGCCAGCATTTTCACGAACACGCTGCCGAACCTGTTCGACTTTACGACCAACCAGGCCATTCCGGTCGGCGCTCCCCTGCCGTTGCAGCAACTGACCAACATGACCCTCGGGCAATACATTCAGATTTACAACGCACAGTTGCCAAATATCCTGGCGGAGTTCCCGTCGAAACCCGCGATTACCAGCGGTCCGTTCACAGTGGACGGAATCGATTTGTCGAAGTCGGCGATCGAGATGTACATGCCCCACTCGCCGCTGACGCGCAGCTATCAGACCTCGATCGGGGTGCAGCGCGACCTGGGCCACGACATGGTGGTCACGGCGGATTGGGCGCGGCGGCAGTTTGAAAACGTGCTGCTCGGCGAAGAAGATTTTAATCGCACGGCGCGCTACACCAGCGTCAACGGCAAGCCGACGGCGACGCCGGTGATTCCGAGCTGCCCGACCTCGCCCGATTTCACGCTGGGCGTGGAATGCTCGACCGGCTCGATCACGTTCTGGGACGTGCAAGGGCGCACGGTTTATGACGGATTGCTGGTGAAGCTGCAAAAGCGCCTGTCGCACCACTACCAGTTCACGGCTTCGTATGCGCTGCAAAAAGAGCTGAACATCGCTGCGATCGATCTGGACGATCTGCGCAACGGCTACGGTCCGAACCTGGCGAAGCAGAATTTCAACCTGGCGGCGATCGGGCAGTTGCCGTGGGGCTTCCAGTTGAGCCTCAACAATTCGCTGATCAGCCGGACGCCGGTGAGTCCCACCATATCCGGTTACGACCTGAACGGATCGGGCAATACCAGTTACCCGCTCACCGAGGCGGTTCCGAACCTGCAATACGCCTGCTTTGCGTACAGTTGCGGGAAATCGCAGCTCACCGCCGCCATTGCCTACTGGAACGCCAACATCGCAGGCACGAAAGACGCGCGCGGCTCGACGCTCCCGCAGCTTTATACGCCGACCAACTTCCAGTTCGGGTCGCCGATTTTCGATCAGGACATCCGCATCACCAAAGAGTTCTCCTACAAGGAACGTTACAAGCTTGCGATCTTTGGCGAAGCGTTCAACGTGTTGAATATCGCGAACCTTTCCGGCTACAGCTTCGTGCTGAATCCGCTGGCGGCGGCGGGCAAGGCCCAGGCGAACACGTTCGGACAGCCAACCTCGCGCGCGCTGCAGACGTTCGGATCGGGCGGGCCAAGGGCGCTCCAAGTGGGCGCGCGAATCACGTTCTAGGAGCTTGTTGAAAAAAAGGGGACAGCTGTCCCCTTTTAATTCGCCGCCTTTAACAGGGTGTGCTTATTGTTTGGCGCCGCGGATCCATTCGAGGATGGTTTGATATTCGGGGCTCGATTCGTCGCCGGGCCAGCGCTCGCCGCCGTTGTGCGTGGCCAGATAAAGATTGGCGTCGCCGGCCGCGTCGTTGGGGCGCGTCGGCTTGATCAGCAGCAGGCTCTTGCGAGGCTCGGCGGTGTCGATGACTTTGAGGGCGTTGGCATAATTCTCGCGGGCCGCATTGGGGGCGCCCGGAAGCCGCAGCTTGAAGATGGCATGCGAAGCGTGACACATCACGCAAGCCTTGCCGTCCGATCCGGGGCGCGCGAGAATCGGCTCAATTTTTGCGACGAAAAAATCGTAATCGGGACGGCCGCGCGCGGGCGCGGTTTCGGGCGCGTGAAGCGTCTCGCGAAGCTTCGGCTGGGAATGAACCAGGTCGAGCGCCGCGGCGCGCACCATCGGCTCAGTACTCAAAAGGCTTTGGTCGACGGCGTCGCGAACGACGCGGCTCGAAAAGAGATTGTCGTCGTCGGGAGCCGGCTCGCCGGAGCCGCGATAGGCGCTGAGCGCGCTCAGACGGAGGGCAAATTTGGAAGGATCGAGTTTATCCAGAAATATGGAACGTTCGCGCACATCCATGGCGTCGATGAACTGGCGGGCCAGTTCGTTCGTGGTGGGATCGGTGATGTAGCGGGAGAGCACCAGGTCGACGGCGGCTTGCGCGGCATCGTAATCGGCCCCGGTTAAGGCGCGCAGAATTTCCGTGCGCATCAAGGGCGAATCGGCGATGCTGGGGAAGACCGCGGCGGCGCGAAGTACGGACGCGAATGCCGGAGACCGGTCGTCGCGCACCAGTTTTTCGACGCTCCAGGCGAGCTCCTGATCGCGAGTGAAGGCGCTCGCGACCGGCAATTCGGCAAGCATCGGCAACACGACTTCGAGCACATCCGGCCGGCGCGAATCGATCAGACGGGCAAGGAGTTTCTGGAGCGAAGCGTCCGGATCGTCCGGCGAACCGAGCGTCAATCGTCCGCGCTGATGATTGGCGTACACGTATTTCACCGCCGCGCGGATTTGCGGGTCGGGCGATTCGAGCAAGACGAGCATCGCTTCGGTGAAGCGCGGCGTTTCCGCTTCGCCAAGAACGCTCGACGCCTTGATGACTTCGATGGTCATCTCCGCATCGGCCCCTTGGAGGCATTTCAACAAAGCCTGTTCGAGCGCGACGCCGGAATCGGCGAACAAATGCGGAAGATCGGCATCGTTGCCGAGCCGCGTTACGTGAAAATCATTCAGGGCGCGATAGCGGAACTCGGCCGTTTCTTCGTAAGGCGCGTAGCGAAAATCGGGTTCGTGCAGCCGCGGAACGCCGCTTGAATAATCGGCGAGGAACGACGGCAGAATCACGTCGACTTTTTCGCGGTTGTCGTCAGGGATGGCCATGTGGCGTAGGTGAAAATCCCACAGCGCGGTGAGCAAAGCGATTCGCTGATCGCGATTTCCGGATTCCAGGTTCCGCGCGAGGATCGCGGCCTGTCCAGCGACGACGCGATGAAACGCGGCATCGGTTTTCTTTTGCTCTTCGGGAGACGCCATGGCGCGCTCCCAGGCTTCCATCTGTCCGGCGTTTTCGTCGAGCACGTTGTACACGCTTTCGATCAGCCCGCGGCGCACCGACGAATCGGACTCCCGGCCAAGCTGCCGAGCCAGGGAATCCAGAAGTGATCCGCATTGTTCCGGATGCCACTGATACCATCGCCACAGCGCGTTCGCGGCTTGAAAGCGATTCTGCGCGAGCGGGTCGCGCGCGAGATCCTGTTCGAGAGCGGAGAGCAGGAGGGCGTCGCTCGCGAGCGAGCGAAACTCCTGGGCGAAAATGCGAAGCGCGCCCCATCGAACGCGGCCGTCATCGGAGCCGAGCGCCGCGACCACCGCAGGCGCTACCCCGCGCGGACGATTCATCGCGATTCTGCGGAGCGACAAGGCGGCGGATCGTTGCACGATTTTACTCGAGTCGCCGAGGGCAGCGGTGAGCGCCGCAAGCGAAGCAAGGTCACTTAAGCGCCCCGCCGCCGCGCTGCGCGCCTGCGGCCACGGGCTCTGTTTCAACACGGTGCGAATCTGGTCCGCGGTTCCGGCTCCGGCATCTAGATCCGCGAGCAGGGAATCGAGCGCGCCGGTTCGCAACGGGCCAGCCGTTTGCTCGACGGGATGCGGATGATAGAGCGTGCTCAGCCCCATGACCGCGAATTGCGTATCGCGGAACGGCGTGTCGAATCCTTTATATACAGGATTGCCCTGCCAGCTCCCGTCGGTGCGCTGTTGGGCCAGCGCATACTCGACCGTTTTCCGCAGGCGCGAGTCGGTCTCCGGCCGGCGGCCCGCCGCTGCGAGCGCGTACATCGCCTGATAGGTGATAAAATCCGCGGGAGTTTCCCGCCGATCGAAGTGATACGGGAACCGGCCTTTATCGTCCTGCCAGGAATAGAGTTCGTCAATCAAAGTGTTGGCCAAAGAATCCGCGCGCAGGTCCATTTTCGCGAGCGCCGTGATCTTCCAGCCGAGATCGATTACGTTTTCCGGCTTCGCCGCGAGGATCATGGAACGAACTTCATCGCGACGGCGCGACCACTGCGGGTCTTCGGGGAAGTCGCGCGCCATCAAGCCGTAGGTCTGCCAGCTTTGGTATCCGATCTCGAACTTGCTGACCATGGGCAAGCTGCCGTCGGCTTCATCGCCGGGCAGCGTTTTCAGATCGCCGTAGTGCAGGTTGAGATATTCCGCGTAGCCGCGCTCCACATCTTTCGCGTCGATTGGTTCGGGCGTCAAACGGCGGGTTATGTCGAGCAGAAGCGGTACGCGGCTCGAAACGGTTCGCGCGGAGAAAATCACGCGCGCCCAGTCGGCGTCCTGACCATACAGCGGGCGAGGATTATTTGCCAGACGCTCGGTCAAGAAACGGAGTTGAGCGGGATGATGGATCGCGTAGCCATTTTCGACCGCCGTCAAATATCCACGCACGGTGAATTGGGTCGGATGACACGCGATACAGGCGGATGGCTCGGCGTGCGGCATGGTATTCCGCATGGCGATCGCGCCGCGGCGAGGAGTGTTGGCGTGCCAGGCGTCGCCGAGCGCGATGAGATAATCCATGCCGGCGACCACAGCATCTTTGGGATCGCGATAGGGCGGCACGGGGTAGAGCGACGTGCGCAGCGTGTATTCGGGATGGTTCGCGGCGACGCGCAGATAATACGTTTTGCCGGGATGTAAAATGCGTGTTCTGAACGGGCTCAGGCCGGGATAATTCTGGGTCGCTTCGGGATTGTAGGCGGAGGCTCCTTCGCGATACGGCTCGATTCCATCGGGCGCTCCATCGGACGAATGTACGAAAACGTCGATGTCGGGCGGGACGTCGCGATCGGGCGTTTCGAGATCGAAATGCGCGAGCACGGGCTCGGGGCCGGTGGCCGTAAATTTGAACCATTGAAATCCCGCGACCAGATCGGCGTAAGCCGTCTCCGGCGATGAGGGAACATAGGGGCGCTCGTCGGCGGTTCCGTAAATCGTTTGCCCGAGCTCGACGGTTTGCGCTTGCTGCCAGGTGCTGTTGGGGAGCGCCGCGATGACGGCCGCGCCCGAAAGCTTCACCGGTTTCACGTCGATGGTCACCAGATCCGCGAAGTTGACCGACGAGGGGCTGAGGTTCACGTGAATCTGGTTCGCTCGCGGCTTGATGTTGGCGGAAAAGTCGAGATCGAAGGGATGCAGAATTTTGGCCGCGACGACGCCTTGCGGGTCGCGAATCTCGACGCGGATTTGTCCGTTGGTGAAGCGCTCGGGATGCGCGATGGAAACGGTGACGGAGTAAACATCGCCGGCGGCGGCCGGGAATGCGCGAGCAAGAATGACGGAATCCGGCCGCGCCAAGAACGGGATCGTCAAAACGGCCACAGCGGCCGAAATGACCCGAAATAGCTTGAACATAAGAGAGGTCGCGCTTCCTTAGTGTAAGTGTATCGCTATTTGTGTTTGTCCTTCATTATTTATGGTAGTGCGCTTCCATGAGACGGCTGGCGTTGTCAACATAAATTCGTTTCCCTTCCGACCCGGGCTTCCATACGCATTCTCTTTGAGCCGCGTCCTGCCTGGCTCGATGCAAGTTGAGTTCAGGGTCGAAATCCGGCGCTG
>DATHCE010000089.1:0-5766 GCA_035319685.1 Bryobacteraceae bacterium | reverse complement strand
GGCGAGGTGTTGCGAACACTGGCTGTGTTTCGCTTCGCGCTCTCCTCGATGCTCGCCGCCGCGTTGGGCATGGTGGGCGTTATCAGCAGGTCGATGTTCGCAAAAAAGCTCGCGATCTGGCGGCGCTCGATGGCGAGCTCGTGAAGCGCAGCCGCGTACGCGCCTGCTTTCGTATCGGCCGACCTTTGAAGAATCGCGCGCGTCTGCCCCTGATACAACTCGGGCGATTCGGCGATCCATTTCGAGTGATAGGCGTAGGCTTCGGGCCCGAGAATCTGGCCTTGCACCGTCGAGGTTGGAAACTGCACGTCGGCGATGCTCGCGGTCATTTTGCGCAGCGCTTCGATCGCGGCGCCAACCGATTTTTCCACCTCGGGATCGAGCGAATTGAAGAACGGCGCGCGCGGAATGCCCAGGCGCAGTTTCGACACCGGCATCTTCATTGCCCGCGTGTAATCGGCCACCGGAGCATTGACAGTAGTTGGGTCAAGCGGGTCGTAACCGGCGATCGCGTTGAGTAGAATCGCCGCATCCTCCGCTGTTTTGCAAATCGGACCCACGTGATCGAGCGACCAGGAAAGCGGAATCACGCCGCGAATGCTCACGCGTCCATAGGTCGGCTTCAATCCGGTCGCGCCGCAATAAGAAGAAGGAATGCGAACCGAACCCGCGGTGTCCGTTCCCAGTGTCGCCAGAGCCAGATCGGCGGCGATGGCCGCGGCCGAGCCTCCCGACGATCCGCCAACGATGTGATCGCGCGCCCACGGATTATGTACGGCTCCGAAATACGTCACGGTCGAGGTGGTCCCGTAAGCGAACTCGTGCATGTTGAGCTTTCCGACCAGAATCGCGCCGGCCTGCTTCAATCGCCGCTCGACCTCGGCGTCGGCGGTGGGAACGCGATCTTTGAACAGTTCGCTCGCCGCGGTGGTGCGGATGCCGGCGGTATCGATGTTGTCCTTGAGCGCGATCGGGATGCCGTGGAGAGGGCCGCGCCAGTGTCCTTTGTGCTGCTCGGCTTCGATCGCGCGAGCCTCGGCCATCGCCTGCTCGGCGGTGACGGTGATAAACGCGTGGATCGAAGAGTCGTATTTTTCGATGCGCTTGAGACAAGCCTCGGTCAGATCGACTGGCGAGACGCTCCTGGCGCGAAGCATCTCGGAAGCCCGCTTGACGGTGAGGGCCGCGAGATCCGCGGATTGGGAAAACATCGTTCTCGATGCCGCGGCGGCGCCGGCCATCAGAAATGTTCTGCGCGAGGAATCCATAATGATGAGCCATTTTCATCCATGATTTCGTCAAATGCAAAGGTAGTGTCCTAGGACACTACCAATGCACAGCCTGCCAGTTAGAGTTTGCGTGATAACTCGCCTTTCAACCCCGCCGTCGCTGGCGGGGCTTGCCGATCTTGTTGAACGGGAAGCGCGTCCACAAGCCCCGGCAGTCATGCCGGAGGTGAATCGCCGGGATCTCACAGAGACTCGTTATGGCGGGGCCGCGCGCAATCAACCTGGCATCTGAAATGCACTCACCTGTTTGCCCATGCCGGAACCGAAGACGGAACAGATCGCGCAGTACCTCGAATCGGTTCTGAAACAAGACGTTGTCGTCACCGCCGTCAGGCCGCTCGGTAGCTCGCCCGACAGTGCGGCGGAAAAAACATACGGTTACGGCGTGCCTCTGCGGATCGATTTTGAAATTTCCGGCCGCTCCCAGAGCGCCGTGCTGCACACCATGCATCCCGGTCCGTTCGGGCATGAAAACATGGCGGATCGCGCCCAGGTTCTTTTGTGGCAGCACCGCGCGTTCAACCGGCTTCCCCGTCACATCCATTCCTTCGACGTCGGAGGATTCGAAAAAGACGGGCGCCTGATCCCGCTTGGCGGCGTTGAGGAATTTTGCCTGCTCACCGAATATGCGGATGGAAGTCCCTACGCCGCGGACCTCGAACGGTTGCGCGACCGGGACGCGCTCGCCGGCCTCGATGTCGCGCGCTCCGACGCGCTTTGCGATTATCTCGCCGGAATTCACAAAACCCCCGTCCATCATCCCGGACTCTACATCCGCAGGATTCGCGAGCTGGTCGGCCACGGCGAGTGCATCATGGGGCTCGCCGACTCCTATCCGCCCGATCCGCTGATCAGCGCGCAGGCGCTCGAGGATATCGAGCATCAATGCATCGCCTGGCGCTGGCGGCTGAAGCGTTACGCGCACCGGCTGCGCAAGATTCACGGCGATTTTCATCCATGGAACGTTTTGTTCCAGGAGGGTACCCATTTTTCGCTGCTCGACCGCTCCCGCGGCGAGTTCGGCGATCCCGCCGATGACGTAGTGTGTCTCACGCTGAACTATCTGTTTTTCTCCTTGCAGCACACAGGCAAGCTGGCCGGATGGTTCGAATATCTGTTCGAGCGCTTCTGGCATCGCTATCTCGACCAGACCGGCGATCGCGAAATTCTGGAAGTGGCCGCGCCGTATTGCGCCTTTCGGGGATTGGTGATGGCCAGCCCGGTCTGGTATCCCGATCTGGCGCCCGGCGTGCGCGCCAAACTGCTCTACTTCATTCAAGCCGTGCTGCGTGCGCCGCGCTTCGACCCCTCTTTGGTAAATGAATACTGTGGCCCTTGATCCTGAACCCGCATTCGCGATCTGGCTCACCGGGCTTCCCTCTTCCGGCAAGTCGACCATCGCCGCGCGCCTGACCGATGCACTCGCCGAGCGCGGCGTGAAGGCGGTCGTGCTCGAATCCGATGCGCTTCGAACGATCCTGACGCCCAATCCGCGATACGACGAGCAGGAGCGCGACCTCTTCTATCAACAGATGGCGGATTTGGGCGCGCTGTTTGCCGAAAGCGGCGTGCCGGTGATCTTCGACGCGACCGCGCAACGGCGCGCGTATCGCGATCGCGCTCGCGCGCGGGTTCCGCGCTTTGCCGAGATCTATGTCGCCTGCCCGCTTGAAATCTGCATGGCTCGCGACCCGAAAGGCATTTATGAACGGGCTTTGCACAATCCAGGAGGGCAACCCCGCGCGGGAACCGTTCCCGGTCTTCAATCCGAGTACGAACCCCCGGCCGATCCCGAGCTGACCATCCACGCCGACACCGAAACTCCCGAAACAGCGGTCGAGCGGATCGTCGCCCGGCTGATCGAGCTAGGCTTCTGCTGACAGCGCGATATGGCGCATTTCGCATCGGGAATTGGCGCGATTCTTCCCGTTTCGCCTCACAACATTGATTGATTCTGGAGCCATGCGGTTGACTGGTCGGCCACGTGCACGCTGATCAGTGCGGCATGCCCGAAGGGAGCTGCCTTATGGTCATCAAAAAGATTCTTTTCCCGATCGACTTTTCCGATCGGGCCGTCGGGGCGGCGCGGTACGTCGAGGCTTTCGCCGGCCGGTTCGAGGCCGAACTGATGCTGCTGCACGTCGTGAACGACGGAGTGCGCGTTCTGGCCGATGAAATCGAGCCCTTCCGCAACTCCGAACTGCAACAATTCCTAAGCGAGGAATTGAAATATTTCAATCCCGCGCGCGTTTGCGTTACCGGAGACCCGGCCGCGAAAATCATCGAAATCGCGCGTTCCTGGAAGCCGGATCTGGTCATGATGCCGACCCATGGCGTGGGTCTGTACAACCGCCTGTTCCTCGGCTCGGTGACCGCCAAGGTCCTTCATGAGCTCGATTGTCCGTTGTGGACCGACATTCACGCCGAGAAGGCCCCGCCGCTCGAAAAAATCACCATCCGCAAGGTGCTGTGCGCGGTGGATCTGGAGGAGCAGAGCGGCAAGGTGCTGGGGTGGGCCGATTCCCTGGCGCGCGAATACTCGGCCGAACTTGGAATCGCCCACGCCGCTCCGGCAGTCGAAGCCGCGGCGCCGGCGCATTATCTCGATGAGGAGTACGCGGCCGCGATCATCTCGCAGGCCAAGGCCAGCCTGGCCACGCTTGAGGCGTCGCTTGGCTGTAAGGCCGCCAATTTCATTGTCTCGGGTCAACCATCGACGGTCGTCTCCGAAGTGGCCAAGCAATTCGCCGCGGACCTGCTCGTCATCGGGCGCCACGGCGGCGCGGGAGTCGCGGCGCACCTCCGCCAGAACGCTAATGCCATTCTGCGCGAATCGCCCTGTCCGGTGATCAGTATTTGAGCCGCTACTTGGTCAGTTGATCGGCGCCGATCTTCTTGAGCTCCTGGCTGTTCTGGCTGTTCTGCCCGCTCTGCCCGCTCTGGCTGGTGTCGATTACCGGCTTTTGCGGTCCCGCAAAACGGTTGTACCAATACTGATACGTGTATACCGGATACACGGTGTAAACCGGATAGACCGGCGCGACGTAGTAAGGCCGGTAAACCACCACCGGCGCCACGCTATAGGTGCGAAACGCGATGTAGGGATGCGTCACGTAAAACCATCGCGAATTTGTTTCGGGGTGTGCGGCCGGATCAATCACCGAGCCGACCGCAATAAAAACCACGAACGCCAGAAGCAGAATCAGAATGGTCTTGGTCATAACGCCTCGATCCCGGGAAAAACAAGTCGAGTACAATCTTAGTCAAATTCCAAATCAAATACCAGTGGTTTGACGATATCGTCTGCCCGCATGGCCGCCCGCGCCGCCCGGCCCTGATACCATCGCGGTACCATCGACCCAGGTGGAAGAACACGAAATTTATTCCGCAATCGGCGCCGACGGATTCGATCGTCTGACCGCGCGATTTTACCAGCAGGTTCCCGCTGACGACGTTCTGGGTCCCATGTATCCGCGCAGCCATCTCGAGGGCGCGCGAACGCGGCTTCGCGATTTTCTGATCTTTCGATTCGGCGGACCGCCCGCTTATATCGAACAACGCGGCCATCCGCGTCTGCGCATGCGTCACGCGGCGTTTCCGATCGATCAGGCGGCCCGCGATCGATGGATCCAATTGATGAGTTCCGCGATCGGCGAAGCAGGGTTCCCTCCGCAAGTGGAGCAAATTCTCAAAGCCTTCTTCGAATCGACCGCGACATTTCTGATAAACCAGTGAGAGCCATGTATCGATTCGCTATTTTCATTTCTCTTGCGGCGCTCGCCGCGGCCCAAAATCCGCCCGCGCTCAAGCCGGGACTCTACGCCATCTTCAACACGTCGCAGGGCGCCATCACGGCCATGCTTTATGAAAAATACACGCCTGTTACCGTCGCCAATTTCGTCGCGCTGGCGCAAGGCACAAAACCCTGGCGCGATCCGAAAAGTGGAGCGATGGTGCGGCGTCCCTTATATGACCACGTCACCTTCCATCGCGTCATTTCCGGCCAAATGATTCAGTCCGGCGATCCCACCGGCACCAGCGCGCACAACTGCGGCATCACCATCCGCGATGAATTTCTACCCGGCTTGCGCTTCAGCGCGCCCGGACGTCTGGCGATGGCGAATACCGGCAATCCCGATAGCGGCGGATGCCAGTTCTTCATCACCGATGAACCCGTGCCGTCCTGGGATGGCAAGTATACGATCTTCGGCACCGTGGTCGCCGGTCAGGATGTCGTCTCGATGATCAGCCACGCTCCCGTGCACGGCGAAAAACCCGTCGATCCCGTGAAATTGATCGGCGTCACCATCGAGCGCATCAGCGCGGCGCATAAATAGGTAGTGCGCTTCCATGAGACGGCTGGCGTTGTCAACATAAATTCGTTTCCCTTCCGACCCGGGCTTCCATACGCATTCTCTTTGAGCCGCGTCCTGCCTGGCTCGATGCAAGTTGAGTTCAGGGTCGAAATCCGGCGCTG